>JAUJNU010000002.1 GCA_030448085.1 Actinomycetota bacterium | reverse complement strand
CGAACAGGTTCGGCAGGAACGCGATGATGCCGTGGATCAGGTCGCTGATCGGGTTAGGCCCGAAGATCCCGAACGCGAGCTGCAGGACGAACAGGAACAAGATGTAGAACAGAAGCTTCGACAGGATCGATGAAACGTCGAGCTTCGACTTCTCCAGGATCTTGCCGATGCCGCCGCGCTCTACCGCCTTGTCGAGGCCGACTCGCTCCAGCACTTTCTCGAGCACCTTGGTCACTGCCTTCGCTACGAAGTACCCGATGATCAGGATCAGCAAGAAACCGAAAAGCTTTGGGATGAACGC
This sequence comes from Actinomycetota bacterium, assembly GCA_030448085.1. The sequence goes on along the minus strand of JAUJNU010000002.1, from coordinate 114,340 downwards.
GGCTATAGAAGCCCATGCATCTCCCAGACCGTCCTTGAATTCGTCCACAACAACTCCTCCTTGAGTAGGCCCGCACCCGTGCGCGGGTCGATGGCTATTGTTTTGGGCTTACCCACGGAGGGGCCAGCGAACCGGGGCTACCGGAACTGCATAGGTTTGGAGCTAGCGGCGGCGGCCCACCTCACGGCGCATGGCCCTCTCGGCGTCCCGTTCGGCGGTCGCCGCCCTCTTGTCGTGGGTCTTCTTGCCCTTGCCCACGGCGATCTCGGCTTTGGCTATCCCGTGCTTGAAGTAGAGGCGGAGCGGGACGAGGGCGAGCCCCTCGCGGGCCACCCTCGCCTCCAGGCGTTCGATCTCGGTCCGATGGAGAAGGAGCTTTCTGGGCCGGAGCGGGTCGTGATTGGCCCGGTTCCCGTGCGTGTAGGGGGCGATATGGCACTGCATCAGCCATGCCTCACCGTCCCTCACGACCGCGTAGGCGTCGGTCAGGTTCGCTTTGCCGTCGCGGCAGGACTTCACCTCCGTTCCGACGAGGGCGAGGCCGGCTTCCAAGGTGTCGTCGATCAGGTACTCGTGGCGCGCCTTGCGATTGGCGGTGATCAGCTTGGTGCCGGGGCCCTCCTTGGGGGCGGCCATCACCCCGCAGGCGCCGAAGCCACCGCCTGCTGAAGCACCTCGGCCGCCCGCCGGAGTTGGGACGCAGCGGATCCGTCGACCTCGACGTCCGGCTCGATCCCCTTGCCGTTGATGTCGCGGCCGGAAGGGGTGAAATAGGCGGCGGTAGTGAACTTCAGAGCCGACGTACCCCCGGAGGCGCCGTCCAGCTCGATCACTTGCTGGACCACCCCCTTGCCGAAGGTCGTCTCGCCGACGAGCTGGGCGCGTCCCCGGTCCTGCAGGGCGCCGGCCACGATCTCCGAGGCGCTCGCCGTGCCCCCATTGACGAGGACCACGAGCGGGATCTCCTCGAACGCATCACCCACTGCCTCCTGCTCCACAGGCTCGGCGTTCTTCTCCTTGTAGGAGACGACGACGCCGTCTTCGATGAAGGCGCTCGCGACCTCTATCCCCTCGTCGAAGAGCCCTCCTCCGTTGTCCCTGAGATCCAGGATGATCCCGGTCGCGCCCTCATCGGTCAGCTGCTGGACCTCCTCGCGGAGCTGGTCGCCCGCCCCCCGGGCGAAGCCGTACAACCTGACGTACCCGAGGTCGTCAGCGCGGAGCTTGGACTCGAGGTTGGGCAGCTCGATCTGAGCCCGCTCGATGGAGTAGGGGTAGACCTTCCCGCGGCGCAGAACCTCGAGGTCGACCGTCGTCCCCTCAGGCCCCCTGATCCTGGCTATCGCGAGATCGCCGTTCATCCGTGTCACGTTCTTGCCGTCGATCGTCGTGATGAGGTCCTTCTCTTTCAGGCCGACCCCGGCAGCAGGAGTCTCCTCGAGCACCGACTCGATCCGCAGGCCCCGCTTCTCCTGCCTGAGGACGACCCCGATCCCAGAGAACCCACCCGTCGAGAGCTGCGTGAAGCTCTCGTACCCCTGAGGGGAGAAGTAGGACGCGTAGGGGTCCTCGGCCTTCTTCAAGACCTCGACCATCCCCTTGATCGCGCCCTGAGCGATCTTGTCGGCGCTGGGGGCCGAAACGGCCTTCGAGATGATGTTGTTGTACGCCCTCTGGATCGCCTTAGACCCCGAAGCGCCACCCTCTACCGATCCGAGGATCGCCCGCTCCCTGTTCTGACCCACCGCGAACCCGGCGCCGAACGCGGCGGCTCCCGCCAGCAGGGCGGTGATCAGGATCGGGATGAAGATGCGGCGTCTATCCACCCTTTCAGGGTAGTGGCCGTCGACCTCTAATGGATGATGGGCACCGGACTCGGGCGCGTACGGATCGCCGCCCCCCCGGAGTTGGTCGTCGCCCACTACTGGAGGTACGGCATCGGGTCCACCGGGGACCCGTTGACCCTCACCTCGAAGTGGAGGTGAGGCCCCGTGCAGTACCCGGAGCAACCGACCGAGCCGACCTGGGAGCCGCGGGAGACCGACTGGCCCGTCCCGACGTTGAACGCAGAGAGATGGTTGTAGGTGGTGGAGAGGCCGCCTCCATGGTCCACGACGATCACGTTCCCGTAGCCACTCATGGATCCGGCGTAAGTAACGACGCCACCATCTCCAGCGACCACGGAGGCACCGTACGCCGCTCCGATGTCGATCCCTGTATGGAGGCGCTGGTCCCCGAAGATCGGGTGGGTCCGGTATCCATAGCCGGAAGTGACGGGGCCACTCGTGGGCCATGCGAGCTGGCCGCTGCTCGTCTGCACCGGCGGGGCGGGTGCATTACCGCCACCGTTGTCATCCGCGGCCTCGGCCGCGGCCGCGGCCGCCGCCCGGGCCGCCGGCGGGCGCGCCAGGATCAGGGCTTCGATCTGATCGGAGTTGTTGTCGAGCTCGTTCTCGAGAGCCCTCAAGCGCTCCTTGTGGGACTCGATGTTCGCGAGCAGGTTCTCCTTCTCGACGAGCACCTCTTCACGCTGAGCCAGCACCTGAGCCGAGGCGGCACGGGCACTCGCGAGCTCCGCTCGGTCGGACTCCAGGTTCGTCTTGGTGATGGCGATCTCGTGTTCCTTCTGGAGGATGAGATCCCTGCGGATCTCGGTGTCCTCCCGGAGAACCTCGATCTCGGTGAGGATCGCCGAATCGGCGTTCAGCGCCGACTCGTAGTACTCGTAACGGTTGAGAAGGTCGTTGAAGCTCTCGGAGGTGAGGAGCGAGTCCATGTAAGCCGTGGGCCCCGCGATGTAAGCGGCAACGGCCCGATCGGTGAACGCATCCGTCCGCTCGCTGAGACGGCCGAGGATGCCTTGGAGGTCGCGGGATAGGAGCGCCAACCGCTGCTGCTCGCGCTCGAGATCCTCCTTCGCCTCCACGATCTCCGCATCGAGGCCCCTGATGGTGTCGTCCAGCTCGTAGACCTTGTCCTCGACCTTCGCCCGCCGCGCGTCCAAGGCCCCGATCCTGCTCGCCAGCCTCTGCCCGCGCTCGCTCAGCTCGTGTCTCTTGCCGGCGACGTCTTCCTTCTTCTCCTCGATCTTCTCGAGCTTGTCTCGGGGGTCGGCGAGGGCTGGGAGGCACAAGGCGAGTAGCCCGCCGAGGAAGACGGCGAGGAGCGAATAAACGCGTCGGTGCCGATTCAGAGAGCCCATCCCATCAATCCTAGAGAACAAAGGTCACAGGAGCAACGTCTCCAACGTGACCTCGAACGTTGCGGCGCCGCCGTCAGACTTCGAGGAAGCGCCTGAGAGCCATCGTCGAACCGACGAGGCCCACGACCGCGGCCACTCCCGTGAGGGTGACGATCACCCCGATCATCTCGCCGGCAGAGAAGCTGAACACCGGCCCGAGGAACGGGAATGCCTCGGCCAACCGAGAGAACAACAGACTGTTGGCGCCGAGGACGATCGCACCCGACGCGATCGCCCCCACCAGCGCGGCGAAGATCCCCTCGAGCATGAACGGGATCCTGATGAACCAGTTCGTGGCCCCCACCAGCTTCATGATCCCGATCTCCTCACGGCGAGCGTAGATAGCGAGCCGGATGGCGTTGGCGATAAGCGCGGCGGCGGCGATCATAAGGACGAGCGACATCACGAAGGTGATCGAACGGAGCAGCGAGTTCACCTGAAGCAGACGCTTGATGATCTCGCCGCCGTACTTCACTTCGTCCACGCCGGGGGCGCCGGTTATCCGAGCGGCAACCTCTTCTGCGGCATCGGCGTCGTGCAGCTTCACCCGCAGCGATGCAGGCAGCGCGTCCTCCGGAAGGTTCTCGTAGAACTCGGGCTTGTGCCGGTAGATCGCTTTGAACTCCTCGAAGGCGTCAGCCTTGGTCACGTACTGGACGTCCTCGACCTCGTCGTACGCATGGATCTGCCCCTGGAGGCTCGATCTCTCCCCCTGCGTGATGTCGTCGCGCAGGAATGCGGAGACCTCGACCTTCGCCTCCCAGTTGAGAGTGACGTTATTGACGATCAGCCCGAGGATCTGCACGCCCCCGAGCAACAGCAACGAGATGGCGACCGTGGAGATGGCCGCGATCGTCATGAGGAAGTTGCGCCTCAGGTTCGTGATCGTCTCGGAAAGGAAGTAACCAACTCTCATCTAAGTACCAACTCCATAGATCCCGCGGGACTGGTCTCTGACGACGACGCCGTTCTCGAGCTCGACTACCCGCCTTCGCATCGAGTCGACGATCGCATGGTCGTGGGTCGCCATGACGATCGTCGTCCCGGTTCGATTGATGCGGTCGAGCAGGCGCATGATCCCGACCGAGGTCGCGGGGTCGAGGTTCCCGGTCGGCTCGTCCGCTACGAGGATGAGGGGCCTGTTCACGAAAGCTCGGGCGACGGACACCCGCTGCTGCTCGCCGCCCGACAGTTCGTCCGGGAAGCGGTCCAGCTTCTCGCCCAGGCCCACGAGCTCCAGGATCTGAGGAACCTGACGCTGGATCACGGAGCGAGGACGGCCGATGACCTCGAGACCGAACGCGACGTTCTCGAAGACCGTCTTGTTCGGCAGCAGCTTGAAATCCTGGAACACGCAACCCACGTTCCTGCGCAGGTAAGGGACTCGCCAGCGCGGGAGGTTCGCCAGGTTCTTCCCGGCGACATACACCTCGCCCGAGCTCGGCTCCTCTTCCTTGGTGAGCAGCTTGATGAGGGTCGACTTCCCCGATCCCGACGGCCCGACGATGAACACGAACTCGCCCTTCTCGATGTCTATCGAGAAACCGTCGAGGGCGCGGATCCCCCCTTTGTATTCCTTACGGACCTCGGTCAGCTTGATCATCGGTTACCAGAGTAGCGAAAGTTCAGGCACTCGATGAAGCCATCGCTTCGAAGAACCGGTATGGGTGCTCCTCACCCTGTATGTCCTCGTACTCCGCCCACGCGGCTCGATAGAATGAATTCCCCTGCTCCCACACGTGGCGGCAGAATTCCTCCGAGGCCCCGACGACCTTCAGACGCTTCGTAAGCGAGTGCAACGAGAAATCCCGGACGTCGAAGGGGTTGATGCGCAGGTTCGGTGGCGTCTCTTCCACCCCGATGGCGAACTTACGGTCGGGGGCCGCAACGATCCTGCACGCCGGCTCGAGCAGCTGCTCGATCTGCTCCTCGACACGCTGGAGGTGGGTCCGGTCGCGTACGCCGGCCTCCATCAAAGCCCTCACGCCGAAGTTCACGTGCCGGGACTCGTCGCGAGCCACCGCCGTGAACCCTGCATAGAAGCCGGGCAAGATGCCCATCTCCCTCACGATGTTGAGCAGGAAGCGCATCCCGGTGAGCGCCAGCATCCCCTCGATGACGATGTGGTACGTGGTCACGCCCTTGACCCATGCGCCGTAATCGCTGGGTTCCTTGCGCACCGCGTCGGTAGCGTCCACCAGATCTCCGTCGAAGATCGTCCTGAAGCCGACTACCGTCCTCGACTTCAGCAAGGACAACGCCTCCGTCAGGCCGCCCTCGAGCCCCACCACCTCCCTGAAGAAACGCGAGAAGAAGACCGTGTGCCGCGCCTCGTCCACGAGCTGGGTTGAAAGGAAGATCCGAGAGGGCTCGTCGGGGGCCGCGTGCACCAGAGGTGACAACGTGTCGGTCACCGCCTGCTCGCCCACGAAGAAGAGCGTGAACGATCTCTGCAGCTCATCGCGGATGCCCTGGAAGACACCGGTCATGTCGGCCCATTGCTGAACGTCCTGCGAGAAGTCGAGGTCCTGCGTGACCAGTTCTGGTTCTCCCACCGGTGATAAAGGTCGAGCGGGGTGGGCCGTGACCGCAGCAGCCAATCCATCTGCGTGTACACGTCCTCGATATCAACCGATCGGAGCTCGTTCAGATCAGCCCGCTCGACCCTTCCAACTACGTCAGGAACCTGTTCCATCGGACGCCTTTCGCTTGAGCTTCCCGCGCACCAACAGTTGCCGCTGCTTTCCGCTTCAGTTCCGCTGCGATGAACCGGTCGATGTCCCCATCCAGCACCGAGCTGACATTGCCGACCTCCTGCAGGCTGCGATGGTCCTTCACCATCTGGTACGGGTGCAGGACGGGGAGCGGATCTGCGAGCCGAAGCCGATCTCCTCTTCTCGCCCTGCAACACGGCGAGCTCGGCCTCACGCTCCTCGCGGCAGCGCGAGCAGCCGGGACTTCAGGACCCGCATGGCGACCGCCCGGTTCTGCATCTGCGAGCGCTCGTTCTGACAGGAAACGACGATCCCCGTGGGGATATGCGTGGATCCTCACCGCGGAGTCCGTCACGTTAACGTGCTGTCCCCGGCCCCGAGGAGCGATACGTGTCGATCCGCAGATCGTCGTTGTTCACCCGATCTCGATGTCGTCCTGAACCTCCGGAGTCACATCCACAGAGGCGAAGGAGGTGTGGCGTCTCTTCGCCGAATCGAACGGAGAGATCCTGACCAGCCTGTGCACCCCCCGTTCGGCCGCAAGCAGACCGTAGGCGTGCCTTCAACGGTCAGCGTCGCCCTGATGCCCGCCTCGCCGGGGTGACCGAGGATCTCGGTCTTGAAGGATCTTCGCTCGGCCCAGCGCAGGTACATCCGAGCATCATCTCGGCCCAGTCCTGCGAATCGTTCCGCCCTCCCCTGCGGGACCTCGAGGATGGCGGGATTGCTGTCGAACTCGCCCCTAGGAGCGCCAGCACCTCGAGCGAGGAGAGGCCGGCCTCCAACTCCCACCTCGGTCAGAACCTCGGCTCCCGTGTCCTGTCCTTCTCTTTCTCCGCAAGCTTTCCCATCAGGGCGGCATCCTCAGCCCTTCGGACGATCCGGTCGTATGTGGTCACGTCCTCCGAGAGCCGGGACAGCTCCGCCATCGCTTTCTGGCCTCCGCCTGCTCGTCCCAGAAGCCGGGGCCGCGGAGCTCTTCAGCTGCTCTACGCGGCTCTTTTGGAATCGACGTCAAGGTACTCTCCTTGACCTGGGCGGAGCTCTTCGATGGCCATGGCGAGGTCCCGTGTCTTCCATGACCATAGAATCTACTATCAGGGGGAGCGGCCCAAGAGGAGACCCATGGGATGTCTTTAGAGACGCAGCAGGACCTCAAGTCGCTACTCGATGACATCCTCTTCGAGGGGGCGATCCGCACCCATCTTCCAGCCGGTCGTGGACCTTCGCACCCGTGAGGTCTCCGGTTACGAGGCCCTTACCCGCGGTCCGCCCGGCTCGAGGCTCGAGCTGACCTTTCCTTCGACGCGGCCTGCTCTTACGGGCGGGTTGGGGACCCTCGACTGGGCCTGCCGCCACCGCCCTCAGGGGCCGCCCTGGACGCGGGGTCCGACCCCCTCACCCTGTTCGTGAACGTGGAGCCCGACGCCCTGAACGTTCCCTCCCAGGGAACTACCAGGAGACCTGGGTTCAAAGCTCGCACGGACCTTCGTGTGATCCTCGAGATCAACGAGGGTGCCATCACCACCCGGCCGGCAGACCTCTACAACCGGGTGCAAGAGATGAGGGGAGCTCGGGGGGGGCTGGCCCTCGAAGATGGGGTCCAACCCTCGATCCGTCTCCCTCCTTCCATTCCTCAGGCCGACATCATCAAGCTCGACCTGCGGCTCCTCAAGGAACTTCCGGAGGGCGAAGTTGCCCGGATCGTCCACGCCGCCGAAGCCGAGGTGGACCGCCGGGGCTCGATGATCCTGGCCGAAGGGATCGAGACCGAAGAACAGGTCGAGATGGCACCCACGATGGTGCCACCTGGCCAGGGCTGGCTCTTCGGGCACCCCTCCGAGCTTCCCCACGAGCTGCCCACCTCGCCCAGGCACATCCCCATCTTCGCCATGCCGGAGGTCGCTCCGGCGGAACGTACTCTTGGCACCAGATCCATGTCCTCGCTGAAGCCGACGAACCGGGGCACCAAGCGGATGTTGCTCAGGATCAGCCGACAGTTCGAGAACCACGCCGCTGACCTGCGGGAGCGGCCGGTCATCCTCTCGACCCTGCAGACCAGCGATCACATGAGCGCCAAGACGAGGAGCGTTTACGACGCTTGCGAACCAGGCTGCGCTGGTGGTGCTCTTCGGTTCAGGGATGGAACCGGAGCCGGCGCCGGGGACGCGGGGCTCTGGATCGCCGAGGAAGATCCCTGAGCCAAGAATGGAACGTTCTCGTCCTGGGCCCCATTTCTCGGGGCTTTCACCGCATTGGATCTGGGCGACGAGGGGACCGAAGAACAGGGCCGGCGTTTCGAGTACGCGGTCACCTACGACCGGGATATCGTCATCGAGCTTCATGTCCCTGATGGCGGCGCATCCCGAGAGATCCCTACGACCTAGCTCGCCTTCCAGGCGCTCGGGCTACCCCACTGCGGTCGGCCAGCCGCCTCACTTCCTCAAGTGGTCCCTACGTTCACTGCCGCCGAGTACCTTCAGATGGTTACGGTCGGGTCCTGACTGCAAAGACGATCTTCTTGGAATTGGGAGACGAAGCCCGGGTAATTACATCACGAACAAGAACTCCTCTTGTTGGAACCGTCCGCGCCCATGAGACGGGTGGAACAGGGCCGCAAGCCGTTCCAACAGGCCCTGTAGGCGATCGTCTCTCCATCGGGGAGGGCGAGGGGATATCCATGAAGGTCGTTCTGGCCCCTCCAGGACGCGAGCTCTCTCGTGTCGAGTCCCATCCAACCGGATCCTGGAGATGCCTCCACCGCCGGGGCCACTCATGGTGTTTTGGTTGTAATGGTCGTAAACCAGCCAGCGAGCGTCCGCGGTTATATCGAAGCTGTAGACCTCGTGATCGTCCGGATCGTTCAACCTGCGCCTGTAGGAGTCTGCGAGGCGGATCAACCACACACCCCTGTCGAAGGCGATCCGGCCGTCGTCAACCCATTGGGGTAAGGCCCATTCGACTCGTCGGTCAATTGACGAAGGTTCGAACCATCCTGATCCACGGTGAAGACCCACTGTCGCTCTGGTACGCTCGCCTTCGTCCACCTCATGAAGGGCAAAGCCGCCTGGAATCAGTGGACCACGCAATGTCGTAGTCGTCGTCATCACCAGCAGGCTCGGTGACGCGCCGGTAGATCCGTCCCATCTACCCCTCATGGCGTAGATGGATGGTCCAGCCTCTGTCCCGCTGATAAAGCAACCCAGCGCCCGTCGGGTGAGAACAATGCCATGCTGCTCCCTGGTCTCTCCATGAGGAGCGGACGTTCTGCGGATGACCGGCATCGCAGCAGAGGAGCGTCCGCCACTGCCGTCTGGTTGATCAGATATCCCCACCGCCTGCGAGAAGGATCTTCCCATTGCGGCCGGGATAGGTCCTGGTGTCTGCTCCCGGCGCCGGGGCTCAACCCGCCGACAAGCGACAGACACACCGCCGCCGCCAAGAACATCTTTTTCACGAAGGCCCCCAGGCGAGAATCGATCGAAGCTCCACGCTATACGCACCTAGTCCTTAAGGGGTGCCACGAAAGAAGGAGGCCGGCCCCCCCTCCTCTCGAAGCTTGGTTGGTGTCGCTTGCTTAGCGGTTCCTCTGAAGCCTCGTGATGCCGAGCCCCATGAGCAGGAGACCGAGGCCCACCACAAGGAGCGGAAGCGTCTGACACCGGTGAAGGAAGAGCGGCGGCCTCGCCGGTCGCCTCTCCCGCAGCGGCTACGAGGGTCGAAGGACGGCGTCCTCGCTGCCGGGAGCGTCGGAGTCCTGGTGGAGAAGGACGCCGAGAACCTTGGTCTCCGGACACCGAGAACGAACTCGCCGCAGGTGGTCTCACCCTCGACCATCTCCTCCTCGCAAGGGGTCCCTCCGGGGGTGTCGACGATGACCTCACCCTTTACCTCGGTGCACTCGCCGTCTACCATCTCGCTGCCCTCGGGGCAGGTCTCGGCTCCGGCTGGACGATCACGGGCTTGACCTCGTCCTTCGGGGGCTTGCCACACCAGCCCTCGTTGTCGTCCTCGAAGTCATCGTCGTTGCCGCAACCGTTGTTGCCGTCCTGGTCGGCAATGTCGACGCTGCCGGGGCCGTTCGGCTTGTCGGCGCCACCGTTCGAGCGGTCCGGGCCGCGACCGTCATCGTCGGGGTCGGACTCGAGTTGCCCTGGTTGCCGGACCCACCGTTCTCGACCGAGCGGTCCTTACCGGAGGGGTGGGCGTTGTCGCCCTCGTCGGCGACGTTGCTGGGCGTGTCACCGTCGTTCGTGTCGTTGTCCTCGGTGTAGGAGGTGGATGGGTCCGAGTCTGCGTCCCCGTCCTTGTCACCACCCGAGTCACGGTCCCGCGCTTCCTTGGCCTCACCGGACTGGCCAGGGGCCGAAGCCGACTTGCCGGGGTTCTCGGGCTGGGAGCCGGGGGCCGCGACCGCCGGGATGGCGAACAGCAGAACGAACAGTCCGAGGATGATGCTGGCGATCGCTGACCTTCTCATTGCGCTTCTCCTTCTTGATGAACTATGAACCTGACAAAGCCAGATATCTCCAGTCTTTCAACTACTAAACGTGGTCAATCAAATACTTTGTGTCAGGAACCGCGAAAACTGCGCTGGGGCGGTCGATATGTCCGATTCCTCCGTCTTTCGGCCCCCGACCAGCGCAGCAAGTTGCGGACCTTTTACGATTCAGGAGCGATGGCAGATATCTCATTCGCCCGTAACGGCGACGTCCGCCTGGCCTACAAAGTCATGGGGTCGGGCCCCGTCGACGTGGTCCTGGTGCCTCCCTGGTTCTCGAACCTCGATATGTACGACGACCTGCCCCAGCTGGCCCGGGCGCTTGAGGCCCTGCCTCGGATGGCGAGGATCATCATGTGGGACCGCAGGGGAGCCGGCCTCTCGGACCGGCTGTGCGGGCCCGGGACGCTCGAGGAGGGGATGGACGACCTCCTCGCGGTCATGGACGCCGCCGGGTCCGGCACCGCGGCTCTGTTGGGGCTGAACGAGTCGGGAGCCCTCTGTGCCCTGACGGCGGCCTCTCATCCGGAGCGGGTGTCGCACCTGATCCTGTACGGGTCGTACGCCACGACGATCAGGCAGGACGATTACCCGTGGGCCCCCACACCGGAGGAGCGAAGGCTCCAGGCGCAGTTTTTGATCGACGGCTGGGGGACGCCGCTTGCGGCGGCCATGAACCCGGTGGCCGTCGACGACGAGTTCACCGAGTGGGCGGCGAGGTGGCAGCGGAACTCGATCTCTCAGGACGCGGTGCCTCTTTTCTATGAGGCGTTGACCAAGACCGACGTTCGCCACGTGCTGGGGACGATCCAGGTCCCGACCCTGGTGCTGCACCGCCGCCACGACGTGATCGTGCCTTTCGAGAACAGCCTCTACCTAGCGGAGAAGATCCCGGGGGCCGAGCATGTCGAACTGGAGGGCGAGCATCACATCCCGTTCTTCGGTGATTGGCGAGCCATCGCCGACGAAATCGACAGGTTCGTGACCGGTGGCGGCCGACCGAGCGATCCGGACAGGGTGCTCGCTACCCTCATGTTCACCGACATCGAAGGCTCCACCGAGCTCGCATCCAAGATGGGTGACACCCGGTGGCGGGAGCTCTTGGACAAACATGACGCAACCACGAGACGGCTCCTCGACCGCTTCCAGGGCAAGCTCATCAAGTCCACTGGGGACGGGATCCTCGCCACCTTCGACGGCCCTGCCCGGGCGGTTCGCTGCGGCCTTCAGCTCGTCAAGGCGGTCGAGACGCTGGGGCTCGGCGTGAAAGTCGGGATCCACACCGGCGAGGTCGAGCTGCGGGGGCAGGACATCGGCGGCATCGGCGTTCACATCGCAGCCCGCGTTGTTGCTCTGGCGGAGACCGGCCGAGTCACGGTTTCGGGAGCCGTGCCTCCTCTGATCGCGGGGTCCGGGCTCGAGTTCGAGGACAAAGGCACCCACGAGCTGAAGGGCGTGCCCGGCAGGTGGAACCTTCACGCCGTGGTGGGCTGAGCCCACCCGAACCGCTACTACTAGATGGCGGCGGCCCCGGGGCGGCCGTGACACTGCTTGTACTTCTTGCCGCTGCCGCAAGGGCAGGGGGCGTTGCGAGGAACCTTGTCTGAGACCGCCTGTGCGATCGTGAGCGGCTCGTCGATCTCGGGGTCGCCACCGTCGTCTATCGCCGGGGCCGCAGCCTGCGCCATCGGGATCTGACGGCGCTCTTCACGCATCCTCTTCGGAGCGGCCGCACGCTGGTCTTCTCGCACGACCTCGATGTGGAAGACGTAACGAGCGAAGTCCTCCTTGATGACCTCCTGCATGCGGGCGAACATGTCGAAGCCCTCGCGCTGGTATTCGACGAGCGGGTCCTTCTGGCCCATGGCCCTCAGGCCGATACCCTCCTGGAGGTAGTCCATCTCGTAGAGGTGCTCGCGCCATCTGTTGTCGATGACCGAGAGCAACACCTGGCGCTCGATCTCGCGCAACTCCTCCGTTCCCAGCTCCGCCTCGCGCTCCTGATAGACCTTCGTCGCGTCCTCGACGAAGGTCTCGATGACGTCCTGATACTCCGCCGTCACGGGGTCGAAGTCACCGCTCTTGAGCGTCGTCGGGAAGACCTCACGAACGCGCGCGAACAGCTGGTCCCAGTCCCACTCCTCCGGAGCGAGGTCAGGGTTGGCATTCTCCGCGACCGCTCCTTCGACCACGTCCTCGATCAGCTCGAGGGCCTGTCCGTGGAAGTCTGCCCCCTGGAGGATCTTCCTGCGCTCCGAGTAGATGACCTGACGCTGCTTGTCCATCACCTCGTCGTACTTGAGGACGTTCTTCCTGATCTCGAAGTTCTGCGACTCGACCTGGGTCTGAGCCCGCTCGATCGCACGCGAGACCATCTTTGCCTCGATCGGGACATCGTCGGGGATCTTCAGGCGCTCCATCACGCCCGCGATCCGGTCCGAGGCAAAGAGGCGCATCAGGTCGTCCTCGAGCGAAAGGTAGAACCGGCTGGCGCCCGGGTCTCCTTGGCGCCCGGAGCGACCGCGCAGCTGGTTGTCGATCCGCCGGGAGTCGTGCCGCTCCGTGCCGAGCACGTAGAGACCGCCGGCCTCGACCACCTTCTCCTTCTCGGCCGCGCATGCTGCCTTGAAACGCTCCAGAAGGGGTGCGAACGCTTCTTCGTAGGCCGCGCGGTCCTCGGCCTCGTACTCGTCCAGCAGGTAGGCGTCGTTGTCCCATCCCGCGGCGGACATCTCGGCCTGGGCCATGACCTCAGGGTTTCCTCCAAGCAGGATGTCGACCCCTCTACCCGCCATGTTCGTGGCGACCGTGACACCGCCGAGGCGCCCCGCCTGGGCCACGATCTGGGCCTCTTTCTCGTGGTGCTTCGCATTGAGGACCGTGTGGGGGATGCCTCTCTTGGAAAGGACCGAAGAAAGGTGCTCCGACTTCTCGATCGAGATCGTTCCGATGAGGATCGGCTGTCCCCGCTCGTGCCGCTCGGCCACGTCGTCGGCCACCGAGTTCCACTTGGAGTCCCCGGTCTTGTAGATGAGGTCCTGCTCGTCGAGCCGGATCATCGGCCGGTTCGTGGGGATAGGAGCGACCTCGAGCTTGTAGATGTGGCCGAACTCGGCGGCCTCCGTAAGGGCCGTCCCGGTCATGCCGGCGAGCTTGTCGTACATGCGGAAGTAGTTCTGCAGCGTGATCGTCGCGAGGGTCTGGTTCTCCTCTTTGATGCGCACGCCCTCCTTGGCCTCGATGGCCTGGTGGAGCCCCTCCGAGTAGCGACGGCCGGGCAGGATCCGACCCGTGTGCTCGTCGACGATCAGGACCTCGCCGCTCTTCACGAGGTACTCCACGTCCCTCTTGAAGAGCTCCTTCGCCTTGAGAGCCGACTGGAGGTGGTGCACGAGGTCGGTGTTGACGTGGTCGTAGAGGTTGTCGACGCCGAGGATCTCCTCGACCTTGGACACCCCTTCCTCGGTCACCGCGACGGTTCTCTTCTTCTCGTCCACCTCGTAATGCGAGTCGCGCTGGAGCCGAGGAGCGATCCGAGCCGAACTGCTGGTACCACTTCGGAGAGTCCTGGATGGCCCCCGAGATGATGAGGGGGGTGCGAGCTTCGTCCACCAGGATCGAGTCGACCTCGTCGACGATGGCGAAGAAGTGGCCTCTCTGCACCATGTTGTCGAAATCGGTCACCATGTTGTCCCGGAGGTAATCGAACCCGAACTCGTTGTTCGTCCCGTAGGTGATATCGGCGGCGTAGGCGGGCCGACGATCCTGCGGGGACATCTGCCCCTGGATCAAGCCGGTCGTCATACCAAGGAAGCGGTAGATCTGCCCCATCCACTCGGAGTCCCGCTTGGCGAGGTAGTCGTTCACGGTGACGAGGTGCACGCCTTCTTCCCACAGGGCGTTCAGGTAGACCGGAAGCGTCCCCGTAAGGGTCTTGCCCTCCCCCGTGCGCATCTCTGCGATCCATCCTGTGTGAAGAGCGGCCCCGCCCATGAGCTGGACATCGAAGTGACGCTGCCCGATGACCCTCGAGGAGGCCTCCCTCACCACGGCGAACGCCTCAGGAAGGAGGCTGTCGATGTCCTCACCCTTCTCGAGACGGCTCTTGAACTCGCCCGTCTTGGAACGGAGGGCGGCATCGTCGAGGATTTTCATGTCGTCCTCCAGGGCGTTCACCTGGGGTACGACCGCCTGGAGGACCTTTAGCTTCTTGCCCTCACCGGCTTGCAAGACCTTCTTGAAGATTCCCATAAGAGGGGCATTATCGCAGCCCCTGCCCCCCTACTTGATGTCGAGCAGCTTCTCGCGCACGGCATACACGACCGCCTCCATGCGCGAGTGAAGGTGCAATTTGTCGAGGATGTTCCTTACGTGGTTCTTCACCGTGTTCTCGGAGATGAACAGAGCCTCGCCGATGTCCCGGTTGTTCTGCCCCTTCGCCACGAGCTTCAGGACTTGGAGCTCGCGCTCCGTGAGGTTCGGCCCGGGCAGCTGGTTCCGGTCGTCCCTGCGCTTGACCATGGCCGCGAACTCGACGAGCAGTTTGGAGGCCATCGAGGGAGAGATCAGGGACTGGCCGGCGTGGACGGAACGAACGGCGCCTGCGACCTCCTCGATGGAGATCTCCTTCAGCAGGTAGCCGGATGCCCCCGCCTTGATGGCCTCGTACAGGTCCGCCTCCTCGTCCGAGATCGTCAGCATCAGGATCTTGGTCGAGGGGAGAACGTCCTTTATGGCCCTAGTCGCCTCGATCCCCGACCGCTTGGGCATCCTCACGTCCATGAGGACCACGTCTGGAGTCGTCAGCTCTGCCCGCTCTGCAGCTTCGTGCCCGTCGCTGGCCTCCCCCACCACGTCGATGTCGGCCTCGTTCTCCAACACCATCTGAAGACCGCGCCGGAACAAGGCGTGATCGTCGACGATCAACACCCTGATGGCGTCGTCGTTGACCGTGCGAGGGGTCGGGGTTGCCAAGTCTTTCCTTCCTGACGAGGGACGCAAGCAACTGCTCCCAAGATTGTAGTGCTAGGACTGGTCATTAATACATAGGCAATTATGCCTAGACCGAACGGGGGATAAGGGACGCCACATTTGGGTCCCGCCACGGGCCACCCCCTAGTCCGGACGGGTGGCCCTGCAGGCAGCCAACACCTCGACCCCCGGGGCCCCCGCGCTCTGCAGAGCAACGGCCGCGGCGCTGGCAGTGGCTCCCGTAGTGACCAAGTCGTCGACCACCACGACCGCCGACGAGGAGGGGCGGCCACGGAACGCTCCTTCGGTGTTCGCCCACCTCTCGAGGCGGGAGAGCCCCGATTGATCCTCTCCGGCCCGCTGCCTGCTGAGGAGAGGGGCCAGCGGGAGCCCCAGCTCGCGGGCCAGGCCCTCGGCGAGGAGGAAGGCGTGATCGAAGCCGCGCAGGCGGATGTCCGGCGCTCGTCCGGGCACCCAGGTGACGAGGGCGGCTCGCAGGCCGCGGGCCCACACGGTTTCGACCATCGCCCGCACCAGCGGCTCCGCTGCGCCCCTCTGGCCCTCGAGCTTGAGGCTGAGGACCGCGTCCCGGGCCGACCCCTCATAGGAGAGGGCGGTCAGAACCCGAACCTCGGCCGACTCGGTGCAGGGCTCCGGCGACGGAAGCCAGGATCCGGCGCAGGTGCTGCATACCCGGGGGCCGGCCTGCCCGCACGAGACACAGCGAGGTGCACAAACGACGCCTCTGAGGAGCTTCAGCATGGCCAGAGGCTAGCGAGGGGTTGTGACACCCGGGTTGGTGGCAGCGGAAAGGCCAGACCGAGGCAAGCCAAACCAAAAGCGGTAAGTCACGAGCCGGATCGCCACCGGCCAGGCAGCGGCCACCCGGAGCCCGCTAGAGGCTTAGGTCCCCTCTTCCCAGCCCGAAAGGTAGGACTGCTGGTCTGTCGTCAGCTCGTCAATCCGCACGCCCATCGTCTCGAGCTTCAAACGAGCTACGTCTTTGTCGATGTTCGTCGGCACGTCGTACACCCTCTTCTCGAGGGTGGAGGCGTTGGCCACCATCCATTCGCAGGAGAGGGCCTGGTTGGCGAACGACATGTCCATGACCGATGCGGGGTGGCCCTCCGCGGCAGCGAGGTTCACCAGACGCCCGTCGGACAACACGTAGATCTTGCGGTCGCCGCCAAGAGAGAACTCCTCGACCTCACGACGGACCTCGCGGCGCTCGGCGGCCATCTCGCGTAGCGATGCGAGGTCGATCTCGATGTCGAAGTGGCCTGCGTTGGCCAGGATCGCGCCGTCCTTCATGACCTCGAAGTGCTCGGGGCGCAGGACGTGCTTGTTCCCGGTCACCGTGATGAAGACGTCGCCCTGGGTCGCGGCATCGATGCCCGGGAGGACCCTGAATCCATCCATCGCCGCCTCGAGCGCGCGGGTGGGATCGACCTCGGTGACGACGACATCGGCACCCATCCCCTTGGCTCGAGAAGCGACTCCCCGGCCGCACATGCCGTAACCGCACACCACCACGGTCCGCCCGGCCAGCAGGATGTTGGTCGCCCGGATGATGCCGTCGATGGCCGACTGGCCCGTGCCGTACCGGTTGTCGAAGAGGTGCTTGGTATCGGCGTTGTTGATGGCGACGACCGGGTAGCCGAGGACGCCGTTGGCCTCCATGGAGCGGAGCCTGATCACGCCGGTGGTGGTCTCTTCTGTTCCTCCGATGATCTCGCTCAGCTGGTCCGTCCGCTGCTGGTGGAGCATCGTCACGAGATCACCACCGTCGTCCATGGTGATCTGGGGGTGACGATCGAGGGTGGCGGAGATGTGCTGGTAGTAACCCTTCTCATCCACCCCTCTGATAGCGAAGGTGGCGATCCCGTACTCCTCTGTCAAGGCAGCGGCCGTGGGATCTTGGGTCGAAAGGGGGTTGGATGCGCAAAGGGCGACGTCCGCGCCCCCGGTTGCGAGCGTCCTCATGAGGTTCGCGGTCTCGGTGGTGACGTGCAGACAGGCGGCGATCTTCACCCCGTCGAGCGGCCGCTCCTTCTCGAACCTCTCGCGGATGCGCATCAGCACCGGCATCTGCCGGTCTGCCCACTCGATGCGCGCCCGGCCGTCTTTAGCTAAACCCTTGTCCGCTACGTCGCCTGTCGGCTCCATGTCCGTCCCCTCTATCTCTCTTTCAGCTCGGCTTTCAACGCTTGGATGACCTCGACCGGACCGGGATCCACTCCGTGGGCCAGGCCAACGTAGATCGCAGCCATCTGTGTAACAAAGATCAGAGACATCATCCGAGCGAGGGCCGAGACCCCCTTGGACTCGACCTCGATCACGTCCGACACTTTGTCGCTTATGAGTCGCTCTGTGATCTCGAACCTAAGGGAGATCCGGGGGTGCTCGTCACGGTCCCTCAGAAGCACCAGTGCGACATGCTGCGAGGTGACCTCAGCCACCTTGTTCCACCCGACGATCTCGTTGTGGTTGAGCTCGGGGAAAAAGTTCCAGAAAGCGGGGGCCTTTCCGTATTCGTTCAGGTCAGACTTGAAGCGCATGGCGGCGGCCGCACCGATCCCGTAGCCCCCGTAGACGACGGTGATCTTGCCCTTGAGTCGGCTCGCCAGCTCCTTGGCCGGGTTCTCGGCTTCCGGCACCGAGCCGGCGCACCGGGCGGCAAGAGCGCCAACAACTTCGACCGCCTCTTCGACATCAGTAGCGGTTCCAACCAGGAAGCCCATCGACTCGAGCACCGCGAATATCGGCAACGCTAGGAATGGGAGCGAGGCGCGCGGCTGGAGACCGCTCGGGATCGAGACGTGAGCGATGCCGTACTCCTGAGCGAGGTCCGCGAGCGGCCCGCCGGACGCAACGGTCACGATCCGCGCGCCCTTCTGATGGGCGTCCTCGAGCGCAGCGACTGTCTCCTCAGTGCTGCCGGAGTACGAGACGGCGAAGACCAGCGTGTTGCGCCCGACCCACTCGGGCAGGGGGCCGTAGCTCTTGATGACGTGCACCGGGATGAGCAGCCTCGGGCCCGCTACCGACTGCAGCACGTCGCCGGAGACGCCGGAGCCCCCCATCCCCAGGACGACGACCGAGTCGACGCCCTCTGCCTCGGGGAGGCCGGTGGCGCCGGTGCCGATCGCCCAGGCGTCGGTCATCTGGCCGGCGAAGCCCTCGACCGCCTGGAGAACGTTCTCGGAGTCGAGCCCGTCTAAAGCCTCGGCCTCGTCGAGATCCACGTAGGACCCGTCGCTCACGGCTTCTCCGCCTCGTCGATCAACATGACCGGGATGTCGTCTCGCACCGGGTAGCGATAGCGGCAGTCGCCCCGGCACACGATGATGCTCTCCTCCGCTAGGTACTCCACCGCTCCCCGGCAGTTAGGGCAAACGAGGATCTCGAGGAGCTTCTCGCTTACAGCCATCTCAGCCACCCCCTCTGATGATCGTGAGCACTTCCTCGGTCTTCTCTTCCATGAGGCGGCGAGTGCGAGCCTCCAGATTCAAGCGGAGCAACGGCTCCGTGTTCGAGGCCCTGCAGTTGAACCACCAATCGTCGAACTCGACCGTAAGGCCATCGGAGAGATCCTGCCGCCCCTCCGCATACCGCTCCCTCAAGCTCGCCAGCACGGCCCGCTGGTCCGCGACTTGGGAGTTGATCTCGCCCGAGGCCGCGTAGCGGTCGTAGGTCAGGAGCATCTCGGACAAAGGACGCCTCGCCTGCGATATGGCCTCGAGCACGATGAGGGCCGCGATCATCCCCGAATCGGCGCGGAAGTTATCCCTGAAGTAGTAGTGACCGGAGTGCTCTCCGCCGAAGATCGCTCCGGTCTCGGCCATGATCTCCTTGATGAAAGAGTGCCCGACCCGGGTTCGGATCGGCACGCCCCCCGACTCCTTAACGACTTCCGGGACGGTCCAGGAGCAGATGAGGTTGTAGAGGATCGTTTCGCCCGGGTTCTTCTTCAGCAGGCTCTCGGCCACCATGGCTGTGGTCGTAGAGCCCGACACCGGCTGCCCCGTCTCGTCGATGAGGAAGATCCTGTCAGCGTCTCCATCGAATGCGATGCCCACGTCGCAGCCCCCGCTCGTTACCGCCTCCCTCAGGTCGGCGACGTTGGCCGGCTCGATGGGGTTCGCCGGGTGGTTCGGGAAAGTGCCATCGAGCTCGAAGTAGAGCGGAACGACGTCGAAAGGGAGGAGCCCGAAGACGATGGGAACGGTTTTCCCCGCCATGCCGTTCCCGGCGTCGATCGCCACCTTCAAGGGACGGAGCGAGCCGAGGTCTACGAGTGAGCGGCAATGATCTGCGTAGGCCTCGAGGACGTCGAGCTCCTCTCGGGCGCCGGCGCCCGAGGTACCCAGAGCCTCCCCACTTCCCGCCAGCTTCTTTATCAGGTCGAGCCCACGGTCCGACCCGATGGGGGCCGCCTCGGCACGACATAGCTTCAGGCCGTTATAACGAGCGGGATTGTGCGAGGCGGTGAACATCGCGCCGGGAGCCTCATGCTTCCCCGAGGCGAAGTACAGGGCATCGGTCGATAGCTCGCCCAGGTCCACGGCCGTGACCCCGGCGGCGGTGACGCCTTCGATGAACGCCTGGGCGAGACTCGGGGAGGAGGTCCTCATGTCACGCCCCACCAGGACCCGGTCCGGGCCACCGAGGAAGCGGGCGAAAGCCCATCCGATCCTGCGCGCAGCGTCCTCGTCGATCTCGGAGGGATACACGCCGCGGATGTCGTAAGCCTTGAAGATCGGGGACAGATCGCGAGACGTCACTCGGGCATCTTATGGGGCGAATCCCCACGTGGAGATTCGCGAATCACCATTGACTTGCGCTCCTGAGGCTGTGAGCATTCGTCCAGATGATGGAACAAGCTCTCGTCATCGAGCAGTACCGAATGGCGCGAGGCGGCTGCCTGCCTGGCATATCCCGCCGTCCTCTTCTTCGGGATGGACGACTCCGAGACCCCCCTCGAACGCCGCCACCGAGAGGAGAAGGCAAAGACCGTTTGTACCTCTGCCCGGTCAAGACCGAGTGCCTCGACTGCATGCGCTCACCATGCGTGAGCCATACGGCATCTGGGGCGGGCTGACGGAGGTCGAGCGAAAAGCTGCCCTTCGCCCAGCGGCGCTGACCACCTCTAGAACCTGTTCTTGCACGGCAGCCTCAGCAAGGGTGGGCTCGCCTAAGAGCAGACGGGTTCGCCGGCGTCTCCGCCCCCTCATGCTCCGCCGGCTGAAGGAGCAGATCTCCTCCAGCGAGACCCTCTTCTTCCTCTCGCGTGAGACCGCCGAGCGAACGATAGGCCGGACCTGACCCTTCGACAGGCTACGCCCGAAGACGCCGGAGCTTTCGCCGCCGCCATGGGGACCGACTCGCCCGAGAGCTTCTCGTCGAGGCTGGCCGATACCAACGGCTGCTACCTCGTGCTCGAAGGGGGCCGGATCGTCCATTCGTCCTGGGTCTCGACGGGATCGACGTGGACCCGGGAGATCCGGATGTTCCTCAGCCCCCCGGAGGGGGAGGCGTACATCTACGAATCGCTCACCCGCCCCGAGATGCGAGGCCGGGGGATCTACCCCTTCGCTCTCCGAGGTATCTGCGCCCATCTCGCTCGCCGGGGGGTGCACCGAGCCTGGATCGGAGTCGAAGCCAGCAACGACTCGTCGATCCGAGCGATCCAGAAAGGGGGCTTCGAGATCTCTCGTTCCAGGTGGGCTACAGAAGGTCTTTCGGCAGGCTGATCGTCGACGAAGCTCCCCCCGAAGCGAGCCGCCTGCTGAAGAAAAAGGGCTCCCCGTGAAAATAAAGCGGCTTACCTCTGGCGCTTCCCAGCAACACAAGCCATAATCGTTCCGCGGGCGCTCGTGGTCCGGATACCGATTGCTTCTCGGCTGAGCATCCTCGGTCCTGGAGCAACAGTGACGGCACGACCCCCTCAACTGGCACCTGTTGCCGAAACGACGGCTAGACCGGCGAGCGCCCGCACTCTTTGCCCCCTCCTTCGGAGGGGGCGGCACGACCCCGTACCCCTCTGGCTACTTCTTGTTCGACGTGAGGGTCAGGACCTCATCCAGCTCGATGACCCCGCCGTCGTGCTCCCACCATTTCGATTCGCAACGGCGACAAGAGAAGAACTGGACGCTGTCTTCCGCGTTCAGGTTGATCTCGATGTGCGTGCACTCTTCGCCGCACTGAGGACACTGCATCCGCTTCCTCCTCACCAATACTCACCGTTGTCAGACAACTACCTTTCCCACTAATCGCCCGTTCCATGCCTTTTGCTACACCTTCTTCTTCACGTCTTCGGGGAGCTCTGGTCCGATGTAGCGGGAGCGGAGCTTGCCACCCTCCCTGAAGTACGCGTACCAGTAGGGGCCGTGGGGCAGGAGCGACAGTTTGGCTTCCGCACTTCACCGGCTCGAGCCGGTAAGTCACCTGCAGGTCCCCCGCTTGGAGCTCGACGGAGTCCCCGGCGTCGTCGCCCACGGCGCCGAGGAGCCCTCGCGTGAAGATGAGCACGCGCCTCAGGTCATGGCGATCGAGCTTGCGCAGCTCGGCGAAGAGTTGCCTATCGATCGGCATGCGGCGACGGTTCGTCAGGCGCTCTGGCCGAAGGCCCTCTGCCCGGCGGGGTCGGCAGCGGGAGGGAAGAACAAGGAGGCTCGGTGGTCGTCGAGGGTCCATCCGTTCGGCATCTTGAAGCCATCGGCGCACCTCGCGCAGAGAGCGTAGAGATGCGGCGAGAGTTCACCTCGCGATGGAGGATCCTCGAGCATTGCAAGACGGGCGGAGTAGTCGTAAGCGAGGACGGCGCTGGCTGCCCGAGTGCAGTTCGGCTTGGAACAGGTGCTCACGTGTTGCGACGCTACGCCAAGGGGGGCTTCTGGAGCCGGATTGCCCTACGGCAGGAGGGGCTTGCGCAGCCTGACTACTACTAGGAGACCTCCGCCGACCGCTATCGAGACATAGGCGAGAGCGAGCCACGGGATGGGGTCGGCGCCCGTGTTCGGCAGACCCTCGGTGACCCCGGTAGTGCCGTTCACGTTGGGATCGGCCTCGTTCGGGTCAGCTTCGTTCCCGTTGGGCCCATTGCCCCCGCCGTTCGGGTCCGCGTCAGGGCTGAGGTCGATAAGCGGGTCAAACGGGTCCCTCGGCGCAGCGATGGCCCGGAGCGAGGGCGAGCATCAAGCAAGTAGCGAGGCCAAGGGTCGCAAGGAGCTTGCGCATGGTCACAAGTTTACGCCCCTCGGTTTCTTAAGCCGTCTAAGCAAGTGAGGCCCCGTATCATCCTGCGATGCCTCTGACCGGATGGGAAGACGGAAGCCTCTATTACAAGATCCGGGGTCAGGGCCCTCCCGTTATCGGGATCATGGGCTTCGGCCTCGACCAGCGCTTCTGGGCCGCCCAGATCCCGGCGATCATCGACAAGCACAGCTTCATCACCTTCGACAACCGCGGCGCCGGCCGCTCGCCGGGCCCTGCGGTCACCTCGATCGACGAGATGGCAAACGACACGCTGCGCCTCGACCACCTCGGGATCGAGAAGACCGTCGTCTTCGGAGTCTCGATGGGAGGGGCCATCGCCCAGCGACTGGTGCTCGACCACCCGGAAAGGGTGTCCGCGGCGATCTTCGCCATCACCTGGGCCCGGCCGATCGAGTTCATGCGCAGGCAGAACCTGCTGGCCAAGGCCTTGATCGACGCCGCCGGCGAGAGGGCTTTCGTCGACGCCACCCTCGTCAGGATGTTCACCCCCAGGTTCTTCGAGATGGGAGCCGAGGCCATCGACAGGCTGGTTGCCTCGTTGGATGCCCCCAGCGGCCCGGACATGATGGCGGCCGAGGGCTGAACGCCCAGCTGGACGCCATCGCCAAACATGACGCTCTCGCCGAGCTACCTAAGATAGACGTGCCCACTTTGGTGGTCGGGGGCCGGATGGACCAAATGGTCCCCGGATTCGCCGCTGAGGAGATAGCTGCGGCCATCCCGGGGGCAGAGCTGGCCATGTTCGAAACCGGGCACGGGCTGATGATCGAGGAGATGCAGGCCGTGAACGAGCGGATTAGCAGCTTCCTTGCTCGTCTTGGGTAACAACCTGGTACCAAGCAACTTTTGTAATTGCGCCTCGATCTGGCCGGATGGTTGGGTTGGGATCTCTAGGGGCGGACGCGTCAGGGCACGGCGGGAGCCGGGGATGGGGGTTGAACACCTGTCCTTCACCAAGCAATACCTCGGGGGCACTGGGTCACAGTCGCTTGCAGGACAGACCTTTATCGGCCGCCGAGCGCACTCCCCCAAGAGACAGAACCGAAGGGGAGACGTTCTCTGCAGCTCTCGCCGAATACGGTGGGATGGGTGGCGCGGCGCTAGAACGTGGTCTTTCGGGTGGCGTGCGTGCCCCCGGTCAACCCCTGTGGAGCGGGGGCCTTGCTTCTGGGGTGGCGCCCCAGCTGAGGGGGCTATCGGCGCGAACGCTATCGCCAAGACAGCGACCGACAGCATCACCAAGTATTTCATCTAGGCCCGCCCTCCCGAGGCAACCGCTGCTGAAGGATATGGCTCAGCGGGTTCCCGAACAAGATGTGTGCCAGTACCTTCGGGGGGGAGGTGGGCGCTCCGCCCGTGAAATCCCCAAGGAACACTGGCGGTATGGAGCCCGTGGCAAAAAAGGTAACGAACGGGTTGACTCACCCAGCGGCGACGCTCGATTCGGGGATGCTGTACTCCGAGAGGAACTCTTGAAGGGTCATCCGCTGTAACTCTGCGTCCATCGTTTCCTTCATGGCGAGAGCCAGGAATAGCCCCTCTATAGCTTGTCTCATCCACGATCCGGTTATCCGAGCGTGCCCGGACCCGGAGGACGGCACTTGCCTCGATGTCCATATCCAGGACCCCGGCGACCAACCTTGCGAGCCAGGCGAGCGAGACACGAAGGAAGCCTTTACTGAGAGGTTCTACGCTGACCACCAGTACGGAACCGCGAGCTGTTCGGTCACTGCTTGCGGCGGTCGGCCTCCCGGGCCTCTCGCTCCTTGCGCTCCCGAAGTTCGGCCTTATCGACCTCTTCTTGGGGACCGAGAAGATACGGCGGGCGGCGTCCTCGAACTTCTCGAAGGGTGTCGGTTCGGGCCTAGCCGCTTTCGCCATGAGAAAAGGATAGGGCCTCCTTCCCCGAAAGGCTAGGAGGCCCTAAACTGATACATGAAGCGGTTACGGAGGCCAGGGATCGGAGGCGCACCCTCCCCCT
Source organism: Actinomycetota bacterium (assembly GCA_030448085.1). Next base: position 89,654 of record JAUJNU010000002.1, on the reverse strand, counting down.
GGCCTTCTGCCTAGGGCACCTTCAACCCAGTCTGCGCCGACCGAGCGGTGCCCGTAGCCGTGTCATATCGGCCCTCCTTCGTCGCTCCCGTTGTTCTGGGCCTGCTTGCCTGCCGGGAGCGCTCGCTGATCCTCGTATCCCTTCATGCGATCGATGAGGTCGAGGACGAACTTCCGGTCCTCTTCGCTCGCTTCAAAGAGGTCCACGCTGTAGGAGAGGCTGACGTTGCCGCCAGATCGGAGAGTGATGGTCCGGCTCGGCCTACCCGGAGCGACGACCTCAACGGCTTCTCCGCCCTTCGCTCCACCTGCGGGCTTGTCCGCCTTGGGCTTGCGGGGCTTCTTCGCCCTGCGGGAAGTTCCACCCGTACCTCTCTGCTTCATCGCCCACAACGGGCTTCTCTTCACCCCGGCGAACTCAGCGGCGTGAAGGAAGAACGTGATCGCCTTCCTCTTCGAGTCTCCAGAGAGAGAGGGGAAGCTCTTGGTGAAGGATTCGTCCAACTCGCCGGGGGTGGCGTTGGTCTGGCCTAGAGCGACCTGGTCCGGATAGTGGGTCTGGAGAAGCTCGGCTATCCGGCTTTTCTGTTCGGCAGGATCGGCAACGAGAGCCTTAAGGGGCGCTTGTACGTCGTTCTTCTCGTTGATGAGGCCGAAGGCCTTGAGGGCCGAGATCAGGTAGGTCTGGGAATTGCCTGCCATGTTGGGCAAGTAGGTCCTATCGACCCGGTTCGGCAGCGTGTCAGGGGTCATCTTGTCGAGGGTGTTCTTGAAGGTCGCCCAGGGGATGCCGTAGGGCGGGATGAACTTCTTGTCCTTCTCAGCCATCTTTCACTCCTTCTGGCGTAAGCCGTTTGATTGAGCCATAGGCTACGCCGCGAGTTTAAGCCGCGTCAAGACATTGTGCAGAAATAGTTTTGCATTGCGATATGGATTACTGCATAGTTGCAGGACTGGAGGTGTTTTCGAGTGACTAAGAAAATTGAAGAGGGAACGAAGGTCGTGGCTGTAACCGCCTTTGGGGAGCAGAAAGAATGCGTCGCCACGAGTCCGGTCGTAATGGGTCGGGATTTCGCCATCGTGTGGGTGGCTCCCTTTGAGGAATGGGAAGCGGCTCGGAGTGCGGGGCGCGGTCCCAGTTCCTTGGCTTGGCCGGCGGAGGATGTTGTAGCGATCTAGCCCTTCCCTGCTAGAGCCTTGTACGTGAGGCGCTTCCCCTCGGTCCCCCGTAGGGCGGTCTCGAACCGGCCCCCATCGGCTCCGTGGCGGTTGTTGAACCGATAGACCTCCTCGGTGACGTACCGCTGGAGGTGCTCTGGCTGGACCGAGACGTAAGTGCCCTTCAGCGCCCGCTTCATGAGCGCCCAGAAGTTCTCAATCTGGTTGGTGCTGATCTTGCCGTCCACGTAGGCCACCATGTGGTCAATTGCCTGGTGGTCGTAGTCACCTTCGAGGCCCAGGTACGACAGGAGCTTGTCGGAGTAGACCGTCGAGCCTTCTTCGACGTGGCGGTGAATCTGATCGTGGATCACAGGGCGGCGGGTGTTCGGGACCACGTTGGCGATGATCCGACCGTCCCGCTGCTTGATGCCCATCACAGCGGTCTTGTTCATGGCGATCCCGCGCTTGCCCCCGAACTTGGCCTTCTTGGACTTGTGCATGTTGATGCCCTTGCCCCCGACGTAGGACTCATCGGCCTCGACCTCACCGGAAAGCTTCTCGAAGCTCCCAAGCTCCAGAGCCAGGCGGATTCGCCCAAGCATGTGCCAGGCGCTTTCCTGGTGGACCCCAAGGGAGCGGGCAAGTTCGTGGGAGGAAACCCCGTTCTTGCAGTTGACGAGGAGCCAGATAGCAGGGAGCCACTTGTCGAAGCCGAGGGGGCTGTCCTCGAAGATCGTCCCCTTCTTCAGGGAGTACTGGTAGCGGCACTCCTTGTCCTTGCACTTCCAGAGCTTGCGGGTGCTGAGGTAGGAGTATTCCTTGCAACCGCACCGGGGGCAGGTCGGGCCTTCGGGCCAGCGGATCGTGGCTGCGAAGGAGTGAGCCACGTCCTCATCCGCGAAGTAGCGGACTGCCTCTAGAAGGGTCTGGGGCTGCTTGTGGCTCTGGTCGGTGGGGGTCTGTCGCTGTTCCATAACCCCACTCTAGGGAGGGGGTGCGACAGTTTTTGGTGAGTCAACCCGTTCGTTACCCAAAAAAATGTACCCCGAAGTGACGTTCGGCCGAGGCCTACTTATCTCTTCGAGGTACCCCTCCATCTTAAGCCCGGTCGCACATTGATGGCAAGAGGTCGGGCCGTGATTTGTTCGCGCTCTCTTTCGCGCTCTTAGAGGTAGCTCCTCAGATCCCAGAGATCCGGGTAGAAGCGCTTGTCGAGGGTGGTCCTCAAATACGGCGCACCGGTTGAGCCGCCGGTCCCGGACTTCGTCCCGATCTGACGCTCGACCATCAGGACATGGCGCTGGCGCCAGGTGGCGATCAGCTGATCGTGGGTCAGAAGTGCCTCGGCAGCGATCCACTCGTCGACGTACTTGTCCCTGTCCCTCGCGATCGTGAGGAGGCTGGCACGCCTCGTCTCTTCATCGTCGGCCGGCATCGGCAGCCCTCGCTTCTCGAGCACGGCACAGAACGCGTCCCACAAGGTTGGGTCCTCGAGTCGCCCTTCCATAGCCGCGCGCTGGTCCTCGGTGAGGCTGAGTCGCTCGAGGTAAACGGGGTCCTTGAGCCCGGAGATGAACTCGATCTCCCGGAACTGGATCGACTGGAACCCGCTCGCGGGCGCCAGGTGCGTGCGGAACTCGAGGAAATCCTGTGGCGACATGCTTTCGATCACGGGGATCTGCTCGATCAGGACCCTCTCGATCGTGTGAACGCGACCGAGGAGGTGACGAACCATCGGGAGGCAGTCGGAGAACAAGAGCTCTCGCACGGTTTCGAGCTCGAAGAGGATCTGCTTGAACCACAGCTCGTACACCTGGTGCACGATGATGAACAAGAGCTCGTCGTGAGCGGGAGGATCCGACTCGAGCTGCTGCAGCGTTAAGAGGTCCGGAACCTGCAGATAAGTCCCGTACGAGAGGCGGCGGTCCTCTTCCCCGAACCTCGGGGGTGTTCTCCCCGTGCCCAGGTCTAGTCGCTCTGGCCGCGCTGGGTGACCCGGTCCGGGTCCGGATTCGAAGTCTTGGCGTAGAGGGGCTTCAGGGGCCCGACCTCGAGCGAGACGATCGGGGTTCCGACATCGATGAGGTCGTAGAGCTCGATGACATCGGCGTTCGACATGCGCACGCAACCGTGCGAGGCGTTGTAGCCGAGGGAGTAGGTGGCGCTCGTCCCGTGGAAGCGGATGGCGGGGGCAGACCAGTTGATAGCGCGAAGACCGAGAGGGTTTCCCGGCCCGGGCGGGATCTCCGCCGGAAGGTTCTTACCCCAGGTGTCGGGCGAGGGGTTGACCCAGGTCGGCATGTACCGCTTCTCGGTGACGGAGAACAAGCCGGTCGGCGTGCGGTACTCGGGCAGACCGGGGGCGACGGTCCAGGTGTTGGTGATCTCGCCGTCCTGGTACAGGTAGAGCTTGTTCTCGCCGCTTCGAACGAGGAGCACCTGGTCGTAGGACTCGCCCATCTCCTCGGGCTCGAGGGCCTTCACGGGCAGCTCGACCTTGGATTTGCCGGTCCGGAGGGCCTTGTTCAGCAACGTGCGGGCCTTGGACACGAGAACCTTGCGGCCCATCTTGGCCTCGGTGATCTCGACCCAGCCCGTCGAATAATCGAGGGTCGCGTCCACGGGCTTCTTATGGAGGGGGGAAGCGATCCCCTCGATGAATCCCCGCACGCCCTGCCTGGGATAGGTGATCGCCACCTTCCGCTTGAAGGGGAGGGTGTCCCCGAAGACACGCATCTTCATCTTGTCCATGAACGTCGCCCGACCGCTCTTGGCGAGCGCTGCCTTGATGGCGGCCGAAAGGTCGGAGTGGGCGCCGAGCTTGCGTGGCGTCACCCTCCAGGTCTTCTCCTTCCACCGGACGGTGATGACCCGGTCGAGCTGCGGTCCGATGGCGGCGCGAACTGCGGCCTTGGCCTCCTCGGCATCCATGCCCCCGACGTCGACACCAGCGATGCTTGCCCCCGGCAGGATCCGACCTTCGTAACTCTTGCTGTAGTTGAGGGCGGCATAGGAGACGCCGGCGACGCCAAGAGCGAGCAGGCCCACGAGCACCGCAGACCCGATGAGGAGCCGGCGACGCCAGCGCGGCGACCTGCCCTCCTCAGCTGCGGAGAAGACCTCTGTATTTGCGCCCGCTCTCGTCTCTTGGCCGTCAGTCATGAGGGGCCATCCTACGACCCCTGTAGGAACTGTGGAAGGGGGCATCTTCGCGACCTTTCGGACAGCGAGCATTTGCGCAGGTCCCCCGTGTGGTGAACGATGGGATGGATGAAGATCAACGAGTCCCTGCTCGACTTGATCGGGCAGACTCCTCTGCTCCGGCTGGGCAACATCAGCAAGGGCCTTCCCTGCACCCTCATCGGCAAGCTGGAGATGCTGAACCCCGGGGGCAGCGTGAAGGACAGGATCGGCATCCGGATGATCGAGGCGGCCGAGGTCCGGGGGGACCTGCGCCCGGGCGGCACGATCGTCGAGCCCACCTCAGGGAACACGGGTGTGGGGCTCGCCATCGCCGCCGCCATCAGGGGCTACCGCTGCATCTTCACGATGCCCGACAAGATGAGCCAGGAGAAGATCGCCCTCCTGCGCGCCTACGGGGCCGAAGTCGTCATCACCCCCACGGCCGTCCCCGCAGACTCGCCCGAGTCCTACTACCTGGTGGCCGACCGTCTCACCGAGGAGATCCCGGGTGCCTATCAGCCGAACCAGTATCACAACGGCGAGAACCCTCAGGCTCACTACGCCACGACCGGGCCCGAGATCTGGGAGCAGACCGAGGGCAAGGTCACCCACGTCGTCGTCGGCGTCGGGACCGGCGGCACGATCTCCGGCGTGGGCCGCTACTTGAAGGAGAAGTCCCCCGACATAACGATCGTCGGCGCCGACCCGGAGGGCTCGATCTACACGAGCCCGGAGCAGCGTCCCTACCTCGTCGAGGGGATCGGCAAGGACTCGTGGCCGGAGACCCTCGACCCCTCTGTGATCGACCGCTGGATCACGGTGTCCGACCGCGACTCCTTCCTCACGGCGAGGCGCATGACGAAGGAAGAAGGGGTCCTGCTGGGTGGCTCCGGGGGCACCGCCGTGTGGGCCGCTCTCGAGGTCGCGGCGGAGTGCTCGGGGGACGACGTCGTTCTGGTGCTGCTCCCGGACTCGGGCAAGAGCTATCTCTCGAAGCTCTACAACGAGTCCTGGATGATGGAGCACGGCTTCACCGACAGGCCCGGCACCGCGGCCCGGATCGGTGAAGTGACGAGCGAGAAGGCTCGCCAAGGGACCTCGATCCCGGACCTCGTGGTCATCCGCTCACACGAGAAGGTGGGGGCCGCGATCGACCTCCTACAGGCGTACGGGATCTCGCAGGTGCCGGTTGCCCGTTCGGACAAGCCCGAGGAGATCTCGGAGATCGTCGGCTCGATCCACGAGCGCTCATTGCTAGACAGGGTCTTCCGTGACCGGAACGCGATCACCCGGGACGTCGCCGAGGTCATGGACGCTCCACTGCCGGTCGTTCAGTCATCGGCCGGTGTCGAGGAGATGTTCGCCGACCTGTCCAGGGGGGCCGAGGCGATAGTCGTCGCCGACGGGGAGCGGCCGGTCGCCGTTCTGTCCCGGGCGGACCTGCTCGAGTTCCTCGCTCACCAGAGCGCCTAGGGAGCCGGGGCGTCGTCCCCTCCACCCCACCGACGAGGTTCTTGTCGGGATATCGGCCCATTTCTGGCCCCTGGGTCCACTCAGAACGCGCTTTTTAGGTCGGCTATGAGGTCGTCGGGGTGCTCGATGCCTACGGAGAGGCGGACGAGGGTGCCGGGCACCTCGCTCGGGGAGCCGGCCAGAGACAGGTGAGTCATCTGACCCGGGTGCTCGATGAGGGACTCCACCCCCCCGAGTGACTCGGCGAGGAAGAAAAGCTCGGTCCGTGCGCAAACCTCGAGGGCCCGCTCCTCGGTCTCCGCCTCGAACGACACCATTCCCCCGTAGAGCGGCTCTCCCGCGGCAGCCATCTGCCTCGTAGCAACGTCGTGGCCCCGGAACGAGGGGGAGCCGGGGTAGTGGACGGTCGTTACGGTCGGCTGCTGCTCGAGCCACTCCGCCACGATCGCGGCGTTCTTGGAGTGTGCTTCCATCCTCAGCCCGAGGGTCCTCAGTCCCCGGAGCAAGAGCCAGGAGTCGAAGGGACCGGGGACCGCCCCGACCGCGTTCTGCAGGTAGCGGAGCCGGGCGGCCAGCTCCTCGTCACCCGTGGCGAGCGCGCCCATCACGAGGTCGGAGTGCCCCCCGAGGTACTTGGTAGCCGAGTAGATCGTGACGTCGGCGCCAAGCTCGAGCGGACGCTGGATATAGGGAGTGGCGAACGTGTTGTCGACTGCGAGGAGCGCCCCCACCTCATGCGCGATGTCCGCGAGCTCGGCGATGTCCAGGATGCGGAGCAACGGGTTCGTGGGGCTCTCGGCGATCATCAGCTGGGCTCCGCCGTCCCCGGCCGCCGCCCGCACCGCGTCGGGGGCCGACATGTCCACGGTGGCGAGCTCGATCCCCATGTCGTTCAAGACCTTGGCAAAGAGGCGGTACGTGCCTCCGTAGACGTCGTCGGTCAAGAGGACACGGTCGCCCGACTTGAGCGTCAGGGCCAGCGTCGTTATCGCGGCCATGCCCGACGAGAAAGCGACGGCATCGGAGCATCCCTCGAGAGCGGCCAAGCAGACCTCGAGGGCCCGGCGCGTCGGGTTGTCGGTCCGGGAGTATTCGAAGCCTTTGTGCTCGCCTACGGAATCTTGGACGTAGGTTGATGTTTGATAGATAGGGACGATTGCCGCACCGGTCGCAGGATCGGGCTCTTGGCCGGCGTGGATCGCCTTCGTCTCGAAGCGCATACCATCGTTCATTCGCAACCTCAGCTGATCGAGGGGAAAACCGAGGACTTGGATACCACGGGCAGTGGCCACATCGTCATAACGGGGCAGGGGCTGGACGGCGCCGGCCGGATCCCACTGCTCTACGCGCGGGCGGTGCACCAAGCCGGTGGGCGCCCTACGGTGCACTCACCGTTCCCCCTTCGCCCCGACTCCCCCGCCCCCGACGCACTTCCCGTGGAGGTAGAGCTCGAGCCCGGAGACACCTCGTGCCTCGACGGGGCCGTGGGCCTCCTGCTTCCCGGCGGCGGCGACATCGACCCCGCGGTCTACGGCGCCGAACCCCACCCCCGCACCGACAAGGTAAGTCGCCCTAGGGACGATTTCGATCTGGCGATCCTCGCAGAGGCTCTCGAAAGAGAGATGCCGATCTTCGCCATCTGCCGGGGCTTCCAGCTTCTGAACATCTACCTCGTCGGAAAGATGGATCTACACCTTTAAGATAACCCCGAACGGCTCGAGCACTGGCGGGACATGCCGCGAGCCGAGCCCGCTCATCAGCTCCACGTGAAGGAGGACACGCACCTGGCGCAGATCCTCGGGACGACGGAGCTCGCGGTCAACTCCCACCACCACCAGGGGCCCGAGGTCGTTGCCCCCGGACTCGAAGAGGTCGCGTGGTCGACCGACGGGGTCCTCGAGGGCCTCATCATGAAGGACCGGGCCTGGGTCATAGGCGTGCAATGGCACCCCGAGGTGATGGCTCCCGTGGACCATCGGGAGCAGCGCCTGTTCGAAAGCTTCGTGGCCGCGACCGAGACCTATGCAGCCGAGGAGAACCTCATCAAGGCTCGATCGGCGTGATCGGCACGCCCGCGATAAGCCCGATGTCCCCGGCCTTCGATTGGGCTACCCGCTCCACCGCCACGTCCTGATCCGACTCGAGCAGAACCGCGCTCTGCCCCTCGACGTTCTCATCGCTGAGGTCGATCACGAAAGGCCCGCCCGGGGGCACCCTCATGGGCTCCAATTCCAAAGGCGCGCCTTGTGACAGGACGGTCGCCGTCACCCTCGCGTCACTGGAACCGAGGTTCATGAGGGCGATGCGGTCGGTGGTGGGGCTCGCAACCGCAGGTCCTATCCACCATCCCTTGGCTCCCGCCGGGATCCCCATCTCGGACGCAGTGCCCTCGAGCCCATCGCTCTCGTAGACGACCGTGTGCTCTGCGACGATCGGGGCTCCGTTCCCCGACCTCACGATGACGCTTCCCTCCCCTGGAGGCTCGCCCTTCTTCGTCTTTATCTCCCCGAGCAAGAAGGAGCGGGATCTGTTCGGACGCACCGTTATCTCCACCAACTCAGGGGGTTGGATGACGTCCTTCGCCGTGACGAACGAGACGGAGAAGGTCGCCTCTCGGTCCCCGGGATTCATCACCGTCACTCGTTCATCGCTCCCCTCACCCACGGCTCCCACCGGGAAGAACCAGTTGGGGCTCGGCGTCGTAGAGCCCAGTGAAAGATCCACCCCTTCTGGCCGGCCTTCGAGCTTCTCGAATGCGAGTCTCCAGGCGACCACCCGGCCCCGGACGGAGCTAACGACCGTAGAGAGAAGCTCCTTGATCTCCACGGCCTTCTCGAGCCGGACCTGCACCAACTCCCCTGCGGGAACGCCGATGTTCGCCAGCCCGGCCGGCGCCCTTTCGCCCCCGGGTGTGACGAACCGCACCTGCATAACCGCCTCGTCGGGGAACGGGTTGTAGAGCAGGATCCTTTGGTCGTAACGGAAGGCGCTGGAGCCTTCCGGGAAGAACCACTCGGGAGCGGCCTTGCGAGCGCAGGGGGTGGATGCCTCCCCCTGCCGTGGCTCTTCCGCCCTCATCGAGACGGCGGCACTCAGCGCGGCCCCCTTGCCGATCACGTTCAACGGGACCCTGTCCTCGACCTCGATCACCGAGACCTCGCCCTCGGGAACCTCGGCGTCCACATCGGTCTCACCCCCAAGCCCCACGGGCACGGCGGCCTCGGTATCTGAGGAGAAGATCGTCACCTCAGCCTTTCCCTCGGCGCCCTGGGGGATCGAGGGGCAGAAGAGCGCGCGCTCCTCGAAGAGGCCCTCGGCGACCGGGCGCTCCGGCGGGATGGAAACAGGGTTTGCCATCGCCTCGTAGAGGAGGCCGAGCGCGATGAGAAGCGCTATCCCGAAAGCGAACACGGCCTCACGGCGCCGCTCGGTCATCTGCTCACCGCCGAACGCCGGGGCCGGTGTGGCGTTACTTGTGTGGGACGCCGACGGCGTGAGAAGGAGCCGCCGAGCACCATGATCCACGCGATCGCGAAGAACAGGATCCATACGATCTGGGGGAGAGATCTCGCATAGGAGATGTCTATGGTTGCGCCGGCGCCTTCTGGGAGCTCGAAGGCGTTCGCCCACCCGGCCTCCTGCCTGGGGAGCGTGGCCCCATTGGACTTCACGCCATCCCTCGTCCTCGGTCTCGGCTACCACGACGATGCCCGGCCCGGTTGCCCCGGTGATCCTGTAGCGGGCCAGGCCCAACTGCGCGCCGGCCTGCCTCAGCTCCGGGGGCTCGAGGGCACCCCGGGCCGGGTCCTTCGCCTCTATCGCCCCGAGAAGGCTCGGCGCCTCGCCATATACCCCCGCCCGGGCAAGCGGGGCCTTGTTCTCGAGGAGCAGGTAGTCGCGCTCGGTTCGGATGAGGCCAAGGTCCCTTTGATCGAGCCACGGCTCGGCCTCGTCCCCCGACTCGACGATGATGTAGTGAACGTTGAACATGCCGAGCAGCGAGCCACCTTCGTCGGTCGCCCCCTCCTCTATCGACTCGACCACCGTCTCGAACTGATCATGCTGCGGCCCCGTGTCGCTCTCGAAGAGGTCCGTGATCCTGTGTCCGGTGGCGCCGGTGAGGAAGGGCCTGTCGAAGGGCCGGGCCGCGCTCGCCGCTCCCGAGCGCCAACCCTCCCCCACCCACAGGGCCCGGAAGGGCCCGAAAGACTGGGCCTCGGCCTCGAGGATGGTCCCGATCTGGGCGACAACCTCCGGGCGCGCAAGAGGCAGAGCGACCCGGATCCCAGTCGCCGTGCCACAGAGCCGGCCCCAGCCCGCCGAGGATCAGGAACAGAGCCCCGGATAAGCCCGTGAGGCTCACCCAGTGGGCGTAGCCGAGATCTCGGCGCGGCAGGTCCATCCGGAAGGCCCCGACGGCGAGGCCCACGAGCCCCGAGAAGGCCGCGGCCACGAGGATGCCCGCCTCCGTCGGGGAGGCGACGAGAGGCCTTATAGCCCCGCCTGCGGTGAAGCTGATGACGCAGGCTAGGACGGCGATCACGCCCCACATCGCGATCGCCAGGCGCTTGCGCTGCCCGTTGCCGACCAGCACCGCCACGATCCCCAACAAGGGCAGGGCCAGCCCGAAGAAGACGGGAACCTCCGGCGTCTGACCGAGCAGAGTCGAGAGAGCGCCGTGCCCTTCGTAGGACGCCGCGTAGGCACGCCAGGTGTCGTCCCCCAGCAGGCGCTGCAGTGGCGCGCGCTTCCTGCAACCAGGTCCCGCTCCACGGCAACAGGAGGACGAAGGAGACGCCGAGGCCGACGATCAAGCCCATGAGCGAGCGCAACGGCTGCGTCGACCCGCCCAGGACGAGGCGGCCGAGGACCAGCAGGATCCCAACGATCGCGTAGAGGAACAGGGAGCCCGGGACGAACGCCGCCGAGACCGCTCCTCCGAGTGCCAGGCGAGCCACGGCCCGGCCCCTGTCCCAAGCAGGTGGCCGCACCCATCCCGTGAGGCGGAGCAGGACCATGAGGATGTAGGAGCCACTGCTCCGAACACCAGAGCGCCGAGAGCGCCTTCCCTCAACCCCGCGTATCCGGCGGCCCCCAAGAGTGTACGTCGCTCCCGCCGCGAAGCGGCCCCATCTGTCGACGAGGTCAGACACGAGGCGGTAGGCGCCGACGAACCCGGCAACGCCCAGCGTGAGGATGAGGAGCTTCTGGGCCGCTCCGGCCGCACCCAGGGTGAGAAGGGGGAACCACCCAACGAGGGCGGCGCGGGCGGAGCCGGGCCCGGCTCCCCGAGGCCCACCGACCTCCACGGGGAGAGAAAACGCGCACGACCTCGGTCGCCCGGTCCGGAAGTAAGGAAGGAGCTCGTTGACCGACGCCGGGGCGGCCCACAGCACGTGCCGGAAGCCGACGAGCAGGGCGACGATCACGAGCGCGGCGGCGAAACCGAGCCAGCCCCGCATCTCACCACTGAAGGCTCTCGCCTGGAGAGCCCTCCTCGCGAAGAGGTCGGTTCTCCGGCCCCAGATCTCCTCGAGTCGCTCCGCCTGGTTCCCGACGTAGGAGCGGATGCGTGTGGTCTCCCGAACCGTCAGACGTCTAAGGGTCCTGTCGGAGACCTTGCGTCTTCGCTGCACACCGGTCCGCTCCGCGAGTGTCTGCGGGAGACGGAGAACGTTCCAGCCGAGAGCTCGGAGCAGGCTGACGATCTGACCCGGCTGTCTCAGGATGATGAAGCCGATCATCTCGGCGAAGCTGAGCAAGATGAACTGCGGGACGAGGAGCAACAGCCGCAGTGTCGAGACGTTCTTGAAGACCGTTCGCAGGCGATTCCTGCGGATGAAGTAGCGGGCCGGGGTGAAGGGCGACCTGCGCTCTCCCTTGGCCAGCGCGATCGCATGCCGGGCGCGTGCTTTGGGCTCGGTGCGAACGACATGACCGGCGAGCCTCGCCCGCCAGCACAGATCGAGGTCTTCTGAGAAAGCACGCAGGCGCGCGTCCCACCCTCGCAACTGGCGGAACACGTCATGCTTCACGAGCATGCAGGTCGACGTAACGTAGAAGACCTCGGAAGAGGCGTCGTGTTGGCCGAGGTCGAGCTCGTCCTCCTCCAGCCCCTTGTAGGGATAACCGAAGCGGTCCGCGGCCATCCCCACCTCTTCGAGGCGAGTGGGATCGGACCATGACACGATCTTTGGCCCGACGATGGCGGTCTCGTCGTCGACGAGGATCCTCCCGGTCATCCGCTCCACCGCCCTAGGGTCGAGAGCGGCGTCGTCGTGGATGAACAGCAACAGGTCGGCGTCCGTCCGGACCCTCGACAGGGCCCAGTTGATCGCGCCGCCGAAGCCAAGCGGGCGAGGGGTCCGGACGAAGCCCCAGCGGCGTCCCTTCAGGTGCCTCTTCGCTATCCGCTTCAGGCGCGGCTCCCGTTTCGGCTCCGGCGATGCGTCGTCGACGACGAGCACGTCGAGGAGCGGGTAGCTCTGCGCGTTGAGCCCGACGAGGCAATCCTTCAGCCACGGCCTTCCGTTGTGGGTGACGACGATGGCGAGGATGCTCGGCACCTCATCGAAGGTGCGGGTGTCAGGCGCGGCGCAACGGTTCGAGTAGCCATGTGGTCGGGTCAGGCTCTCCCCGAGACGGGCAACCTGGGGGCCGCGTCTCCGTAGAGCGTCGTGCGCCGGCGCGGCCTCCTGCCGATGGACCGGATCAGGTGTTCCATCGCGTCCGCGGTCAGCTCTTGGCCATGGGTGGCCCCTGCTGCTCTCGAGATGTTCTCGTTCATGAGGGTCCCCCGGACGTCGTTCGCTCCCGCTCTAAGGGCAAGCTTCGTGCCCTGGACCCCCATCTTCACCCATGAGACCTGGATGTTGTCGATCGCACCGTGAAGGGCGATACGCGACCGCATGCATCTTCAACGCTTCGTCGAACGTCGGGCCTCGCCTGGCCTTGCCCCGAAGGTAGATCGGCGCTCCCATGTGAACGAACGGAAGGGGCACGAACTCGAACAGTCCCTCCGATCCGTCGGCGGTTATCTCTTCGTGCAGATCCCTCACCACTTTTAGATGACGGGCCCAGTTGCGGGTCCCTCGACGGTGCCGAACATGATCGTCGTGCGTTCGAGCGAAGCCCGAGGCCGTGCGCAACCTTGTGCACCTCACACCACCCCGCCGTGTCGATCTTGTCCGGGCAGATGATCGCTCTGATCTCGTCGTCGAGGATCTCGGCGGCCGTGCCCGGCAGCGTCGCAAGTCCCGCCTCTTTCAGCTTGACGAGGAGGTCTTCGACGGTCGTCTCCGAAGCCTCTGCCCCTGGGCCACCTCGAGCGCAGTGAACGCATGAACGTGCATGTCCGGCAGCACGTTCTTCACGGCCCGGAGGTACTCGACGTAGTGATCGCCGGTGAAGGAGTGGTGGATCCCTCCCTGCATGCAGACCTCCGTCGCGCCCGCGTCCCACGCTTCGACAGCCCGCTCCGCAACCTCTTCGGGTGAAAGAAGGTAGGGCTCGCCACGCAGGTTCAAAGACTTGGGCCCCTTCGAGAATGCGCAGAACCCGCACTTGAAGTAACAGAGGTTCGTGTAGTTGATGTTCCGGTTCACGACGTACGTGACGTCCTCACCCACGGTGCGGCGGCGGAGCTCGTCTGCCACGCTGTAGAGCCTTTCCGTCTCGGCCCCGCGAGCCGTGAACAGGAGGGCGATCGCATCCTCGTCGAGGGTGGCGCCCTGCTCGGCCATGTCGAGAGCCCGCCAGAGAGCGCCCCTTCGGACGCGACCCGGAACCGCCCACGCCCCCGCGCTTGCAGCCTCGAGAGCGACACGCGAGGCAGGAGGAGGATCGACATCGGCCCCCGAGTACCAGTCGCCCGACCGGGGGTATCCCTCCGCGTCCGTCGCGTCCAGAACGGCCGCGGTGAGGGAAGGATCCACCCACTCGGCGAGGCGCGCCGGAGCGTCGAGGTAACCGGGATAGACGGCCAAGCGCTCGTGGAGCTCGAAGCCTCTGGCCGCGGTTACCTCCGCCAGCTCGTCTATCTTCGGCCACGGCCGTTCCGGGTTCACGTGATCCGGAGTCACCGGTGACACGCCGCCCCAGTCCGACAGGCCCGCGTCGAGGTAGCGCCCGTACTCGTCCGGCGAGAGGTTCGGAGGCGCCTGTATCCCCACCTCCGGGCCCATGATCAGCCGGGCCAGGGCGATCGTCAGGCTCATCTCGTCGGCGCCGGGTTCCGGCCACCCGGCCATCGGGGTCCCGGCCTTGCCCCGGAAGTTCTGCACGATGACCTCTTGGATGTGCCCGTGCCGCTCGTGGGAGTCCCTGATGGCGAGGAGCGCATCGATGCGTTCGTCCGCGCTCTCGCCGATACCGACGAGGATGCCGGTGGTGAACGGAGCCCGGGCCCGCCCCGCGGCCTCGAGCGTCGCGAGGCGCACGGCCGGCTTCTTGTCTGGCGCTCCCCAGTGGGCCATCCCCCGTCCGAGCAAGCGCTCCGACAGCGTCTCGAGCATCATCCCCTGGCTGACGCTGACGGGCCTGAGCAGCAGCGCCTCTTCGTCCGTCAGCGTGCCCGGGTTCACGTGCGGCAACAGGCTCGTCTCCTCGAGGACCTGGCGGCAGGCGGCGGCGAGGTATTCGATCGTGGTGACATAGCCCATCTCGTTCAACTGAGCCCTCGCCTCGGGCCATTTCCGCTCCGGCTTGTCCCCCAGGGTGAAGAGGACCTCTTTGCATCCGGCGACCTCGCCGGCGCGGGCCACGTCCAGCACCTGGTCGAGGGTCAGATAGGGGGCCACGCCGGGGACCGGCGGATGGGCGAACGTGCAGTAGCCACAGGAATCACGGCACAGCTGGGTAAGGGGGACGAAGACCTTCCTCGAATACGTGATGCGCGGCCCGACGGCGTCGTTCCGGAGGCAAGAGGCGGCGGCGAGAACGGGTGCGGGGTCCTGCGGCGCCAAGCGGGCCAGCTCACGAACCTCGTGGTCGTGCAGCCGTTCGCCTTCGGACGCTCGCCCGCACAACGATCGAAGGCGATCCATCTGGATGAGGCTACTAAACTCCCCCGCCATGAAGGTGACCGCGATCGCAGGGGGCGTGGGGGGAGCCAAGCTGCTAGTCGGGCTCGACGCAGCCCTCCCGCCGCAGCACGAGCTGACCGCCATCGTGAACACCGGCGACGACACCGTCATCTACGGCGTCCACGTCTCCCCCGATGTCGACATCGTCACCTACTGGCTGGCGGGCCTCGCGGACAGGGCCAAGGGTTGGGGCCTCGCGGGAGACACCTGGAAGGTGGTCGAGGGGCTGCGGTCCCTGGGGGCCGAGGCATGGTTCTCGCTCGGGGACCGTGACTTCGCAACCTGTCTCCATCGGACCGAGAGGCTCCGGGCCGGAGACAGCCTCTCTTCGGTCACCGATGACATCCGCAGGACCTTCGGCGTCCGGGTGAAGGTGCTCCCGATGAGCGATGACCCGGTGAGGACCCTCATCGAGACGAGCGACGGCAGGACCCTCGAGTTCCAGGAGTACTTCGTGAAGGAGCGTCAGGAGCCCGAGGTGCGGACGGTCACCCTCAGCGGCATGGAGGGGGCGAAGCCGGGCCCGGAGGTCCTGGAGGCCATCCGCAGCGCCGACCGGGTCATCATCTGCCCCTCCAATCCCGTCGTCTCGGTCGGGCCGATCCTGGCACTTCCCGGCGTGCGGGAAGCGCTTGTGGAGCACGCACAGGTGACGGCCGTCACACCCATCGTCGAGGGCAAGCCCCTGAAGGGGCCGGCAGACAAGCTGCTGCGTGCGGTGGGGGCGGACGTGAGCCCGACCGGCGTGGCACGTCTCTACGCCGACTTCTGCAACAGATTCGCTCTCGACGCGAGGGACGCAGACGAGGCGCCCGCGATATCGAGCCTCGGCATGGAACCCGTTGCGCTCGACACGATCATGAACGACGATGCCGCCTCCCTCCGGCTCGCCCAGGCGCTCCTTTGATCCAGATCATCCCGTTGCCCGGGGTCCCGGAGATCTCGGCTGGGGACGACCTTGCAGGGGAGCTGACCGCGGCCCTCACCGAGGTGGGCCTGGAGGACGGGGACGTGCTCGTCGTGACTCAGAAGGTCGTGTCCAAGGTCGAGGGCCGCATCGTCCCGCGGGACGAGAAGGAGGCCCGCGTCCGTGCCGACTCGCGGCGTGTGCTCCGCAGGGTCGGAGACATGCTCATCACCGAGACCACGCACGGGTTCGTCTGCGCGAACGCGGGGGTAGACGAGTCGAACGTCCCAGAAGGCACCATCGCTCTCCTGCCGAAAGACCCGGACGCTTCGGCCCGCAAGCTGCGCTCGAAGATCGCTCACGCCACGAGCAAGGACATCGGGGTCATCGTCAGCGACACGTTCGGACGGGCCTGGAGGGTCGGTCAGACCGACGTCGCGATCGGCGTCGCAGGCATCGATCCGTTCCTCGACCACCGGGGCAGCACCGACAGCCAGGGCCGCGTCCTGAAAGCGACTCAGATCTGCATCGCGGACGAGATAGCGGGCGCCGCCGAGATGGTAATGGGCAAGGCAGACGGCGTGTGCGCGGCCCTCGTCCGCGGGGCGCCGGTGACGTTCGCTCGTGGCGCCGCCACCGAGATCGTGAGACCTGCGGGCGAGGACCTCTTCCGGTGAACCTCGCCGAGGCGGTGGCCGCCAGAAGGAGCATCAGGTCTTTCGAGGACAAGCCCGTGCCAATGGCAGCGGTGGAGCGCGCCGTCGCTCTCGCGGTGCAAGCCCCGGCGCCACACCATTCCTCCCCGTGGCGTTTCTCTCTCCTTGGCTCCAGCGCGGCGAAAGAAGGATTCTCGTTGGCGATGGGCTCCCGCTGGGCCCGGGACCTGGCCGCAGACGGGCATCCACCGGAGGCGGTCGACAAGATCGTCGGCCGCTCCCACTTGCTGCTCTTGGGGACGCCCCTCCTCATCGTCTGCTCCGCCGACATGGCCCGCGCTCACAGCTATCCGGACGAGCGCCGCAGGCTGGCCGAGTGGAGCCTGTTCGCCCACTCCACGGGCGCGGCCCTTCAGACGCTCATGACGGCGTTGGCCGAGGACGGCATCGGCTCGTGTTGGATCTCGGCCCCCGTCTTCTGCAGGGACGAGGTGAGGGACGTCCTCGACCTGGGCCGGAGCCTCGAGCCGCAGGCTCTCGTCCTCGCGGGCTACCCCGACCCGTCGTACAAGCCCCGGCCGCGTCCGGCCCCCGACCCCACCGACTACATCGTCGGCAGAAGCTGACACTGGGCGAAGCACCCTCTGCCCTTTGATAGCCTCGGTCGCTGTGAGCGATAGCCCAGAGGTCGGATCGAGAAAGCTCCAGGAGAAGAGAGCGCGCCGCGAGGCGGAAGAGCGCAAGGCCGCCGAGCGCAAGAGGGCGCAACGCAAGCGGACCCTAGTCACCGTCGGACTAGCCGTCCTCGTCGGAGCGGTCGTCGTCGGGCTGATCATCAACCAGCAACAGGGCACCCGTGCCGTGGCCGACGTCGGCGGGCCGGCCACTGCGGAGGAGGCCGGCTGCACCCCCGTGGAGACCCACGAGGTGCCGGAGCAGGCCACCCACGTGCCCGAGGGGACCACCGTCCCATACGCAACGAACCCTCCGACGTCCGGGGACCACTACGAAAGTCCGTCGGCGCCGGGGTTCTACTCGAGCCCGGTTCAGGCGGAGCAACTGGTGCACAACCTCGAGCACGGGCAGATCGTCATGTGGTACCGCCCCGACGCGCCCCAAGAGGTGAAGGACAAGCTCGAGCAGGTGACCAAGCAAGACAGCTTGGCCCTCATCGCCACCCCCTTCGAGCTCGAGGGGTCGGCCAACTTCGCACTCTCCGGCTGGGGCGTATCCCAATCGTGCGTTCAGGTGTCTCAGCCGGTGATAGACGACTTCCGCAGGCAGTTCCAGGGCGCCGGGCCCGAGAAGATCACTCCCCCCTTCGAGGGCTAGAGCGGCTCCCTCGACGGGCAGAGCACCGTCGTTATGTAGGGTTCGCCTTGAAGTAGGCGACCGTCTTCCGTAGCCCGTCCTCGAGCGGCGTCTGGGGCTGCCAGCCGAGCACCTCCCCCGCCTTCGTAGGGTCGATGACTATCCGCTGGAGCTCTCCCGGGCGGGCCGGGGCGTACTGCGCCTCGTACCTGGAGCCCGTCAGCTCCGCGAGGCGTCCGAACAGCTCGTTCACGGACAGCTCGTTCCCGCTCCCGACGTTGACGAGCTCGCCCGAACCCTTCTCCTGAGCCGCCAGGAAAGCGGCGACGACGTCTTCGACGTAGACGAAGTCACGGGTCTGGGTCCCGTCGCCGTAGATCGTGGCGGGGCGGCCGGCCAGCATCTTGCGCGAGAAGATCGCAACGACCTGTCCCTCGAGGCCGACCTCCGAAGCCGGCTCCTGCCGCGGCCCGTAGACATTCGAGAGGGCGAGCGCGGTGTAGTCGAGGTCCTTGATCGCCTTGAAGTAACGGAGGTAGTCGAGGACAACCTTCTTCGAGACACCGTAAGGGGACTCCGGCATCGACTCGGGCAGGTAGACCTGGTCCTCGCTGACCGGAAGACGGGACTCCCCCGGCTCGCCGTAGATGCAGCCGCCGGACGAGGTGAAGACGAACTTGCGGGCGCCGTTCTCACTGGCCGCCTGCAAGAGGTTGAGCGTGCCGATGACGTTCACCATCGCGTCGTGGATGGGGTCGGCAAGAGACTTGCGCACGTCGACCTGCGCGGCCAGGTGGAAAACGACCTCGGGCTTGTAGCGGGCGATCAGGTCCGTGATCGCCGTCGAGGTGACGTCCACTCGCTGGAACGTGAACTTACCGACCGACGAGCGGCGGGCGTCCCCCAGGTTCGCGAGGGTCCCCGAGGAGAGGTTGTCCACGCCGAGGACCTCGTCCCCCTGTGCCAGGAGCTTGTCGGTCAGATGGGACCCGATGAAGCCGGCCGCCCCGGTTACCAATACGCGCATCTCTTCCTCCTAAGCCTCGCCGACAAGCTCTCCGTCGGCCACGGTTTGCCCTTCCAGAACGGCCCCGGCCCGCACCCTCACGCCCTCGCCGAGCACGGAGCCACTGAGCCTCGCGCCCGCCTCCACGACGACTCCGGGAAGAAGGACGGAGCGGTCGATGCGAGCGCCGTCCTCGACGACGCAGCGCTCGCCCAGGCAGGACGAGGATACCCGGGCCCCCGCGGCAACCTCGGCCCCCGGGGCGATCGCGACGGCCTCGGGCCCGGGGGACGGCACGAGATCCGTCGGCCACGCACCTTCGAGGACGTCGAGGTTCGCCTGCAGGTACTTGTGGGGGGTCCCGATATCGATCCAGTAGCCGTCGGCGGGGATCGCGTAGAGAGGGGCCCCTTCTGAGACGAGGCCCGGGAACAGAGCCCGCTCCGCCGACCACACCTCCCCCGACGGCACCCGGTCCAACACCGCCGGCTCGAAGACGTAGACGCCCGCGTTGATGAGGTTCGTGGGGGCCCGCCCCCGAGGCGGTTTCTCTATGAACCCCTCGACCCGCCCGTCTTCGTCCGTCGGGACCACCCCGAACGCGGAGGGATCTTCGACGGGCGTGAGGACGATCGTCGCCAAGGCTCCCTTCGAGCGATGCCGCCCGATGAGCTCGGCCAGGTCGAGGTCTATCAGCACGTCTCCGTTGAAGACGAGGAAGGTCTCCCCCCCGACCAGGTGCTCGGCGTTCTTGATGCCGCCCGCCGTCCCCAGTGGCTCCGCCTCGTGTGTGACCTCCAGCCCGAGCCCACGCTCGGCGGCCCGAGCCACGGTGGGCGCGAACGTCTCGGCCAGATAGGACGTAAGGAGCACCACCTCGTCGATCCCGTGCCGCTGCAGCAGGTCGAAGACGTGCTCGATGTGAGGGCGGTTCGCTATGGGGAGGAGGTGCTTCGGCCTCGTGTAGGTGAGGGGGCGCAGCCGGGTCCCGAACCCGCCCGCGAGGATCAGGGCCTTCAAAGACCGCTAGGACCCAGTTGAGCTCCGGAAGGAGAAGCCGATGAGCCCGATGCCGATCGCGATAACCAGGACGCCCAGCCAGCGAAGCGTCGGGACGTGCTCGTGCTGGATGAACCGGGAGAACCCGACAACGACGATGTAGGAGAGCCCGACCGAGGGATAAGCGACCGACAAGGGCACCCGCGAGAGCACGACGAGCCAGAAGACGGCGGAGATGCCGAAGAGCGTGAGACCGATCCACAGGCGTGGCTCCTTGGCCACCCGCATGATCGTCTCGCCGGCGGCTGAGACCTGGGAGCCGCCGATCCGCCCCACCCGGTCCATGGCCGCCTTCAGCGTCAACTGGCCCGCAACGGCGAACCCGACGCTCACGACGAGGATCGCCAGAGACGCTGCGAGGCCGGTATTAGAGGCGTCAGTGACCGGAGGGGCTTCCGAGAGGTGCAAAGACATGGTTTGGGAGTCTATGACGTGGGGCGGACGCAGTGGACCTGCACGCCCTCGCCCGCACTGGACGTGATGGCCCCGTTCTGGAACCACGCCCGCCAACCTTCATCCGTCTGTTGCATCTCGCTCGTCGGGTAACCGCACTTCCCCGCCGCCTCACCCATGTTCCTGTACCGGGCCGAGATGTCACCCCAGAGGGCGAACACCTTCTGACCTGCGGGTGGCTGGTAGGCGTCCCGAGACGAAGCGTTGCCTTCGGCCCCCGCCGGGAAGCGTCTCCGCCCGCTCCCTGTCCGACCTGGGGAGACCGAGCTTGCCCTTGACGCCGCCCGTCCTGCGGAACGCCCGGTCGAACATCCCGCGGATCACGTGGGCGCCCTCGCCCTTCGACCAGATGATCCGGCCGTTGGCGTAGGTGCCTCCGCGGTACCCGCCGCTGCCCCAGAGATCCGATACGGGCATCCCGAGCGCCGAACGTTCACGACCCAACCTGTCGTAGCGCTTGAGCACCTTGCCCCGCTGCCACGTGACTTTCTCGGTCGCCTGGGTGTAAGTGAGCCTTCCCCGCTCGAAATCCTGAGCCCGGCCCGAGTGGTTCATCCGCTCGCCTAGGTACCGAGTAGGAGCGACTGATGGCAAGCCCTGGAGCGCCCCCGAGAGACTCGTACTTGGCCGTGAAAACCCCACCGACCTCGTAGCCGAGGTCCGCGGAACAGCGTGTCTTTCAAGCCGAGGACACCGCGAAGGGTCCAGCCCCCAGCACGTTCTGTGTCCGCCGACCCCACGATCCTCGCTCCGCCCGAGTCGGAGTCCTTCACGGCCGTCACGCGGCCCGACACGCCGAACGGACGCAAGAGATCGAAGTCCCGCAGCGACCCGGTCCCGAAAGCGGAGTTCAGACGCGCCTCGAAGTCTGACCAGGTCATCGTTACGGTCCACTTGAAGTTCGGGTTGGCCCCCTCCGCCTTGTCGGGCGAGTCCGGGACACCCCTCAGGTAAGGGATCGGGACGCCGCCCCAGACGTTCTCGTTGTTCTCCGTATGGCCCCCGGACGATGACGAGTAAAGCGGCTGGATCAAGTTCCCGCCCGACGTGATGACCCTTCCGTTGGTCACCTCCACAGCTTTCTTCCACTCGTCCCAGTAGCTCCCCGAGCCGACCCTCTTGCCGTCGCCAACGTAAGCCTGGTCGATCGTGGAGTCGTAGACGGCGCAGCCACAAGGGTCCGGTTGGGAGACCTGATCTGCTTCTCGAGCGCGTAAGTCCGGCCCGCTATCGCCTGAGCTCGGAGGGCGGCCTGGGGCCAGCTCGAGGGGACCTCGCCGAGACCATAGAGGTACTTCTGCATCGGGGATGATGAGAACAAGCCGGATGCAGTAGGTCCCGCAGGAGGAGCTCGAGTAGGTGCCGATGGCCATCTTGCCGTAGACGTAGTTCTGAGACTTATCGAGCACCCGGAGGACGCTGCCCTGGCCCGCGTAATTGACGAGCACGGGGTGGGTGGGGTCCCCGAACGACGTGACCCCATCCTTCCTGACGAGCTCCCCGTTCTTGAAGACGTTGATCCCACCGGTGGCCGTAGCGGCCACTCGGAACACATCGTCCTTCGTGCCGCGGGCGAGGTGCTCTCTCGCGCCTTTGACCTTCAGCCCGATGTCACCGCCGGGACTCGCCCCGGGGAGTGACGTGAACGAGAACGAGCTACGAGAGCTCCCGTACGCCGGCAGCAACCCCACCCTCAGGCCCTTCGTGATGCTGCGCTCGGCGACCTGGGTGCCCGTGTAGTAGTGCTCGAGGATCTGCGTGGCGCTCTTTCCGTTCAAGGCCCTGCCGTAGGCGCCGTACTGGGACATGCCGATGCCGTGTCCGTAGCCGCCACCGGTGATGACCACCGAGCGCTCGGCCCGGGCGACGGCGGGGATGAGCAGCGTGCCGATGCAGGCGGCGGCTAGGAGGAGAGCGCGCCGACGGAACGGACTTCTGTTAACACTTGTTGACAAAAACATCAGCTCAGAGTACCGCCATTCCTCGTCTAACCGCCAGAGGTTTCTGGCATTCCGAGCGCCGATCCGTATGCGTCCTCGGTCGCCCGGGCCGTTCGGTCCCAGGTGAACCCGGCCGCTCGGGCCCGTCCCACCATCGAATATCGGCGCCGGAGGTCGGCATCCGTAGCAAACCGGGCGATGCAATCTGCGAGGTCTTCGGTGCTGGACGGGTCGAACAGGAGCCCCGACTCCCCCAACACCTCGGCGGTGGCCTCGTTCCTGCCCGCGATCACCGGGGTTCCCGCGGCCATCGCCTCCAGAGGAGGGAGCCCGAACCCCTCGTAGACCGAGGGGTAACAGAAGAACTCCGCCGCAGCGAGGAGGCCCGGAAGGCTCGCCTCTTCGACCCACCCTGGAAGCACCACGCCCGGCACCGGATCGAGCTCGGCGCCCCATCCCTTGGGGCCCGCGAGGACGAGAGTGAGGTCCTTCCGCGCGGCCAGCCTCCACGCCTCTAGCAGCCGGGGGAGGTTCTTGCGGGGCTCGATCGTCCCCACGGCCACGACGTAGGGCCCGCCGATGCCGAGCTCCCCCAACGCACCGGAAGAGAGCGGAGAGGCGCCGAAGAAGTGGGCGGAGACGCCTTCGGGCGTGACGTCGATGTTGTCGCGCGCTATGCCCGCCCACGCCGCGAGCTCGTCCCCTACCGCGGCCGTCGGGGTGATGACCCGCCGCGCCCGCCTCACCGACCACGGGACCAGATCCCTCAGCCGCCCGCCGCCGGGGAACGTGTCCGACCTGAGGAAGGAAAGATCGTGAACGGT
The DNA here is from genome assembly GCA_030448085.1 of Actinomycetota bacterium. The sequence goes on along the minus strand of JAUJNU010000002.1, from coordinate 66,599 downwards.
GACGACCCCGGGGGTCTCTCCGAGCGGAGGCAGGACGAAGTTGGTGCCGTGGAACAGGTCGACCTCTCCCACCAGACGCCCAAGGGCGGGCCTCCCCCACCGCCGCCACGCCCACTGCGCGGAGCGAGCGGGAACCCTCAACCTGCGCACTCCCGGGGGGGCCGTGCCGCCCGCTGCAACGGCGTAGCGCCTCACGCCGTGCCCCCTAGCCTCCAGGGCCGCGGCAAGCTCCGCGGTGTAACGACCGACCCCGGTGGGAGGGTCCAGCAACGGGCCCGCGTCGTAGGCGATGGAGAGAGGCCTCAACGTGTCGCGGCTTCGGCGGCCTCCCGGTTGGCGAGGAACCACTCGATGGTGCGGGCAAGGCCATCCCGCAGCCCCACCTGCGCCTCGAAACCGAACTCCCTCGCCTTGGAGGTATCGACACTTCGACGCGGTTGGCCATCGGGCTTCGTCGCGTCCCACACGATCTCGCCCTCGAACCCGACGACCCCGGCGATCAGGTGGACGAGGTCCTTGATCGAGGTCTCCTCACTGGTTCCGAGGTTCACCGGCTCGCTGCCGTCGTAGCTCTCGGCCCCCAGGACGATGCCGCGTGCGGCGTCGTCGACGTAGAGGAACTCGCGGGTCGCGGCCCCCGTGCCCCACACCTCGACGGACTCCCGCCCCTGCTCCTTGGCCTCGACGGTCTTCTTGATGAGCGCCGGGATAACGTGCGAGACCGCGGCATTGAACTTGTCACCCGGCCCGTAGAGGTTCGTCGGAAGCAGGTAGATCGCGTTCTGCCCGTACTGCGCCCGGTTGGCCTGCGCATGGACCAGGAGCGCCTTCTTGGCGACCCCGTAAGGGGCGTTCGTCTCCTCCGGGTAGCCGTCCCACAGGGCCTCTTCCTGGAAGGGGACGGGGGTGAACTTGGGGTAGGAGCAGATAGTCCCCGCGAGGACGGTCTTGGCCACGTCCTGCCTGCGGGCCTCCTCGATCACGTACGTGCCCATCAGGAGATTGGTGAGATATAGCTCCGCGGGGTTCCTCATGTTGGCCCCGATGCCCCCGACCCTCGCCGCCAAGTGGATGACCACGTCGGGGGCCGCGTCGAGGAACAGCTTCTCGACCTGGTCGGGTTGCGTGAGGTCGAAGTCACGGCTCCTGGGGACGATGACATCGTCCGCCCCGCGCTCGGCAAGCGTTCGCCGAACCGCCCGGCCCACGAACCCGTTGCCCCCGGTGACCATCACCCGCTTGCCGCGCCACCCATCACCCATCCCCCGATGTTAAGAGCCTTGAAGGTTCTGAGTGGATGCAGGGGCCATATACGTTCCGAAAACTCGACAAGAACCCGCTCCGGGGACAATCTGACGCAATGAGAGTCGCTATGACGCTGGAGCAGTGCTGGCACGAGGTCCCCGGGGGCACCGCCGTTGCCGCCCTCGAGAGCGCCCGGGCCCTCGTTGCAAGAGGAAACGTGTCCCTGGTCGGCGTCGCCGCCGCCCACCGGGCCCAGCCCGAGCCGCCGTGGGCCCCTCCCATAGAGATGAAGCACCTGCGCCTCCCCGGCTGGCGCTCTACGAGGCGTGGCACCGTCTGCGCCGGCCCCCGTGGAGCGAGCCACCGGGTCCGTCGACGTGATCCACGCCACGACCATCGCCATGCCCCCTCGATCGGCCCCCGTGGTCATGACGATCCACGACCTCGCCTGGCTCCACGACCCGTCTCACTTCACGCGCCGAGGTGTGTCCTTCTTCGATCGAGGGCTGGACCTCGCGCTTCGGGAGGCGGACCTCATCGTCTGCCCGTCGACCGCAACGCTCGACGACTGCCGCAAGCAGGGCTTCGAGGAAGCGAGATTGAGGATGGTCCCGATGGGAGTCTCCTCGTCCCCGGCCGACGATGCGAGCGTCAGCGCTGCCCGCAGCAAGTACGGCCTGAAGAACGACTACGCGCTGTGGACCGGCACCATCGAGCCGAGGAAGAACCTTCCTCGGCTGCTCGACGCTTTCCGGCAGCTCGACACGGACGCAGACCTGGTGCTGGCCGGGCCAGAGGGCTGGAACGAGGACCTCGAGGCCGCGGTGGGGCCGGTCAAGGACCGGGTGAGGATCCTCGGGTTCGTGCCGCACGCGGACCTCACCGCGCTCTACCGCGGTGCCAGGGTCTTCTGCTTCCCGAGCTTGTCCGAGGGATTCGGGCTCCCTGTGCTGGAGGCGATGGCGCAGGGGACGCCCGTCGTAACCTCACTCGGGACCTCCACGGAAGAAGTGGCGGGTGACGCGGGCGTGCTTGTCGACCCCCGGGACCCGGCCTCGATCAGAGATGGGATCGCATCGGTGCTTCAAGACCAGAGCCTCGCCCGCAAGCTGAGCGACGCCGCGCGACTCCGTGCTGCTCTCTACCCGTGGGACCGCACCGCCGAGGGCCTCGAGGCGGCCTACCGAGAGGCTGCTGCTTGAAGAGCGTCGGGATCAATCTCCTCTGGATGGTCCCCGGGGTCGTGGGAGGTTCGGAGACCTACCTGACACGCCTTCTGAGAGGGCTGACGGAAAGGGACTCGGGCCTCGACTACACGATCTTCGCTCTGCCTCAGTTCGCGGAGGCCCACCCCGATCTCGCTAGCCACTTCGAGGTCGCTTACGCACCCCTCACCGGGCAGATGAAGTCGTTCCGCGTGGCCGGGGAGAACTCTTGGCTGGCGGCCCAGTGCAGGCGCCGCGGCATGGATCTCGTCCATCACGGCGGCGGCACGATGCCCGCTGCTCCGCTCCACGCTCCGTCCTCACGATCCACGACCTCCAGTACCTCTACTTCCCCGAGTACTTCACGCGGGCGAAGATGAGGTTCCTCAAGCTGATGGTTCCGCGCTCCGCGGAGGCGTCCCGGCTCGTGCTCGTCCCGAGCGAGTACTCGCGCCGCACCGTGATCGAGCGACTCAACATCGACCCCAGCGTCGTGGTCGTGGTGCCGCACGGGATCTCCCCGCGCACGATGGCCGACGGGCCCACCGACATCCGCGAGCGATACGAGATCCCGGGCCGCTACTTCCTCTATCCCGCCGCCACCTACCCGCACAAGAACCACCTGGTGCTGCTGGAGGCGTTCTGCAAGCTACTGAAGGAACACCCGGACACGACTCTGGTCCTCACCGGTGCGAAGGCGTGGCAGGAGTGGAGGCTCGCCAAGGACATGGCGAAGAAGATCGAGGCCGAGGTGCACAACCTCGGGATCGACGACAACGTGAAGCAGCTCGGCTACGTCCCCAGCGCGGACCTCGACGACCTCTACCGAGAGGCCGTGGCGATGACGTTCCCCTCGAAGTTCGAGGGGTTCGGGGCACCGGCGCTCGAAGCGATGAACAGGGGCTGCCCGGTGATCGCCGCGAACGCGACCGCGCTGCCCGAGGTCGTCGGCGACAGCGGCGTCCTCATCTCTCCCGACAACGCGGAGCAGTGGACAGAGGCGATGGTCTCCCTCCTCGTGGATGAGGACCAGAGGCAGGCCTACATCTCCAAGGGCCTCGAGCGAGCGCACAAGTTCAATTGGGACACCTCCGCCGGGATCCTCGAAGACGCGTACAAGCATGCGCTGGAGACGACGCTGTGAACCTCGTCGTCATCACACCCCATTTCGCGCCGGACACCGCCCCCACGGGGGCCGTCATCACCCGCATCGTCGAGGAGCTGGCGCACCGGGGGCACCGCATCGAGGTCATCACCTCTCTCCCGTGGTACCGCCGGCACAGCATCGAGGAGGGCTACGGGGGCCGCCTGTTGCGCCGCGAGGACACGCCGTGGGGTGAGATCCTGCGGGTGCACCCCTTCCCCACCGCCGACAAACGCAACATCGCCCGTCGGGCTGCCTCGTTCCTCGGGTTCAGCGCGGTCGCAGGGATGGTCGGCTCGCGCGGCGGCCCGGTCGACGGCGTCCTCGCGGTCTCTCCGCCCTTGACGCTCGGCCTGGACGGATGGGCTATCGCACGTGCCCGCAAGGGACGGTTCGTGTTCAACATCCAGGACGTGTACCCGGACGTGGCGGTAGAGCTCGGCGTGCTCACCAACACGAAGGTGATCGCAGTGGCGCAGCGTCTGGAACGCTTCTGCTACGAGAGGGCTGACGCCGTCACGGTGCTATCGGACGACCTGAAGGAGAACCTCGGACGAAAGGTCGACTGGCGCAAGATCGAGGTCATCCCGAACTTCGTAGACACCCTCACGCTCACCCCTTCTCCTGCGGATAACGGCTACCGCCGTGAGTACGGGCTGGTGGGAAAGAAGGTAGTCATGTACGCGGGCAACGTCGGGCTCTCGCAGTCCTTGGACCTGCTGGTGCAAGCGGCGGCGACATTGGCCGACGATCCCGACGTCACGTTCGTCATCAATGGAGAGGGAGCCGCCCTCAAATCCCTTCAGCAACAGGCAAGGGGTCTCACCAACGTGAGCTTCGTGCCGGCACAACCGGTCGAGCGCCTTCCCGAGCTGCTCGCCGCGGGAGACATCCACGTGGTCCCGCTGAAGAGAGGGCTCGCCGCCTCGAGCGTCCCTTCCAAGACGTACTCGATCATGGCCGCGGGCCGACCTATCGTCGCCAGCGTCGACATCGGGAGCGAGGTCGCGCTGCTGATGGAGCGGTCCGGAGGGGGCCTTGCCGTCCCGCCCGACGACCCGGAGATGTTCACCAAGTCGATCCGCAGGTTGATCGACACACCCGAGGAGGCGGCCACCATGGGGGCGGCGGGCCGCAGGTTCGTCGAGGGCTGGGCCTCGCCTGCAGCCGTGGCCGAGTCCTACGAGAAGCTGTTCGAGCGTCTGCTGGGACGGCGGGACGTCTAGCGGCAGACGGCGGGGACCTCGCCCGGCTGCGGCAAGGGGAGGGCTTCTATCTGCACGATCTTCTTCGTCCGGAAGCGCTCGCGCCCGACCGTGACCGAGACGTCTATGAGCGTCGGCGTGTCACCCTTCTTCACCTCGGCCCCCGGAAGCGCCGCCGCTACGAGCTCCGCCTTCTTCTTCGAGCCGGGCTCCTTGGGGTCGTACCGGATCACCGTCTTCTTGAAGCGGTCGTGCGGGGCTTCGCCGACCTCGACGATGTCGACCTTGTCCCCTTCGCCCACGGTCGTCGCTTGCTTGAGCTTCTCCGCTGAAGAGGTGGCGAGCCCGTCCTGGCCCGTTCCGTTGTAGACGCCGACCGCGATGGAAGCGACATCGACGTTCGGCACTCCATCCGCTTCGGCCGGGGACTCGTTGGCTGCGATAGCGTCGAACATGACCCTCATCGCGGCCCGGTCCTGCAGGACGACCGAGCCTGCTTCGTTGGTGCCGATCCCCCGGTTGGGGGCGGTATACGCCTCGTAGTTGGCCGGGTCGAACGAACGGAACCTCTTGGTCAGGTCGTAGAGGCCCTTGATGGTCGTGGCCCTGTCCGTGCGGATGTTGTCTCCGGCCACGTCGAGCAACTTGCTGATCGTCCCGAGCTTGAGGATCGTGGTGGGCGAGGTCATCTTGTTGATGGCGGCAGCGAGGAACTTCTGCTGGTTCTGGATCCTGCCGAAGTCCCCGTTCTCGAAGATCTTCCTGGACCTCACGAAACGCAGCGCCGTGTCCCCGTCGAAGTGCACCAGCCCGACATCTTCGGGCTTCACCTCGATGCCGGTGTTGGGGTCGAATTCGATGGGCTCCGGCACGCACACCTCGACGCCTTCGATGGCGTCCACCAGGTCCCGGAACCCGGCGAGGTTCACCTGCACGTACTTGTTGATCTCGAGGCCTGTGAGCTCCTCCACGGCGCCGACGAGGGCCGCTCGTCCCTTGCCGAGGGCAGAGTTGATCTTGCCGGGCTCGGATCCCGGTATCCGCACGTAAAGGTCCCGGGGGAACTGAACCATCGTCACGTGATTGGTGGCAGGGTCGATGTGGGCCAGGATCAAAGTGTCGGCGTTCTCGCCCGTGATCGGGTTCCCCTCGGCGTCGACGTCGTCCGCGCCGAGGTCCTGCTGCTCCGCCTCGGTGAGGTTGTCCCGCGAGTCCGAGCCGACGAGCAGGGCGTTGAACGGCATGCCCTTTTGGGCCTCGGTCACCGGGATGGTGTCATCCTGAACCTCCCCCTGAGCCGCGAAGTAGCGGTACGCGAAGTAGCCGCCGACCGAGCCCAGCAACACGATCACGAGGAGCGGAATCAGGACCCACTTGCGCCGGAGGAACTTGAAGCGGCGCTTGCGTTCTCTGACGGCGACCCCGCGGAAGAGCCCGTCCTTGCGCTCGAGGACGAACGGGTCCTTCTTCTTGAATGGGTTCCTCATCGATCCAAGATCCTCGTTGGCCACATCGGCGTCATGGGCAAGGATTATGAAGGCGCCGAAGCCCTAACGATCCCCGCGGCCCCCAACCTCCACGAGAACTGGTCAGGGCGTGGATGTCGGAGAATCGGCGCAGACGCCTCGAGCGCAGCGCTCCATCTCCTCGGCCGTCTGGAGCAAGCCGAGGCCGGTGAAGAGGACCCCCAGGCCTATCGCTGCCGCCCACCAGACGAGACGGCCTCTGCGGGCCCGGTCGACCCGGACCGCAGACGCGGACACCGCCGGAGCCTCGAAGGCAACCTCGGCCAGCACGAACCTCGCGTCCTCGAGCTGGATCCTGCGAACGAGGATCGTCACGGGAGCCCACGGGTCCGAGCCCCCGTGAAGCCACGCGCCGGGCGCGAAGCGGTCCTTCAGGATCGCGCTTTCGACGCCTCCTTCGGACAGGCGTCCGGTCAGAAGGTGAGCCTCGATGTCGTTCTTCGCCCGAAGCAGCGGGACCCAGCCGGACCCGCCGCCGCTTCTGTCCCAGTCATCGGGGGGTTCCGGCGAGCCGCCGCTGGGACCCAAGGTGTCTGAGTCAGGGGGCCGGGTCTTCAGCGGTAGGCCGGTAGAGGACACTTGCGGCTCAGTGCTTGCCGAGGATGTGGCGGGCGATGACCACCCTCTGGATCTGGTTCGTGCCCTCGTAGATCTGCGTGATCTTGGCGTCCCGCATGAAGCGCTCGACCGGGTACTCCTTGATGTAGCCGTACCCACCGAGGGCTTGCACGCAGTCCGTCGTGACCGCCATCGCGGCGTCCGAGGCGTAGCACTTGGCTATAGCGGCCCAGTAAGAGACATCCGGCGCTTCTGCCTCGATCGCCTTCGCAGCCTTGTAGACGGCGAGACGAGCGGTCTCTATCTTCATCGCCATGTCGGCGAACATGAACTGGAGACCCTGGAAGGCAGCGATCGCCTTGCCGAACTGCTCGCGCTCCTGGACGTAACCGGCAGCGAAGTCGAAAGCTCCCTGAGCGATGCCGAGAGCCTGGGCCGCGACCGTTGGCCTCGAGTAGTCGAGGGTGCGCATGGCGAGCCGGAAGCCCTCCCCAGGTTGGCCGATGACATTCTCGGCCGGCACCCTCACGTTGTCGAGGATGACCTCGCGGGTGGGTGATCCCCTGATGCCCATCTTGTCTTCCTTGCGCCCCAGCTCGAAGCCCTTCATGTCCTTCGAGACGAGGAAGGCGGTGATGCCGCGGCCCCGCTTGGCGTCGGGGTCCGAGACCGCGAAGTACGTGTACAGATCGGCCGCGCCCGCGCCGGTGATGAAACGCTTGGTCCCCGTCAGGACCCAGTCGTCGCCGTCCTTGACCGCCCGGCTCTTCATGGCGCCTGCGTCGGAGCCCGAACCGGGCTCGGTCAGGCAATAGCTCATACGATGACGTCCATCCGTGATCCCGGAGAAGACCTCTTTCTTCATCTCCTCCCTGCCGCCGAGAAGGATGGGGATCGCGCCGAGCTTGTTCACGGCGGGGATCAGGGAGACGCCTGCGCATACCCGGGAGATCTCCTCGACCAGAAGGCACAGCTCGACCGGGCCCCCGCCGGCCCCGCCGTACTCCTCCGGGTAGGAGACGCCGGTGAGGCCGTTCTTGACGAGCATCTCGTCGATATCCCAGGGATATTCGTCCGCCTCGTCGATCTCGGCCGCCCGCGGGGCGAGCTTGTCCTGGACCAGCTCGCGGACCGACTGACGGAACATCTCCTGCTCTTCTGAAAGTGAGAAATTCAGGCCGTCGCTCATGGGGCCATCGTACAACCGGCCCCCAACGGACGGCGCGGGTAGGTAGGCTCCCCATCACCCATCTAGTGAAGGAGATCTGACGCGTGGCCGGTGGCATGGACGACATCAGGCAAGCGATCCTCAGCGGCGAAGGAGACCTCGCCGGCATGGAGCTCCCCGAGAAGGTCCGGGCGGCCTTCATCCGCAAGGACGAGCAGGACATGTTCCAGGGGATGGCCTCCGAGGACAAAGACCCCCGTAAGTCGCTGCACGTCGACGAGGTCCCCCTCCCGCCCCTCGGCCCGAACGAATGCCTCGTGGCCGTGATGGCCTCCGCCGTCAACTTCAACACGGTGTGGACGTCGATCTTCGAGCCCGTGTCCACGTTCAAGTTCCTCGAGAAGCTGGGCAGAGAGAGCGAGCTGGGCGCCCGGCACGACCTCGATTACCACGTGGTCGGCTCCGACGCGTCCGGAGTCGTGCTGCGAACCGGCCCCGGCGTCACCCGCTGGAAGGCGGGCGACGAGGTGACGATCCACTGCAACTACGTCGATATGGAAGCTCCGGAGGGGCACGACGACTCGATGATCGACCCGTCCCAACGGATCTGGGGGTTCGAGTCGAACTTCGGGGGGCTGGCCGAGATCACGATGGTCAAGTCCAACCAGCTGATGCCGAAGCCGAAGCACCTCACCTGGGAGGAGGCCGCATGCCTCGGCCTCGTCTCCTCGACCTCCTACAGGATGCTCGTCTCTCCGAACTCAGCGAACATGAAGCAGGGCGACGTCGTCCTCATCTGGGGGGCGAGCGGGGGCCTGGGCGGCTTCGCGTGCCAGTACGTCCTGAACGGCGGAGGTATCCCGGTGGCGGTCGTCTCCTCAGCGGAGAAAGCCGAGGTCCTGCGCTCGATAGGTGTGGAGCACGTGATCGATCGCAAGGCCGAGGGTTACTCCTTCTGGGACGGTGACAAGCCCAACAACTCCGAGCTCCGCCGCTTCGGCAAGAAGATCCGCCAGCTCGTGGGCGAAGACCCCGACATCGTCTTCGAGCACCCGGGCCGCCAGACGTTCGCCGCAAGCGTCTTCGTTGCGAAGAAGGGTGGGAAGGTCGTCACCTGCGCCTCGACGTCCGGGTACATGCACACCTACGACAACCGCTACCTGTGGATGAACCTCAAGTCGATCATCGGCTCGCACTTCGCCAACTACAAGGAGGCGTGGGAGGCGAACCGTCTCGCCTCGCTCGGCAAGATCCACCCGATCCTGTCCAAGACCTATCCGCTCGAGGAGACCGGAGAGGCTGCCCACCAGGTCCACCACAACCTGCATGCCGGCAAGATCGGCATCCGGGTGCTGTCCCCCGAAGACGGCCTGGGTGTGAGCGACGAGGCGACCCGAGCCAAGCACATCGACCAGATCGAGGCGTTCCAGAAGCTCGGCTGAGGGCTAGTCCCGGCGGGCGAGCCCTAGTCCCGGCGGTCGAGCCCTTTCTGGATCGCGTAGCGCATCAGCTCGTAGCGTTTCCGCAGCTGGAGCTTCGTCAAGATGTTCTGGACGTGGTTCTGCACGGTCTTCGTCGATATGAAGAGGCGCTCGCCGATCTCCCTGTACGTGTATCCCTTCGCCACGAGCTTCAGCACCTCGTTCTCGCGCGGGGTCAGGTCTGGCTCGTCCGGCTCCTTGCGTGAGATGCGGCGGAACTCCGACAGCACCAGCCCGGCCAGCGAGGGCGTGAAGACCGGCTCTCCCTCGTGAACCCTCGCCACTGCGCTGACGACCTCTTCCGAGGTGGAGCTCTTCAAGAGATAGCCGGAGGCTCCCGCCTTGACGGCCTCGAGAACGTCCGGCTCCTCCGCCGACGCCGACAGCACGAGCACCTTCACGTGAGGGGACTCCTCGACGATCCCGCGGGTGGCCTCCACCCCCGACACCGTCGGCATCTGCAGGTCCATCAGGACGACCTCGGGCATCACCTCGCGCGCGCGTTCGATCGCCTGGCCCCCGTCGGAGGCCTCGCCTACGACCTCCGCGATGCCCGAGGACTCGAGGTCGGACCGCACGCCGTCGCGCCACACGGGGTGGTCGTCCACGACGAGCACCCGGATCTTCTCGGTCACGAGGTCTCCCCACTCACCGGGACGCGGAACTCGACCTCGGTGCCCCGGCCGGGGGCCGAGTCGATCGTCATCCGGCCTCCCAGGTCCTCGACCCGCCCCTTCATGCTCTTCAGGATGCCCACCTTGCCCCCTCGCCTGAGCGACTCCTCGTCATAGTCGAACCCTGCGCCGTCGTCGCGCACCGAAACCACCACCTCGGAGGCCTCGACCTCCGCGAAGAGGGTCGCCCGGGCGGCGCCGGAGTGTCGTGCGACGTTCTCGAGGGCCTGCCGGGCGGCCGCAGATATCTCCTCGGCCGGCTGACGTTCCAGCCACAGCGGGCCGATGGCGGTGACCGTCGTCTCGACGCCCTCGACCTCGCGGGCCGCGGCCTCGAGCGCCTCCCGAAGGGAGGCCCGGCCCCCGGGGGCCGGGCCCGGCTCGCGCAGGATCAGGGCTCTTAGCTCCGCCTCCTGCCGTCCCGCCATCTCGGCCAGCCGGGCAACCTCCTCAGCGGGCACCTGCCCGCGCCCCGCGAGCTCGCGGCCCCTCTTGTGGACCAGAGCCAGCACCTGCAGGACGGAGTCGTGGATCGTTCGCGCCAACGACTCCCGCTCGGACAGCCTGGCGCTGAGCTCGCGCTCCGCGATGAGCTCCTCGGTGGCGCTCTCGACCGCGGCCGCAGAGCGCGACAGCAGCCGCCACACCCAGCCCACGGCCAACCCGGCAACGAGGTAGTTCAGCATCGCCCCCGTCACGTTCTGGATCTGCGCCAACCCCAGGTCGTCCAGCGCGACGCCGTTGAGGGGACGCGAGAGGAGATGCACCACCCCCAGGATCAGCCCGGCAACGACTCCATGGCCGGGCCGCTGGTGGCGCCCCAGGAGAAGGCGGCGCTCAACCCGTAGCCGGTGGCGAAGAAAGGGGCGCCCGCCACGACCGCTCCTTCGGCAACGACGAGGCCCGACACACCGATCAGCCAGGCACAGACGAGGAGGTCGGCCATACGGATGCGGGCGTCCCATACCGGCCTCGCCACCGTGAGCCAGACGGTCCACGCCCCGGCGATCAACAAGGAGGCCGCGGCCAGAGCCGGCCGAACGATCCCGCTGCGACCCGTGAACGCCAGGGTGATCATCCACACGAGCCAGACCCACCGGAAGACGAGGGTTCCCGCCACCAGAGAGGGGATGCCGCCGGCGGCGATCTCGGGCGCTCTGTCTCGGCTCACTCCTACAGTCTCACTTAGGCCAGGCCCCGGTCGAGTTCCTGAAGTACCTATCTTCGTTTGGGCACTTCTGCGGGCCAGAAGGGGGACTTCACCCTCTAGGAACCGCGTCCCTTATCTCGCACCCTTGGAGGGAGAAGTTCTTCATTCCGTCCAAGGAGGCAGCCATGGCAGTAGCAACGAAGCTCCAGAAGGTGAGAGGAGGACTTGCGGCGATGGCCGACGCGACACCTCCCGATCGTGACCGCTACGTCGACTTCCTGCGCGCGTTCAGCATCGGCGTCGTCGTCTTCGGCCACTGGCTGATGGCGATCGTGTTCCAGGGGCCGAACGGTCTCACGGGAGCGAACGCCCTGGACGTCATACCCGGCATCTGGATCCTCACCTGGGTCCTTCAGGTGATGCCCTTGTTCTTCTTCGTCGGAGGATTCTCGAACCGGGGTTCGTGGAAGTCGGCTCAACGTGACGGTAAGAGCTACGGAGAGTTCATCCAGGCGCGCATCGAGCGGCTGATGAGGCCGACCATCGTCTTCATCACCGTCTGGGTCGCGGTCGCCCTGGCCATACAGGTGGCCGCACCCCAGCTCATGACCTCGCTGGGAGTGGCCATGGAGCTGATCGCAGAAGCCGCTCTGGTTCCTTGCCGTCTACGTCCTCGTCACGGCTCTCGCCCCGGTGATGGTGAGGCTTCACGACCGTTACGGGAGCAAGGCGCTGGCCGGGATGGCGGCCGGGGCCGTCCTCACCGACGTCGCAAGGATCGGCTTCCGGCTCGAGGCAGTCGGGTATCTGAACTTCGCGCTCGTGTGGCTGTTCGCTCACCAGCTCGGCTTCTTCTACTCCGACGGGAGCCTCCTTCGCCGGGGCCGCCGCTTCGCCGCAGGCATGGCCGTTAGCGGCCTAGGGCTTTCTCACGGCGCTCGTCGGATCCGGCATCTACGCCGAGAACATGGTTGGCTCTGCCAGCGCCAAGGCGTCGAACAACTCCCCTCCGAGCATCTGCCTCATGGCCCTGACCCTGTGGCTCGTGGGGGCCGCTCTGTGGCTGCGGGAGCCGGTATCGAGGTGGCCTGCGGCCGTGGCGTGTGGGAGGCGGTCGTTGCCGCCAACTCCGTGATCATGAGCGTCTTCCTGTGGCACCTCACCGCCCTTCTCGTTGCGGTCGTCGTGCTCTTCCCGCTGGGGTTCCCCCAGCCGGCCGGAGGCACCGCGTCGTGGTGGGCGTGGAGGCCGGCATGGATCTTCGTCCTACTCGCCTTCCTCGTTCCGTTCGTCGCTGCCTTTTCACGCTTCGAGAGGCCGGGCCCGAAGAAGACTCAGAGGCGCGCCCTTCCCACCGCCCGAACGATGACCGGCGTGTGCTTCCTCGTCATGGGCCTGTCGGGGCTCGCTCAGTACGGCTTCCGCATCACCGGTGACACGGGCGACTCGATAGCGCTCGTGCCGGTGGCGAGCGCCGTCCTCGCGATCGCCGGACACAGGCTCTCCCTTCCCCGGCCAGGAGGTGCACGATGAGTCAGCACGGACCTAAGCAAGGGATCGTCAGGAACGTCGTGGAGTTCTTCTTCGGCCCCCCGGCTATCGAGGCACGGGTCGCCATGCTCGAAAGGCAAGTAGCGAGCCTGCGACAGGCGATCCCGCAGACGCAGGCCGGAAGCCCCCCTGCGCGACCGCGGTTCCACCCGCAGTTCGCCCGGTCACGGCAACTTCCCCCGCCACAGCTCCCCCGGCCGCGGTCGCTGCTCGCCCCACGGCACCCGAGGTGATCGCTCCGTCGCGTTCGTCGGTCTCCTTCGAAGAGGACGTGATCGGCACCTGGTTCCCGAGGGTGGGGGCGATGGCCGTCCTCCTCGGCGCCGGCTTCGGCTTCAAGTACGCGATCGACAGGGGCTGGATCGGACCCACCCTGCGAGTGCGCGCTCATGGGCCTCCTCCTGGGTTGCGCACTGATCGGCCTGGCGGAGTGGACCAGGTCCCGGAAGTGGAACGACTACGCCCATGCGGTCGCGGGCGGAGGGGTCGGTGTCATCTACCTGTCGGCGTGGGTGGCCTTCCACCTGTACGGGCTGCTGAGCCCGGGGGCCGCCTTCACGGCGCTCCTCGCAACGAGCATGTTGGGTGTCGGGCTCTCGCTGCGCCACGACTCACAGCCGCTTTCGTTCCTGGCGGTTCTCGGCGCCTACGTCGCACCGTCACTGATCGGTGATGCGGAGGGCGACGCATCGGCGCTCTACCTGTTCGTCCTCGCGGTGGACGTCGCGGTTCTGACCCTCGCCGCACTGCGCCACTGGACCTGGCTCACCAAGCTCGCGTTCACGGCCAGCTGGTTCCTGTTCGGCCTTTCGATCTCAACTGGTGAGGTCGTCTCCGGGAGCTTTCGCCACGATGATCTTCGTGATCTTCGCAACTGTCCCGCTGCTGCACAGGGCGCTCCCCGGTGTCGAGCGCTACCAGCCCGACTTCCTGCTGATAGGGATGAACGCCCTCGTCTACTACCTGACGATGCTGACGGCGGTGTTGGACCTAGCGAGCATGCGCTCTTCACCGCATCGATGGTGGGCGTGTATGCAGCCCTCGGCACCGGGTCGCACCTCGCCTTCCCGCAGCACCGGGGGGTAGCAGGGTTGCACGGCGCTCTTGCGATCTTCTTCATCACGATCTGGGGCCATCTGGCGCTATCCGGCCAAGCAGTCATCTCGTACTGGGCGCTCGAGGCTCTCGTCCTGTTCGTCCTTGCGTCCGTGACTCCGATCCGCGAGTTTCGGGCCCCCGGTGGCGTCGTCCTCGGCATGGCTGCGATGGGCGTTCTCTTCAGGGCGGGCTCCGGCTACGAGGGAGGCTCTTTGGTGAACGCGGAGTCGGCCGCCTTCGCCTCGGTTATCGCCGTGATGGCGGGCGTGTGGTGGCTGCTGCGCCGGGACGGCGACGAAGACCCGGTGTGGGGCCGCATGCTCACGATCTCGGCGCACGTGCTGACCGTGGTGTGGCTGACGGTCGTGACGGAGGCCTACCTTTCTGGGCCGTCCTCGAGACCCACGAGGTCAGGTTGGTCGCATTTGCCTTCTCCACCCTGTGGGCCCTCTACGCCACAGCGCTCCTGACAGCAGGCGTGGTCCTGAGGTCGAAAGACCTGCGCGTCCTGGCCGTGGTCCTGTTCGGGCTAACGGTCGGCAAGATGGCTTTCAGCGACCTGTGGCTGCTCGAAACGGGTCAGCGCCTCATCGGGTTCATCGGCATCGGCGGGCTGCTGCTCGGATGTTCGCTGATGTTCCACCGCTTCAAGGGCTTGCTGCTCGACGAGCCCGCGTCGTCTTCAGCACCCGTCGTGGAGGCGGGCCTCTAGCCGGGCCAACCCCGCAGCTCCCGGTCTGAGGTGGCGTTCACCGCTTGTGCGAAATGCTCGTGCACGCCGGTGAGCGTCACCCAGCGCCGGGAAGCATCGAGGCTGAGGGCAACTTCGCTGAAAGCCAGAGCGATCTGGGCCACCGAGGCAACCAGCACCCCGCCGATGGCGATGATGAAGCCGGGGCGGGAACGCTCCCCCGGGAGCAGGAACGGCGTGAGCAGCGATGCGAACGCAGCGATCACGCCGGCGAGCCGGATCGTGCGCAGCTTCCTGTAGCGGGCCCAGGCCTCGTCGCTGTAAGGAAGCTGAACGCTGAGGATCTCCCTCCCGCTTCCGACGGTCGCCAGGATGACGAGGGCGATCCAGCCGAGGGGGCCGAGGAACAGAAGGAGCCAGGCCGCGGCCCCAAGCCGCCCACGGGCTTCTGGACCGTTACGAGGGAACCGGCCGGTTGACCGGTCTTGGCGCAGACGGACGGCAGGTCTCCCTGTACCAACCGATCCACGAAGACCGTGATCGCAGCCATGCCCTGGAGCTTATCGCTAGGCCGAGGCGGGCACCCTGTAGATGATCGCGCGTCGCCCTGACCGCCACCGCCGCAGAGCGTCGCCGCCCCTACTCCGCCACCCCTGCGCTTCAGCTCGTGCAGGAGCGAGACCGTGAGCCGCGCGCCGGTGCAACCGATCGGGTGACCGAAGCGCGACGGCGCCTCCGTTCACGTTGACCTTTTCCTGCGCCGAGTCATCGCCGTTGAAGAGCATGCGGGTCGAGTGAAGGGCTACCGCGGCGAAGGCCTCGTTGATCTCGACGAGGTCGAGGTCCACCCCCGACATGCCGGCCTTCTTGAGAGCCGACTGAGAGCGAGGGCCGGGACCGTGTGCAGGTACGGAGGCTTCTCGGCGGACATGCCGTGGGCGAGGATCTCGGCCATCGGCGTCAGCCCGAGCTCCTCGGCCGCTCGGCGCTCATGACCACCACTGCGGCGCCTCCGTCGGAGATCTGCGAGGCGTTCCCTGCGGTGATCGTGCCTTCCTTGTTGAAGGCGGTCTTCAGCTTCGCGAGGCTCTCGGCCGTCGTCTGTGCACGCACTCCCTCGTCGGTCTTGAAGACGACGGGGTCGCCCTTGCGCTGAGGGATCTCGAAGGGAACGATCTCCTCTTCGAAACGGCCCGACTCGATCGCCTGCGCGGCCCGCTGGTGCGAGCGGAGCGACCATGCGTCCTGATCGTCGCGAGAGATCGAGAACTCGGTGTTCACGGTCTCGGACTGCGCCCCCATGTGCTGGTCGGTGAACGCGCCCCAAAGGCCGTCGTAGATCATCGAATCTACGAGCTTGCCGTCTCCCATCCGGTAGCCGTTACGCGCCTTCGGAAGCAGGTAGGGAGCCTGATCCATCGACTCCATCCCGCCCGCCACGACGACGGAGACCTCGCCCGCGGATCAGCTGATCTGCGAGAGCGATCGCGCTGAGGCCGGAGAGACATACCTTGTTGATCGTGAGGGCCGGCACGCTGTCCGGGATACCGCCCTTGATGGCGGCCTGGCGAGCGGTGATCTGACCGGTCCCAGCCTGGAGCACCTGGCCCATGATCACGTAGTCGACCTGCTCGCCGGAGACGCCGGCGCGGTCGAGGGCAGCCGAGATCGCCTTGCCACCGAGGTCCACGGCAGGAACGTTCGCAAGGGTGCCGCCGAACTTGCCGATGGCGGTACGGGCGGCGGAAACGATCACACTGGGGGCCATGGGGAGGCTCCTTTCGAAGGAGAGTCTTCTTTCACCAGGTGTAACGCATTCTAGTGTCGCGCTCATCCCGCCTGCTGGGCGGCCCGGCTTAGGATGCCGCCCATGCTGAGCAAGATCGAACACGTCGCCCTCGCGGTGGCGGACCTCGACGCCGCAGTGGCGCACTACAGGGACGTCTGGGGGCTCGAGGTGAGCCATCGAGAGCGGGTGGAGGACCAGGGCGTGGAGGAGGCGATGGTGCCTCTGGGCGAGTCCCACCTGCAGCTCCTCGGGCCCACCGGCTCCGACACGACCGTCGGCAAGTTCATCGCCCGCAGAGGCGAAGGGCTCCACCACATCGCCTACGAGGTGCCCGATCTCGAGGGGGCTCTGGCCGAGCTGAAAGCGAAGGGGGTTCGGCTCATCGACGAGAAGCCGCGCAGGGGTGGGCGGGGGCACATGGTGGCCTTCGTCCATCCCAGCGCGAACCACGGGCTCCTCGTCGAGCTGATCCAGGCGCCGCACGAGGAGTGAGCGAAACTCCCACCGAGATCCTCTCTCCCTGGAGGCGCCCGGAGTTCGTCAGGCTCCTGGGGATCTCGATAACCGTTGCGCTCGGGTTCGGTCTGGTCGTGCCCGTCCTTCCTCGCTTCGCCCAGTCGTTCGGGGTGGGGCTCGCAGCGATCGGCCTCGTGCAGCTGGTCTTCGGGTCGACGCGTTTCTCCTTCGGGCTGGTGGGAGGGCTCGTCGTCGACCGCTTCGGCGAGAGAGCCTGCACGATCGCGGGGCTGCTTATCGTCTCGCTCTCCTCGTACGCCGCCGGGTTCTCGGACACCTTCACCGAGTTCGTGCTGGCGCGTGGGTTCGGAGGGGCAGGCTCGGCGCTGTTCATAGCGGGGCTGCAGAGCCGGATCCTGCGGATCATCGAGCCCGAGGCGATGGGTCGGGCCACGGGGGCGTTCCGGTCTTCCTTCCTCGTGGGGATCGGACTGGGTCCGTTGCTCGGCGGGTTCCTCGGCGAGAGCTTCGGCCTCGCCGCTCCATTCCACATCTACGCAACCGGGCTGCTGGTCTCCGCGACCGTCGCCTGGTTCGTGATGGCGGGCCAGCCGCCCCGAGGCCCGTCCGAGCGGAAACGGCCGATGGAGGCCTTCCGGGCCGCGAGACCACTGTTCTCCGACCGCCGCTACGTGCTGGCGCTGCTGGCGACGTTCGTCGGCTGGTGGACGCTCGCAGGACCGGTTCAAACGGTCGGCGTCATCTTCGCGGAGGACGAGCTCGGGTTCTCCGGCGCCCAGATCGGTGCTGCGGTCACGATGCTCTCCGTCGGCGAGTTACTCGTCTTGATGGTGGCGGGGCGTGCCTCCGACCGTTTCGGGCGCAGGAGCGTGATGGTCCCGTCCCTGCTAGTGGCCGCCGTTGCCACCGCACTCTTCGGACAGATCTATGACTTCTCGTGGGCCTACTTCCCGTTGATGGTCCTGGTCGGAGGAGCGATCGCGGCAAGCGGCACCGCCGCCGGAGGCCTCCTCGCCGACTCGATCCCGAAAGGTGGGTCGGGGGCGGCGGTCGGCGTCAACCAGATGGCGGGCGACCTCGGCTACCTCATCTCACCAACGCTGATCGGCTCGATCGCCGAGCGAGCATCCTTCGGCCTTGCCTACATAGTGGCGGCGGTCCCCGCCGCGGTCGTCCTGGGGGCCGCGATGACGCTCCCGAAGCCGGTGCCCGCCGAAGAGGTGGACGACGGAGACGTCCACCAGCCGATAGAGCCTGTCGGCTAGGGGCTCGCGGCTCTGCACCCCCGGCCCCCCCACCCCCGTTGGGAGCGGGGCTCCACACCTTTCACCCCCTCGTAAGAGTCGTTCGGCCCTCAAGCCGATCCACGACTGGGTCAAGAACTACGAGCGGATGTGGAGCGACCGCTTCGATGCGCTCGATGACGTGTTGGAGGAACTGAAAAGGGAGGAAGGAAAGTGACGACGATGACGAAGAACGGTTCTGCGAAGCTGACGTTTCCAAGCGACACCCAGATCCACATCACCCGCGACTTCGCGGCCGCCAAGCACCTCGTTTACAAGGCGGTGACGACGCCCGAGCTGGTCCGGAGGTGGTGGAACGCGAAGCGGGGCGAGGTCACGACCTGCGAGATCGACCTGCGTGAAGGGGGCAAGTGGCGCTACGTGATGCAGACCCCAGAGGGCTTCGAGGTCGCGTTCCACGGCGAGTACCGCGAGATCGTCCCCAACGAACGCGTCGTCAGCACCGAGGCGTACGAGGGGGCTCCGGATCCAGACGACAACGCAACCGTGAACACGATGACCCTCATCGAGAACGATGGCGTCACGACCCTGACGGTGCTCATCGACTGCCCGAGCCCCCAGGTGCGCAACGCGATTGTCGAGTCGGGCATGGAGCACGGTCTGCAGGACGCGTACGACCTCCTCGAGGAAGTCGCTATCTCGCTCCGCTAGTCGACGCTCTAAGCAGTTCAGAAAGGCCCCGGCTGCGTCGGGGCCTTTCTCGCGCCCCTCTACTCCCGCCGCGGCCCCGGGGTCCACACCCTCGCCCCCCGCTCACCGATCAGCCGGTAGCCGTGGTGGGTCTTCAGGTAGTGGTGCCACCCGCAGAGCCGGTGGAGGTTCTCGAGCTTGGAGCGCCCACCCGTCACCACGGAGACGTCGTGATCGATCTCGAGCCCGTGCCTCACTTCGCACCCCGGCACCGCGCAGCGAGGGTCCCGCTCCACGAGTGCGGTCCGAAGGGGGGCAGTGATCGTCCGCCCCATGTGGTTGACCCTCGTGACGTCGGTTCCGTTCGTGAGGAGCCCGGAGATGATGGCGTCTCCCGCCAGAGCCTCGGCCGTGGCCACAGGTATCGCCCCCACCCCCGGGATCTCGCACACCTCTCCGGCTTCCACATGACCCCTCACGAGAGCCGCATGGTCGACCCGCACGTGAACCGTCACCGGAGGTCCCTCGCGCAGGGGGTCCTCACCGCAGTCCCGAGCATGCTCGGCCACATGAACCAGAGCGTCGGCCCCGTAGGCGGCATCTGTCTCGCTTCGACCCGCTCTCTTTCCCTGCACCCGGAGCCGGTCCCAGTGCGGCCGAAGAGCGGCCAGGACAGAAGCCCCGGCATCGGGCGTCAACGTCGCGTCGAGCCTGAAGGCCCCATCGGCATCGGTCCAGTGCCTAAGGGCCCGGCGACGCCTGACCCGCTCGTAGCGCTCCTTCTCGTCAGAGACCGCTGAGGCCCGTACCGAGGCGCAGCGCTCCTTCAGCTGCCCCATCCCGTCTGACTCCGCCATCCGCAAGAGCTCACCCTCTGTACCCGGAGCCATCGCCGCAGCGGAGGTGATCTCCCGGGCCTGGCCCTGAGAGCTTTCCCTCCCTCAGGGCCTGCTCGGTCTGGGGCAGCTCCGCCACCCGCTGGGCCGTCTGCAGCACGCCCGCCGCCTCACCCAGAGAGGTCTTCTGGGTCCGGGCCATCCACTCGGCAGCCGAGCGATCCCCCGCCCGCCGCCACGCCCCCGAAGCAGCCACCCGCCCCGCGGCCAGAGCCTTACCGGCCGCACAAAGCCGCTCCATCGCGGCGAAGCGATCGACGAGGAACGCGGCGAAATTACCCTCGAGGACCTGCGGGTCCAGTCCGCCGACGACATCCTTCAGCCACTCTTCAGCGGCGAGCATGTCCTCTCGCGACAAGCCTTTGGGTTCGCTCTTGGGGGCGGCCAACTCTCTCTCGAACATGGTTCGAGAGAGAGTTGGTGTGACAGAAACCGTGGGCCGGGTGCCATCCTTGGGATTGGCTTCTGCAGGCTCACGGACGACAATGACCTAGATTCACGACGAAGAGGACGCGCCACTGGAGGATCGATGAAGGCTCGTTTCCTTGCCGTCGGCCTGGGCCTGCTTGCCCTCGGCTTGATCCTGTGGCTCTTCTTCCCTCTCGGTTGCTTCGAGTCGGGCGGCCCATCCGTGGTGGGCCCGCGGCGAGGTGAATGCCCAGAGAATCTGACACACGTGGGCCTGCTGTGGCCGAACGTCTGGTCCGGGATTGGAGGAGCCGGCCTACTGGCGCTGATCGTCGGGGTCGCGGTCGACACATATGCCTGGCGCCGGCTCGTTCCCCCCAGCACCCGACGGGCAGACAAGCTGCGATGGTGAAGCTCGTCTGCGGTACGGTCCAAACGTGAGCGTCCACGGCTACGAACAGGCAGGGGTCCGGGGGCAGGGCGACGCCCTTTCCTCGATCGTGCAGCACCTCGGCCCCACCCTCGCCTTCCCTGAGGGCGCCAAGACGCTCACCAAGTTCGGACAGTACGCGAGCGTCCTGCAGCTGTCGGACGAGATCGCGCTCGCCATCTCCACGGACGGTGTCGGGAGCAAGACGATCATCGCCTCCAGCCTCGGGCGCTACGACACGATCGGGTACGACTGCGTGGCCATGAACGTGAACGACATCCTGTGTGTCGGGGCCCGGCCGATCGCGATGGTCGACTACCTCGGGGTTCACACCCTCGACAGCGGACGTGCGGACGAGATCCTGAGAGGGCTCGGGGGGCCGCGAAGGAAGCGGGCATCGCCATCCCGGGAGGCGAGCTGGCTCAGCTCCCCCAGGTGATCGGCTCCGACGGAAAAGGCCCCGGAGACCCGACGGCCTTCGACCTCGTGGGCACCTGCGTCGGCGTCGTCCATCCGGACGAGGTCATCCTCGGCGAGGCGGTCCGGCCCGGTGACACCATCCTCGGAGTCGCATCGTCGGGGATCCACTCGAACGGTCTGACCCTTGCTCGGAAGGTGCTTCTCGAGCAGGAGGGGCTGGCGCTCGACGAGGAGATCCCGGAGCTCGGCCGAAAGCTGGGAGAAGAGCTACTCGAACCCACGGAGATCTATGTCAGGGGCATCCTCGCCTTGTGGAAGGCCGGCATCGAGACGAGGGGGCTGGCGCATATAACCAGCGACGGCTTCGCGAACCTCAGCCGGCTGAACGATGGGGTGGGCTACAGGATCACGTCGTTGCCCGAGGCCCCAGCGATCTTCCGGCTCATCCAAGAGCGCGGAGACATCGAGCCCGAGGAGATGTACAGGGTCTTCAACATGGGAGTTGGCTTCGTGGTGATTACGCCATCCCGGGACGCTGACCGAGCGCTGGAGAGACTGGATGAGGCCGGCTACAGAGCCGAGCGGATCGGGACCATTACAGACGAAGCAGGGGTAGTCACGGTTGAACCGGCCGGTCTGGTGGGCGGCCTCCACTCGGGAGACAGCACCTTCAGCAAGCTGTAGTTAGCTGCGGGGTCCGAGGGCGGGGGGCTCGGGAACCGGGGGAACGCTGCTCTCATCCGACTTCTTCTCGTCGCCCTTGTTCGAGGACTCCTGGCCGTCGCCGCCTTCGCCCTGGTCTTCGCCGTCGCCGGAAGCAGGCTCTTCTGCCGGGGGCTCCTCAGACTGCTTCTTCTCTTCGGCCGGGGCCTCGCTCTTGGCGTCCTGCTTGCGCTTCGGCGTCTTCAGGATCTGCCCGATCACTTCCTTCGCCTCGGCCACGTCTGTATCGACCTGTGCGTTCTCGAGGACCGTCGAGACCACCGTCCCGGGGTTCCCCGAAATGATGGCGTCCCGAACCTGGGCGACCAGACCCACCGGGACCTGGGGAAGGACCTCCATGAGGAATCGGCGCGTCTCGGCGTCCCCGGCCTGACCAGAAGTCACCTCCTCGAGCGTCGCCAACTGACGCTTGGTCAGCTGCACCCGTACGCCTGCGATCCGGACCTGCTTCACGCCCTCGCGCGCGGCCCTCTGCTGAGCGGAGACCCGATCGCTCCGTGAGCCGCCATCGTTATCGTCCTGGGCGAACATCGAAGCGACCGCGATACCGGCGACTGAGAAGGCCATGACCGACGCGCCGACCATGCAGGTCGCCAGCAACTTGGCCAGACGGAGCTTGGTCATCTTCTGGCTGCGGAGCTTCTTGTCCATGTTTCGCTCGTTGATCGACTCGACCAAGGCGGCTTCCTCTGCCTTGACCTCACGCTCGACCTCGGCGATGAGGCGGCCCGCCTCCTCTACCTCGCCGGCCCGGATCAACATGGCAGAAAGTGCCATGGTGTCATCCACCACCCGCTGGGCGCGCCGAGAGAAGTGCCGAGTGGACTGCGTCAGCTCGAAACGGGCAGATTCCTCTGCGGCGGCATCCGCCCGACGAAGCTCGTTGAGCGCATGCCGAACCCGTCTCAACTCATCAAGGGCTCGCATACCTGTTGGATTCGACCCGGGCCGGAGATGCCCTTCCCCAGATTGGACATTTCGGCCCCCTTTTCAGGGGATAACCCGGTTCCCTCGCCCCCCGTGGCCTCCCATCTAAGATGCGGCGATGGCACAGGCCCCCGAAGAGACGCCCAAGACCCACGTAGAAGGCTTGATCGAGGATCTCGAAGCCCTGCGGCAGGAAGCGCGGACCGCCGGGGGCGACGCGGCGATCGAGCGCCAGCACGAGCGCGGGAAGCTGACGGCCAGGGAACGGATCGAGAAGCTCCTCGATCAAGGGTCCTTCGTCGAGACCGACATGCTCGTGCGCCACAGGTCCCACGGCTTCGGGATCGAGGACAAGCGACCCCTCAGCGACGCCGTCGTCACCGGGTGGGGGACGATCGACGGCCGCAAGGTCTTCGTCTTCGCCCAGGACTTCACCGTCTTCGGCGGCTCCCTAGGAGAGGTGATGGGCGAGAAGATCTGCAAGATCATGGACCTCGCCCTCGAGACCGGCGCCCCCGTCATAGGCCTGAATGACTCGGGTGGGGCCCGGATCCAGGAGGGAGCTGCCTCCCTCGCCGGCTACGGCTACATCTTCGACAGGAACGTCCGCTCCTCGGGAGTGATCCCACAGATCTCGGCGATCCTCGGCCCTTGCGCCGGCGGGGCGGTCTACTCCCCCGCCATGACCGACTTCACCTTCATGGTGGACGGCACCTCCCACATGTTCATCACCGGACCGGAGGTCATCAAAGCGGTGACCGGCGAGACGGTGACCCAGGAGGAGCTCGGGGGCGCGATGAGCCACGCCTCGAAGTCCGGGGTGGCGCACGTCGTCTCGGGGACGGACGAGGAGTGCCTGGAGCAGGTCCGCTACCTCATGTCGTTCCTGCCGTCCAACAACTTCGAGTCACCTCCCTACTTCGAGCCGACGGACGACCCGATGAGGTCCTGCGACGACCTGCTGGAGCTGGTCCCCGACTCTCCGAACCAGCCGTACGACATGCACGCCGTGATCCGATCGGTGTTCGACGACGGCGAGTTCTTCGAGATCCACGAGCACTGGGCCCAGAACATCCTCTGTGGTTTGGCCCGGTTGGGAGGGCACCCGGTGGGGATAGTCGCGAACCAGCCCCAGGTCCTCGCCGGCTGCCTCGACATCGACTCCTCGACCAAGGCCGCGAGGTTCGTGCGGTTCTGCGACGCCTTCAACCTCCCGCTGATCACGTTCGTGGACGTCCCGGGCTTCCTGCCCGGGACCGAGCAGGAGTACGGCGGCATCATCCGCCACGGCGCGAAGTTGCTCTACGCCTTCGCGGAGGCAACCGTCCCTCGGATGACGGTGATCACACGTAAGGCTTACGGCGGGGCATACGTCGTCATGAACTCGAAGCACATCCGCTCCGACGTCTCGCTCGCATGGCCGTCGGCTCAGATCGCGGTCATGGGGGCCGAGGGCGCGGTGAACATCATCCATCGCAAGACGATCGCAGCGGCCGAAGACCCCGAAGCGGCCCGCACAGAGCTCATCGACGACTACGCCGGGCGCTTCTCGAATCCCTACGTCGCAGCGGAGCGGGGCTATGTCGATGATGTGATCGACCCGCGGCTCACGCGCAAGCGTCTCGTGCAATCGCTCGACATGCTGCGCTCCAAGAGGGAGACGATCCCTCAGCGCAAGCACGGGAACGTGCCGCTGTGAAAGGTCGCCCGAAGCTCGAGATCGTCGGCGTCGAAGGCGAGGCGACCGAAGCAGACCTCGCCGCCGTCAAAGCCGCCCTCGAGCACGCGTTGGCCGAAGAGCAGCAGGCCCGGGCCGCTTCCATCTGGCTCCGCTCCGGCAGGGCGCAGGGAAGACGGCTCGGGATGTACGACTACCGGGACCGCTTCAAAGCCGACGAGGCGTGGAGGCTGTCGCTGCGCTTCCCGCCCGGGGGCCGGGAGTACTCGGGCCTCCACGGTCGCGGCGACGCCAAGTAAGAGTCCCCTCTAGCCCGCCATCGTGAGACCGCCGCTGACGCTGAGAGCCTGACCCGTGACGAACCTCGCCTCCTCGGACACGAAGAAGGCGACCGCTGAGGCAACCTCATCAGCGTCCAACAAGCGTTTCAACGGCGTCGCCGCCACCATGACGTCCATGAACATCGCCCCGATCAGGCTCTGGCGCAGCAACTACGTCAAAGGAGAGACGCCAGCACCCGGACAGACCGCGCTCACCGTCACCTTGTCTCTCGCGAACTCGCGGGCCATCGACTTGGAGAACGCGATCACGCCGCCCTTCGCGGCGGAGTAAACGGCCTCCCCAGCGAGCCGACCCGACCCGCATCCGAGGCGATGTTGACGATGCGGCCGTAGCCCTGCTCCCGAGCCTGCTGGGAGATGTGCGGGCCTGCAACGAAGATGCAGTTGAGCACCCCGGTGAGGTTCACGTCGAGAAGGTCCTTCCAATCCCGGGGGTCGCTCTGCAAGAAGAAGCCGGGCCTGTCGAAGCCGGCGTTGTTGATCAAGATCGGCACCGCATCCAGCTCGCTCAGGGACCGCGACCAAGCCTCCTCGACCGAGGTCCTGTCGCTCACGTCGCAGGGAACTCTCATAGCCCGCCCCCCGCCCCCTCGATCTCCGAGCGCGCTTTGTCGGCGCCCTCTAGGTCTATGTCGGCTATGACGACGGGGTGGCCGTCGCTCGCGAGGCGACCCGCTATCGCGCGCCCGAGCCCCGATGCCCCGCCGGTGACGAACGCCGCTCCCTTGGCCATCGCCGCGCCAGACCGAGTAGTCGTAGAAGCCGCGCCTCCGGCCTTGCGGCCGAGGTACCCGGCCCTCACCATGTGCTCGAGCAGGGGGCCGGGTGCGTAGCGACGCTCCCTGAACTCCTTGTGGAGCGAGTCGAGGATCGCGGGTGACGTCGAGGCCCACGATGTCCATCAGCTCGAACGGCCCCATCGGATGACCACAGCCGAGCTTCATCGCGGTATCGATGTCACGGGGGTCGCCATAGCCCTCCTCGTGCATGCGGATCGCATCGTTGAGGTACGGGAACAGCAGGAAATTGACGATGAACCCTGCCCTGTCGCGGCACCGCACGGGGCGCTTGCCTATCGTTCGCACCCAAGAGGTGGCCTTCTTCTCGACGTCCCCCGCGGTCGCCACGGTTCGCACGACCTCCACGAGCTTCATAACGGGCGCCGGGTTGAAGAAGTGGAGCCCTATCACCTTGTCGGGATGCTGCGTCGCCGCAGCCAGATCCACCACCGGCAGCGAGGACGTCGTCGTCGCCAGGATCAGCCCGGCTTCACGGACCTGTCGAGCTCGCCGAAGATCGCCGTCTTCACCGCGAGGTCCTCGGCCACCGCCTCGATCACGAGGTCGACCTCAGCGAGGTCCGAGAAATCAAGCGTGGTCGTGATCCGGCCGAGCACCTCGTCGGCTGCGGCCTGCTCCATCTTGCCGCGGAGACCGCCCGGTCGAGGCTCTTGCCGACCGCGGCCTTGGCCCGCTTGATGGACGCCTCGCTCCGGCCCCTCAGGAT
The DNA here is from genome assembly GCA_030448085.1 of Actinomycetota bacterium. The sequence continues at coordinate 40,374 of JAUJNU010000002.1, read as the reverse complement.
CACCTCGTTGCCGGCCTTGGCCGCCACCTCTGCGATACCCGAAGCCATCAGCCCCGTGCCGACCACACCCACCGTGTTGATCTCGAAGAGGCGACCCCGGCCTCCGGCGGGATCGAATCGACGATCTTCGAGGACTCGGGGGCCGCATACCGATAGAACCCACGGCCGGTCTTGCGCCCGAGGTAACCCGCGACGGTGAACTGCTTCAGCAGGGGGGCCGGAGCGTCCTGGTCGTCGCGGAACTGCCTCCAGAGGGCCTCGCAGATCTCGTACCCGGAGTCGAGACCGATCAGGTCGAGAAGAGCGAGCGGCCCCATCGGGTGCCCGCACCCGAGCTGCATAGAGGCGTCGATGTCCTCACGAAGGGCGAACCCCTGGTCGAACATCCGGACGGCCGAGTTGAGGTACGGGAACAGCAGGAGGTTCGCGATGAACCCGGCCCGGTCCCGGCACGGAACCGGGGTCTTGCCCAAACGCTCGGCGAATGCCCTGGCCGTTGCCAGAACCTCCTCCTCGGTGGTGACCGTGTGCACGAGCTCTACGAGCTTCATGACCTGAGCCGGGTTGAAGAAATGGAACCCGATCACCCGGGAGGGCCGCTTCGTGGCCACCGCCATGTCGATCACCGGAAGAGATGAGGTGTTCGTGGCGAGTATGGCCTCGTCGTCCAGGACCTCGTCCAAGCGGGCGAAGACGTCCCTCTTGAGGTCGAGGTACTCGGGAACCGCCTCGAACACGAGCTGACAGCCGACGAGGCCGTCGAAAGTGGTCGTGGATGAGATGCGGCCGAGGATCGCGCCCGCCTCGGCACGATCCACCTTTCCCCGCTCGACCGCCCGCTCGATGCTCCGGTTGATCCGCTCGTGCCCCGCCGCTACCGCCTCGTCGGACACCTCGTGAAAAACGACGTCCATCCCGGCCCGGGCGGTCACCTCGCAGATGCCGGAGCCCATGGTCCCGCAGCCCACCACTCCTACCCTGGTTACTTCCAAAGGGGTGATCCTCCATCGCTCGTAGGTGACGGCAGCCTAAACGAGAGCCCCGGCGGGCTTACGATTGAGCCGATGCCGGACAGACCTTGGATCTTCAGGACCTACGCCGGGTATGCGAGCCCCCAGGCCACCAACGCACGCTTCCGCTCCAACCTCGCGAAGGGGCAGACGGGGCTGTCGGTCGCGTTCGACCTCCCGACCCAGACCGGCTACGACTCGGACCATCCCATGGCCAAGGGCGAGGTGGGCAAGGTGGGCGTTCCGATCTCGAACCTCGAGGACATGCGCCAGGTCTTCGACGACATCCCCCTCGAGAAGATGAACACCTCGATGACCATCAACGCCACCGCCGTGTGGCTCCTTGCCCTCTACGTGTCCGTCGCGGACGAGCAGGGCGCGGATCGGTCGGCACTCGCCGGAACCACCCAGAACGACATCCTGAAGGAGTACCTGTCGCGCGGGACCTACATCTTTCCCCCGGCCCCCTCACTTCGCATGACGACGGACCTCATCACCTGGACACTTCACAACGCCCCCAAATGGAACCCGATCAACGTGTGCTCGTACCATCTGCAGGAGGCGGGGGCCGGGCCGGTGCTGGAGGTCGCTTTCGCCCTTGCCAACGCGGTCACCGTCCTCGATGCCGTCAAAGCAACCGGCGAGGTATCGGACGATGACATCCCCCGGCTCGTGGGACGCATCTCGTTCTTCTGTAACGCGGGCATCCGCTACATCGAGGAGACGTGCAAGATGCGGGCCTTCAACCGCCTCTGGGACCGCATCACCAAGGAGCGTTACGGCGTCGACGACCCCAAGTACAGGCGCTTCCGCTACGGGGTTCAGGTGAACTCCCTCGGCTTGACGTCGGCCCAGCCCGAGAACAACATCTTCAGGATCCTCCTCGAGACCCTCGCGGTCACCCAATCCAAGGACGCCCGCGCACGAGCCGTGCAACTGCCGGCGTGGAACGAGGCTCTCGGCCTGCCCCGGGCATGGGATCAGCAGTGGTCCCTTCGAGCGCAGCAGATCCTCGCTTACGAAACTGACCTGCTCGAGTACGGCGACATCTTCGAAGGGTCGAAGGTCATCGAGGCGAAGACCCAGGAGGTCGAGGAGGCCGCCTGGGCCGAGCTCGCCGAGGTCCTCGACGAGGGCGGGTCGGTCGAAGCTCTCGGTCACATGAAGGAGAAGCTCGTCGGTGCTCACGCGGCACGCAGGCGCGCTATCGAGGCGGGCGAGCAGCAGGTGATCGGCCTCAACGCCTACACCGGCACCGAGCCGTCACCGCTCACGCAGAACCTCGACGAGATGGCTTACGAGAAGGTCGACCCGGCGGCCGAGGCGGAGCAGATCGAGCGCCTCCAGGATGCCCGCAAGGCACGAGACCGGGGGGCGGCGACGAAAGCGTTGGACGACCTGAGGGTGGCGGCCCGCGACGGGACGAACCTCGTGGAACCGTCCATCCGGGCGGCCAAGGCGGGCGTGACGACCGGAGAGTGGTCGGACGCCCTCCGCGAGACCTTCGGTGAGTACCGGGCCCCCACGGGCATCGGCGCCTCCCTCGGTCGCACGGACCCGGGCCTCGTCGAGGTGAGAGAGAAAGTAGACGCGGCGGCGGCTCGGATCGGCGTCGGCCGTCTACGGATGCTGGTCGCCAAGCCGGGCCTCGACGGTCACTCGAACGCCGCGGAACAGGTGTCCGTCAGAGCCAGGGACGCTGGGTACGAAGTGATCTACCAGGGCATCAGGCTCTCCCCCCAGCAGATCGCTCAAGCCGCCGCGGACGAGGACGTGCACCTCATCGGGCTCTCGATCCTCTCGGGCGCCCACAACATCCTCGTCCCGGACGTGCTCGACAGACTGAGGGAGCGAGGGGTCGACCCACAAGAGGTCCCCGTGATCGTCGGTGGCGTGATCCCGGACGATGACGCTGCGAAGCTCCTCGAGCTGGGGGTCGCCCGCGTGTACACGCCGAAGGACTTCGACCTCACGTTGATGATGGGCGAGATGGCCGCTCTCTTGGGCACGGGGGAGAGCTAGAGATGCAGCCACCCGTAGGGAAAGACACGGACCAGGGGGCCGCACCACCGGAGGGGCCCATCAGAAAGACCCATCGCTTCAGGCGCAGCCGCGAGGGGCTCACGCCCGATGAGCTGAAGGACCGCGACTTCCACAACCGGGTTGGTGTTCTCATCGCCATCATGTCGATCCTCGGGGCGCTGATCGCATGGCGGGCATCCGTCGCCTCGAACATCGCCGCCGACCTCGCCCAGGTCTCCGTCCAGCAGAACCTGACGCAGCAGCAGCTGCAGGCGGAGATCGGCGGCCAGGTGAGCCAGGACCTCAGGCTGTTCCCCCAGTACCAGGAGCACGTGAAGAACTGGAAGTACCTCACCCGAGATGCCGCGAACCTGAAAACCCAGGACCCGGCCACGGCCCAGGAGCTCGAGGACGAGGGGAAAGAGGAGCTGGCGCTGGCGCGGGCATCTATCAACTTTTCACCTACCCCCCGGGCAGCCGGGCACCTCGGACGAGGAGGGCAACGTCGTCTATGACGAAGCCGCAGCCACCGATTTCATCTCCGACTACACGACGGGGTTGCAAGAGCTGCGGCCCACCGAGTTCGTGAGCGGGCCGCTGAAGCTCACGCCAAAGGCATGCGTTTGGTTGGTCTTACGGCCCTCGGCGTCGCGGCCCCTGTTCTTCCTCACGCTTGCGGAGCTGGCGCGCAGGAGTAGCAGGAACATCTACGCGCTTGCCGGTCTCGGGACCATCAGCCTCACGTTCATCCTCTTCCTAACGTTCGAGGTCACCGGCTGATGACCGAAGTCGAGACAGAGGTGACGGAGCCGGCGGAGGCAGAAACCAGAAGGACTCGTTCTCGCGCAAGGTCGCGATCGCAACGGTCGTGACCACGCTCACCGCAGCTTCGGTCGGCTACTTGGTAGCCGTGGCCGGAAGCAAGGAAGGCGGGAGCGGCGGGAGGGCGCAGGCCTGGGCGTCCAGTCGATCACCAGCCTCCTCGTATCCCAGCAGGAGTCCCAGGTGGACCTCGAGACATTCGCGCTGGCCGAACAGCAGCGCGGGCAGGGCCGCCAGCGCGTTCCAGAAAGCGGTTCTTCAGCGAAGGCGCGGAGGTCCAGCGATGGACCCTCGAGCAAGCCTTCCGCTGGGACGCGTCGACGCGGCACGGACCCAGCAGCTGACCCCGTTGACCCCGGAGGAGCGGGCGGCGACCCGCTGTTCCCCTCCGCTACTCGCGGGCCAGACGCGATCAACTCCGAACGAGGCCCTGCAGGACGCAGCGAACGAGGAGAGGGCGGGGTGGTCGCAACAGGGCACCTCATATGGAGCGGTCCTGACGCTGTTCGCGGTGGCCCTCTATCTTTTCGGCCTCTCGGTCACTCTGAAGCACGGCAGAAAGGAGCTCTTCGCCGTTCTGGGGGCGGCTCTTCGCCATCGGAGCTCTGTGGGCGCTCACTACATTGCTGACGCCACCCGAACAAGCCTGGACGAAGCCGCGATGCTTTCGCGGCGGGCCAGATCGCCTCCAGCCTCGCGATCGACGGCGGGCTACCAGGAGGCGGAGAGGCACTTCACGAGAGCGATCGAGCTGAGGCCCTCGTTCTCCTGGGCCTACGCCGAACGGTCTAGAGCCATCTTCAACGCCGGCTCCCCTCAAACGGGTCAGTCTTTCGTCAGTATCTCTTCGCCCGAGGCCGCAAGCCGGTCCACCGAAGACTTGAGGAAGGCCATCTCCCTCGGATACGAGAACAGCGGCGTCTGGAGCAACCTGGGCTTCCATCTGTTCATCGAAGCGGTGCAGACGGGCGAAGAGGACCTCCTCGACGAGAGCATCCCGGCTCTCGAAAGGGGCCATCGAGCTGAACGATCAGGAGATCTCCTACCGCTACAACCTCGCCCTGTCCCACCTGGCCGCCGGAGACATCGAGGAGGCCAACGCGGCCTACCGGGATGCGATCGAGCACACCCTGTACCGAGACATCGGGCAGAGAACCCTGCGGACGAACAACACCCTCCAGGACCAACTGGTGTCCGGCGCGATCACGGACCTCGAGATCCTCCGAGCCTGCACCGACCCTGCCACGATCGCGGTGATCGACTCGCCTAAAGGCGACGATCGTGGGAGCCATCGCGGCAGTCACTCGACCCCACCGACTCCCCGGCATCCCTGTCTGGCGAGGTTGTCGCGCCCCTCTTCCCGGGCGAGGTCCAAGTGGACATCGGATCGCTGGACAACTTCGACCCGGAGCGCGACAGCCTCTCGATCCAGTGGTACCACCGCCCCCCGGGGTTCACCTGGGCGGGTTGTCGAGGTGTCGGAGCCATCTCCGCTAGCCACTTCGGGGCCGTACAACGAGCTCGTCTCCTACCTCGGGAGGACCGGGCCGCCCCGGTGTCTCGCGCCGGGGACTACCGCGCCGAGGTCTACCTGAATGCTCGTCTGGCGGGGCAAGCCGAGACGACGGCGGAGTTCGGTGCCATGAAGGCCGCAGGCGAGCGCGACCTCAACACGCTGTTCTGCACCCCGCCCGACTGGACCCGCTCCGAGGTGTCGAAACCGGGCCTCTTCGTCGCCTACTTGTCACCGGGCGGCGACAAAGGGAGCCTTCTCTTCAGGTTCAACCGGGGTTCGAGGCCGAGGCGGCGGAGGAGAGGAGCGCCGCGCTCCTTGACTTCGTGATCCAGAACATCGGCTACTTCCCAACCCCACCCTCACGGGCAGCGAGGCCCGTTACTTCATGGGCCTCGAGGGGCGCAGCAGCGAACCTACGACTACACGGGAGGCTCTCTCCGAGCCGGTGCGGGGATCGACCAGGGGGCCGTAACGATCGGGGTCGTCTTCGGGCCGACGGACTACATGGCCCAATCACGGAGCCCACGGACGTCTTCCACTCGTTCGTCAAGATCTTCGATTAGCGAGGCCCATCCCGCCAGTCCTGGGAAGATGGGGCGATGAGCGAAGTCCGGCGTGAGAGGCACTCCCCAGCCCGCAGGTCGTGGGTGTCGCCGCACTGGTGCTCGGCCTCGGGGGACGCTCCTATGGCTCTCCTTCCTGCTGGGCCCGTGGCGCCTGGCGTCCGGGCTCCTCGATGCGCTCTCACCTGGAGGAGGCTCAGGAACGCCTGGCGAAGTCCAAGGTGAAGGACGCCCGCTTCGAGGCGACAGCCGCCCTCGGAGCGGTCGACCGAACCCGCGCCGGCCTCGAGGGAGGAGGCCCCCTCTTGGAGGTAGCTCGGCTGAAGAGCGAGGTCGACGCCGCTCTCGGCGAGATCGATCACGTCCTGGGGGCCGCCGAGCACTCGGCGCTGGCAGCGGAGGCAACGCTCGAGATCACCCGCAGCGCCCTCAACGGCAGGGCCCGGCTCGCGCGCCAAGGACCCCGACAACCCCGAGGACTCTCGGATCCGCATAGACAAGATCACGAAGTTCGGCGAGAAGGTGGCGGACGTCCATCGGGAGGTGAGCGCAACGCGAGCGGAACTGGAGGCCATCCGGATCGAGAACCTTCCCCGGAGCGTCCACGACGATCTGGAGAAGGGCCTTGGCGAGGCGCGATACCGACGTGCTGCTCAGCGATGCCGAGGAAGGGATCGCGCCATCGCCGGCGTTCTTCGGCGGCGACGGGCCCCGCATCTACCTGTTCGGCATGCAGAACAACGCCGAGCAACGAGGCACTGGAGGAGCGCTCCTGCGCTTCACGCAACTGAAGATCGACGACGGGGTGCCGACCCTCGGGACGAAAAAGGCACTCACCTCCACCGTGTACGACATCGGCGCGAACAGGGAACCGCTCGACATCCCTCTGCCCGATGACGCCTGGTACGTGAGAGACATCGACGACGCCAAACGGTTCGGCAACGCGAACTGGTCGCCCGATTGGCCGTTGTCGGCTCAGCTGACCGTCGCGTACGGCGAGGAATCGGCGCGCAGCTTCCCCGAGGTGACCTTCCCCGAAGTAGACGGAGTGATCGCGTCGACCCCGTCGTCATGAAGAACCTCTTGGCGGGGGCAGGGCGCTACCGGGTGAACCGAACCGGGAAAGTGGTGAAAGAGAAGACGATCGTGGCGCTGCTCATGTACAAGGCGTACGCGGCGTTCCCGAAGCCGCAGCTCCGCCGGCCCTTCCTCGAGGACGTGGTGGACGGTTTCTACGAAAGGATCCTCGACCCCAAGAGCCCATCGAAGCTGCTCGGGGGCCTGGGCCTCTCCCTCGACACGAAGCACATGCAGATGTGGATGCGCGACCCCGCGGAGCAAGGGTTCATCGAAAAGATGAACTGGGACGCCTCCATCGAACGGGCCGAAGGAGACGATTACCTCTATCTGGTAGAGCAGAACGTCGGTGGGAACAAGCTCGACTACTACAGCGAGCAGACGACGTCGATGGATATCTCCTTCGAAGGTGCCGACTCGCTCGTGACGACTGAGGCTCGGGTTCATAACGGGGTGTTCCTTCCCAGCCGAGGTTCGCTATGGGGAGACACCAAGACCCTGCAGGCGGGGAACGTCCACAGGCCGATGTTGAACCTCTACGTTCAGCCCGATGCCGAGCTGATCGAGGCGGAGGCCGTTATCCCCGGCGGGGACGAGACCTGTCCCCCGCTCCCGACGAGGCCGTGCCGGATCGACATAAGCGAAGGGACCCGCTGGGTCGACGGGCTCCCGGCCACCCACCTCGAACGAGGGAAGAAGGTGTGGAGCGGGACGCTTCAGATCCCTCCCCAGCAGGAGGCGGCCTTCCGCTACCGCTACCGGGTACCGGGCGTGGTACATGAAAGTGGCGACCGGAGCACCTACCGTTTGCAGGTGCAGAGCCAGCCGAAGGCGCACCCGGAGACGCTAGAGGTCAGCCTCACCTTCCTCCCCGAGGCCCGAAGCGTGAAAGCCCCCGGGTTCAAGCGCAAAGGAAGCACCTCGTGTGGCGGCGGCCACTGGAGAAGGACACCACCCTGGAGGTCTCATGGCAAGAGTAAGGGGCAGCGATCCTCGCCGCCGGGCGCGGGGTGCGCATGGGCGGGGGCACCCCGAAGACCCTGCTCCCGATGGAGGACGGCCCGCCCCTCTTGCATTACATCCTCGAGGGGCTGAAGAAGGCGCCCATCGACGACGTGATCGTCGTCACCGGCCACAGGGCGGACGAGGTGCAGTCATGGATGGAGGAGCATTGGACGGAGAAGCCGGTCACGTTCGTTCGCAACATGAGATACGCCTCCTGGGGAAACTTCCATTCCGTTCGCGCTCGCCCTCGACCAGTCCCCCGGGATGCGGCTCCTCGTTTGCAATTGCGACGCCATAGTTCACCCGGATGTGTACCGCCGAGTGGTGGAGCATGAAGGAGATCTCGTGCTCGCAGTACAGAAGCGCAAACGCCTCGACATAGAGGACATGAGAGTGCAGCTTCAGGGAGACCAGGTCCTCGGCGTCTCGAAGCATCTCAAGATGCCGCGCAGCCATGGGAGTACGCGGGCGTGTCGCTCCTGAGGGGACCGGCGCACCGCGCCTACCTCGACATCGCGAACGGGCTGGAGTGGCGCTCCGAGACCCACGTGTACTACGAGGACGTTTACGCGTCGATGCTCAGCTCCCCTCGACGTCCGGGCGGCCGAAGTCGGACAGGACGAGTACGCAGAGGTCGACACGCCGTCCGACCTTCCCGCAGCTTTGGCCGTGGCGCGCGCCCACTTCTAAGAGTGGAGTCTCCCGACGTATTCGTCTTCGAGGCCGAGGACGAGCTGGCAGCCGCCGATGCTCTGGCCGGGCGGACGGCCGAGCTCGGCGTTGCCGCACCCCTCCCCGTGGTGTCCGCTCATGGCTTGCGCCTCGCCTCGAGATTGCAGGGGCTCGCTGCCGCCACCCCGGCCCCCGGCGCAGATCAGGCATGGGCCGCCGACATGGGCTCGCTAGCTCACCGCTCAGGGGCGGACTCGGTGGTGGCCGTTGGCGGGGGCCGCTGCCTCGATCTCGGAAAGCTCATAGCCGCGCGAGCCGGTCTCCCACTCATATCCGTACCCACCCAGCTCTCGCACGACGGGATCTGCTCACCGGTTGCCGTGGTGCCGGACCGCGAGGGCCGGGCCCAGAGCATCGGAGCGGCGCAGCCGAGAGCGGTGTTCCTCTCGATCCCCACGCTCATGCAAGCGCCCCCGGACTCAGTCGGAGCGGGCCTGGGGGACATGCTGGCGAACCCCTGGCGCTGAGGGACTGGGCCCTCGCGGCGGAGGCAGGGCTCGAAGAGGTCGACGAGCCTGCCTGGGATCTCTCCGTCGAGTCCTTCCGCCTGATCGAGCCCTTCCTTGATCAGGATCCCGGCGTTTCGATGCAAGACCCGGTCTTCCTTCGAACGCTCGCTGATGCCTTGATCCTGTCGGGGATCGCCATGATCCGATCGGGGACCTCGCGGCCCGCCTCGGGAGCAGAGCATGAGATCTCGCATGCGATCGATCACCTCCACGGGGGCCTTGCCCACCACGGTGCCCAGGTCGCCTTCGGCTGCGTCGTTTCCGTCGCCCTCTACGAGGAGGACACGAAGGCCTTCCGGTCTCGTCTCGGGCGGCTGGGCCTGCCCGACCATCCGGCTGCACTGGGACTGGACAAGGAGCAACTCGTCGAGGTCCTGCTGGAGGCTCCAAACACGAGACCCGGACGGTTCACGATCCTCGAACGCACGGATATGGACGCGACGGCTGCACGAAGACTCATAGAGAGCGTCTGGGGCGACCATTAGGATGCCGCGATGAGCAGACGAGCTGTCGTGATCGGGCTCGATGGGGTGGCCTGGCACCTCCTGGACCCCATGATGGAGAAGGGCGTCATGCCGCGGCTGGCGGCTCTGCGAGAGCGGAGTGCCCACGGCACGGCCCTATCGACCGTCCCCACCTACACCCCCCCGGCCTGGACCTCTGCGGCCACCGGCGTGAATCCCGGGCGCCACGGGATCTACGGTTTCTACGGGAGCAACGCGCAGTCGGATCGTCAGGTTCTCATGCACTCGGGGAAGATCAAGAGCTCGACGATCTGGGAGATGGCCAACGCGCAAGGGGCGAGGGTCGGGATCTACAACCTGCCCCTCACCTATCCCCCGCAGCCTCTCGACGGCTGGATGGTGTCTGGGATGATGACGCCGGGGTTCGGCGAGAAGCAGAGGGGCATCAGCCACCCCCAGAGCCTCGAGCCGAGGATCCTCGAATGGGCGCCCGAGTACGTGGTCGACGTCAGCGCCAACTGGGAGACGGACTGGAAGGATGCCCAGCTGTGCGAGCGGGTCATCGATTCCCTCGACCAGCGATACAGGGTTCTCTCGGGCCTCCTTCGCCTCGACCCGGTCGACATCGTCTTCTCGGTGCTCGAGGCCCCCGACCGCATGCAGCACGTCTACTACCGCTACATGGACCCAGCCGACCCGATGTACGACTCAGCCGAGGGCGCCCGTCTCCGTCCGGCGATCGAGCAGTGCTTCGCCGCGATGGACCGCATCGTGGGGCTGCTCGAGGACTACGCCGGGCCCGACGGAGGCGTGATCGTCTGCTCGGACCACGGCTTCACCGCGTGGGAGGTGAGCGTGCACACGAATGCGCTCCTCGCCAAGTGGGGCTACCTCAAGCTGAAGCCGGCAGCCCGTGCGATGCAGACGAAGGCCGCCCGCAGCCTGATCCCCCTTGCCCGGCGGATCCTTCCGGCCGACACCGCTCGCAAGGCGAAGGGCAAGACGTTCGCCGCGGTGGACTGGGGGCGAACCAAAGCGTTCGCTTCCCCGATCCCGCAGCAGGGCGTCTTCATCAACGTCGAGGGTCGAGAGAAGCACGGTGTGGTGCCCGAGTCCGCCCTCCAGGGCTTGAAGAACGAGATCGCCCAACGCTTCCGCGACCTGAAGGGGCCGGACGGAGACCCGGTGACGGATCAGGTATGGCTATCTGAAGACGTCTTCAGCGGTGATGCTCGGGAGGGCGCGCCCGATGTCATGCCCGTGCTGAAGGACCATCGCTTCGAGCTCGACGACGAGCTGTTCCACACGGATCCCTTCACCGACCTGAGGCATCTCCCCCGCGGGGTGCATCACCCGAACGGCATCGTCATGGTGGGGGGGCCGGGTGTCGCCGCGGGTCGGCGGCTGGACGCGTCGATCAAAGACATCAGCCCGACGCTGCTCTACCTCGCGGGCCTGAAGGTCCCGAACGACCTCGACGGCTCGGTGATCGAATCCGCCTTCACTCCTCAGCAGCTCGTAGATCACCCAGTTGAAACGACCTCCGCCCTATCATCGAAGGAGCGAGACGAGTCGTCTCCATACTCCGAAGAGGAAGAAGCGGTGATCGAAGAATCCCTGCGGGGACTCGGCTACCTCTAGTGGCCCAGCCGGCTCCCCATCTCGAGACAGAACGGGCGGCTTCCCGCCAGCCCCTGCAACGCCGGAGCTCGAAGCGCATCGCCCTGCGCGTCCTCGCCGACGGGATGGCCATCTCCACCTCGCTCTTCATCGCGTCGATAGCCCGTTTCGAGATGCTCGGGGAGTCCCCCGCGGCGAGGCTCGACTACGGGCTCATCACGCTCATCGCGACGCCGTTGTGGATCATCCTTTTCTTCCTCTACGGCCTCTACGAGCCGCGTCAGGTGCTGAGTCCCGTGAACGAGTTGAAGCAAGCGTTCCACGGCGTCGTCGCGGGAGGGGTGCTCATCTTCCTCGCCGACTCTCTGTTCAAGTTGAACCTCGCCCGGCTCTGGGTCCTGTTCGCGATGGTGGCCGGCTTCCTCTTCGTCGGAGGAGAGCGTCTGGCAGTTCGCAAGCTGCTGCATTACATGCGGAGGCGCGGCGGCGATCTAACGCGCACGATCGTCCTCGGGGCCAACATCGAAGCTCGCACGATCGCCAAAACGCTCCAGAGGGAGGGATGGCTCGGCTACCAGATCGTGGGTTTCGTCGACGACGTCGCCCCCCCGAGCCATGAGATAGCCACCGGTGAGGTCATTATCGGGCGAACCAGCCAATTGAAGGAGCTGATCATCGAGCACGACGCCCGGTTGATCCTCGTGGCGGCCTCCGCCTTCGACGCTCCCAAGCTCAACCGGATGTTCTGGGAGCTACAGGACGTAGACGTCGATCTGCAGATCACGTCGGGCACCGTCGACCTCATGGCCTCGCGCATGACCGTGCAGTCCGTCGCCGGCGTCCCGCTGCTCTTCATCCGCCGGACCGGCATGGACAAGATCCAGAAGACATTGAAGAGGACGATCGATCTCGCTGGGTCCCTCCTCGGTCTGATCTTCCTGGCCCCCCTCCTCGCGGGGATCGCCATCTGGATCGCGCGCGACTCGGAGGGCGGGATCTTCTTCAAGCAGACCCGGGTCGGGCGCGACGGCGAGCTTTTCGCGGTGTGGAAGTTCCGAACCATGTTCCCCGACGCCGAGAAGCGGAAGGCGGAGCTGGAGCACATGTCGCAAGGCCCCGGCCTTCTCTTCAAGCTCGAAAAGGACCGCGCGCGCGGGGGCCGGGCGCCATCTGCGCAGGTACTCGCTGGACGAGCTGCCGCAGCTCTGGAACGTCCTCCGCGGCGAGATGAGCCTTGTCGGTCCGAGGCCGGCGCTGCCCTCGGAGGTCGAGCAGTACGACGACTGGGTGCGGAACCGGCTCAAGGTGAAACCGGGGATGACCGGGCTGTGGCAGGTGAGCGGCCGCACCGAGACCAGCTTCGCCGACTACGTGCGATTCGACCTCTTCTACATCCAGAACTGGTCCCTGACCCTCGACCTGTGGATCCTGTGGCGGACCCTGCGGGCCGTGGTCAGCGCCGAGGGAGCCCACTAGCAGTACGCTGGGGCGCATGCTCGAAGAGATCATCGTCCGCGTCGAGGATCGGCCGGGCCTGCTCGCCGAGATAGGCGAGCTTCTCGGGAACGCCGGCGTGAACATCGAGACCCTCGCCGGCTCCAATAGGCTCGGGGATGGAGTCATCCACATCGTCGTCGACGACGGCGAGGACGCCGCGGAGCTTCTGCGGTCCAACGGGTTCGAGGTCGAGGCAACGCGCGAGGTGCTGACCGCCACCCTCGAGGACTCACCGGGGGCTCTCGGCGCCTACTGCCGGAAATTGCACGAAGCGGGGGTGGAGATCTCAGCGGTCTACGTCGCGAAGCGGGCCGGGGGTGAGACGGAGCTGATCTTCGCCGTCGACGACCTGGAAGCCGCCACGGGGGGCCTGAACTAGATCCCGCCCCTCGAGGCCAGCAGGATCAGCAGCGCGATGGCGACCGCCGCCAGGCCGAGGTAGTACCGCAGGTCCGTGGCCTGGGCTTCCGGAGGATCTGGGTCTTCCAACTCGAAGTCTCCGGCTTTCGCCTCCTCGATGAGCGCTAGCGCCGCGGCTCGATCCTCCTCGCGCACCAACACCCTGCCCTCCCCGAGCACACCAACCGTGAGGGGATAGGCGCTGGAGTAGCCCTCTCCACCCAAGATCGCAGGGATCCCATTCCCCACCAGCATCGCCTTCATCGCCTCAGCGTCATGGCGCTGCGAGCGGTAGACCATGACCAGGGTGGGGACCTCGTCGGGGTCGAACACCTGCTTAGAGGTATCCCAGGTTGCGCAGGGACTCCTCGATGGCCGCTTCCTCGTCCGCTGAGTAAGGAGAGGCCTCGGCCCCCTCGCCCGCGTTCGGCAGATCCATCGCCTCGATGACCGGGGGCCTCGAGGAGACCATGCCGGGGGGGAGGAAATCGGTGAGCACCTTACCGTCCATCTCCGGGACCTTCAGGCCGGCCAGGTACAGAGCCGTCGGAGCCATGTCCATCAGGTGCGCCTTCTGGCCCGACCGCGCCTCGACGCCGGGGCCGGTGATGCCGAAGATCCCGTCCATGTGGTGGAAGCCGCGGGGAAGGTAGCGGTAGTCGGTGATGATCGACGGCGAGAAGAGGCCCTCCGAGAGCTCGTAGGAATGCGCCCTGCAGACGGGGAAGAGATCGGGCGCGAACTCCGCTTCGGAGCCATGGAGCACGTCCTCGCGCTTGTGGATCTCGTCCAGGACGGGCAGGCCGTCGTCCGGGTCCTTCAGCTCCCGGAAGCGACTGATGATCTCGTCCCTCACCGTGTCGTAATCGGCTCGAGAGACGATCCCGTTCGGCTCTCTCCCCTCGAGGTTCAGATAGATGCCCTGCTGCGGGTTGGGCGAGGCGAAGGCCTTCGTCTTCGACCAGTCGATCGCGGAGTGAGCGGCCCCCTTGGCCTTCTTCCACACCGTCTTGGGGACGACCTTCTTCACCTTGCGGGCGACCTTGCGGAGACCCTCGGAGCTGCCGACGGCACCGGCCCCGCCGACGGACAGTAGGCCCCACTCCTTGAAAGCAAGGTTCAGGTTGACCACCTTCTCCTTCGGCCCGAACCCGTGGTCCGACATCGTCAGGACGTAGCCTTCGATGCCCGCCCAGTCGATGAGGTCGCCCATGACCTCGTCCATCTCGTCGAAGAACGCCCACACCCGCTCGCGGATCGGCCCGGCCTCGGGCCGGTCGTAGTGCTCGCAGCGGGGGTCGATGTACTTGTAATGCACGTGCATCAAGCGGTCGGGCTGCTCGAGAACGGCGAACAGGAACGGGATGTCGCCGTGCTTGTTCAGCAGGTACTCGAGGCCCTTGCGCTTGAGCGCGAGGTTACGAGAGAGGCGTTCGATGATCTCGGTCGACTTCCAGTCCTCGTCGTAGTTGACGTCGATGTCGATCTCGTACCCGCCCGCGGCCGCGGCGATCTCGGGCCCCAACGACTCCGGGTACGTGAAACCCTCCGGAGTTCCGCCGCCGCCCTCGGGCGTAAGCATGCCCGACACGGCGAAACCGTCGACGGGAGGAGGCGGGTAGGTCATCGGGATGTTGAAGAGGCCAACCCGCATGCCCTGTGCGTTGGCCGCGTTCCACAGCGCCGGCGTCTTCACCCGGTCGAGCCGGACGAGACCGTCCTTACGCTGGACGTTCCCAAGGGAGAAGCCGAAGATCCCGTGCTTGCCCGGATTCACTCCGGTGAAGATCGAGGTCCATCCGGGCGGGGTGTAGGGGGGGACGGTCGAGGTGAGGATGCCCGAGGTGCCGCCGTCTAGCAACGCCTTCAGACGCGGCATATGCCCCTCGGCGAAAGCCGGCTCCATGACCGAGAACGTCATGCCGTCGAGGCCGAGCATCAGGACCTTGCTCATGCCGGCACCCGCAGTCGTCTCTTCACCGTAAGCAGGATAGCTGCGGAGATCATCACGAGGCCGACCACGAGCGCCGGGACGACGAGCGATGTCAGCGGGCCGAACACGTACACGATCGCCGACACGTCGGGCATCCCGGGGTGGAAGGAGACGCCTGCGGCCGAGAGCCATCGACCACTTGCCCCCGAGCCCGGCTCGAATCGGACTCCCGGCCCCCGAGATCTCCATGAAATAGAACGAGAGGATGCCGAACGCGACGAGCCACACGAGATCAGTCACCGAGTCACCGTGGTTCTTCAGGTAGAGAACGCGAGGCCGATCGCCGCGCCGCCCTGCGCCCTCCGTCGGCGAGTTGGTCGAGCGCTTGTCCCCGGGGGCTCGACAGACTGAGCGCCCGAGCGAGCTTGCCGTCGACGCAATCGAAGACGAATGACAGGTAGAACAGGACTGCCCCCACGATCAGCCCACCCCCGCCGAACGAGTAGGCGAGACCAACAGGGAGCCCCAAGACGAGCGAGATGAGCGTCACCTGATCCGGTGTCAGCGTCCTGCGCTTGGCTAGCGATGGCCTTCGTGAGCGGCACGGCGACGGGGTCGACCGCCAGGACCGTCCACCAGTAGTCCTTCTTCTTCGCCCCGATGGGAGCGGTGCTCACCTCGCCGCCTTCTCTGCGGCGGGGTCCACCAGCCCCTTGCCGGCCGCCTGTTCGCGCCCCCACTATCATCCCCCGTCACGAGGCCAGGGTCTCGCTTGAAGGCCGCGCGCCACGTTCAGCAGGAAGAGGCCCGACAAGCCCCACCACAGAGCCACCTTGTGACGCAGGTCCTGCGGCATGTTCTTGCGGTGCAGGTAGAACTGATTGCCGAGGTTCATCCGCATCAGCTGGTGCGACGGCAGGCGCGACGTGATCGTCTGGAAGTGATCGCAGCGCCTTCGGCGTCTGCACGAGGACGTAGTCGCAGGACGCGCGGTAAGTCATGTCCACGTCCTCCTTGTGCCCGTAGCCCGATAACGCCTCGTCGAAACGCTCCTTGGCGAGAACCTCCCGCCTAAAGGACATGAACCAGCCCGTCATGTACTCGATCTTCCCGACCCCCGCCGCCTCCGAGATGCCCTCCACCCAGAAGCCCGCCCGCATCTTCCCGCTCGCCTCCGGCCACCAGCCGCCTATCCCGAAGAGCTTGCGCCACCAGATCGAGACCAACGGGGGCCGGGCGGGCCTCATCGGGGTCGCTCGGACGCCTCCCAGCTCCGGCCCCCAACGCCCATACTCCTTCAGGACCTCCTCGTGGCAATCGGGGGCCATGAAGACGTCGTCGTCGATGAAGAAGACGGGGTCTCCCGAGGTACGGTCGATGCCGATGTTCCGCTGGATCGTGAGGCCCCTGGGGGCGGGGTGGTGGTAGTCGAGTGGAAGCCCCACCCCGTCGCACATGGCCTCGATCTTCGCCCTTACGGGAGTCTCATCGCTCGAGTCCACGATGCACAGCTCTTTCGGCAGGAGCGTTTGGGCGACGAGGCTCTCGATCGTTACGAGCAGCTCGTCGGGCCTGTTCCTCGTGGCGATGATGAAGGCCGAGTCGGCCCGGGGCTTATCCGGCATGAGGCGAGAGGTTAACGGGCCGACCCCAAAGGGGCGAACCGCTCAGGAGGAGGCCGCGCCGCGCCTCTGACGCACGACCCGGGCGAGGAACTGCGGGTTCCCGACGAGATAGCGGCGCCACATGCGCTTGGGCTCCTGGACGAGGCGGTGCACCCATTCCAGCCCGTTCCGGCTCATCCACTCCGGGGACCTCTTGACCTCGCCTGCCTGGAAGTCGAAGAAGGCTCCCACTCCTACGCCGAGACGGGCTCCCGTGGCGGCGAGGTTGCGGTCCAGCCATCGCTCCTGACGGGGGTTGCCGAGACCCACCATGAGGAGCCCGGCCTCAGACGCCCGGATCTCTGCCACCACGTCTCCCTCCTGCTCGGGCGCGAAGTACCCGTCGTGGGTCCCGACGATCCGTAGCCCCGGGAGCGCGGCCCTCAGCTTCTCGGCCACAGAGGCGGCAACGCCCGGTTTGGCGCCCAGGAAGTACACCGGCCAGCCCCGGGCGGCGGCCCTGGCCAGAAGGAGGGGGCTGAAGACGTTGCCGTTCAGGTCGTCCGGGAACCTTCTCCCCAGGAGGCGGGCGCCCAACATGACTCCCTTGCCATCGTTCAGGACGAGGTCCGCCCGCCTCAGCACTTCGAGGTATCCGGGGTCGGCGTGGCTGAGGTTCACCGTGTGGACGTTCGCGTGGACGATGAAGCCCGGCTCATCCCGCTCGTACAGCCTCGCGGCCTCCTCGACGGCAGCGGGGGCGTCGAGCGGTGAATACGGCACGCCGAGGATCTCGATCCTTCCGGTGGCGGCTGTCATCAGCCGAGCGTATCGCCGCCCCGGGAGGCGGTGGAGCTTCATCTCCGCCCTCCCCGACGCCAGCTGTTAGAAACTCTTCCCATGTCAGACAGCGAGCAGATCGTCATCATCGGGGCCGGCCCCTGCGGGCTCGGCTGCGCCCGGGAGCTCGAGCGCCTGGGGCACAAGCGCTGGAAGAGCTTCGAGCGCTGGCCCGTGGCGGGCGGGGCCGCCAGCTCCTTCGTGGACCCGGCCGGCTTCACCTGGGACCTCGGGGGGCATGTCGTCTTCAGCCACTACGGCGAGTTCGACAAAGTGCTCGAGGAAACGATGGGCGACGAGGTCTACCACCACGAGCGCTCGTCGTACATCCGCTTCGCCGATCGCTGGGTCCCGTACCCGTTCCAGAACAACCTCCGCCATCTTCCTCCCGAGCCCGCCTACGAATGCCTGCTGGGGCTGATCGAGGCCTCCGGTGGCTCCATCGGGATGGACTTCGCAACCTGGATGGAGGCGACGTTCGGGGGCGGGATCACCCATCACTTCATGAGGCCCTACAACTTCAAGGTGTGGGCAACCCCTCCGGAGCGGATGGCGGCTCATTGGATCGCGGAGCGGGTCAGCGTCGTCGATCACAAGAGGGCCCTTCGCAGCATCGTCTTCGAGGAAGACGACGCCGCCTGGGGCCCCAACAACATGTTCATGTTCCCCGCCGAGGGGGGCACCGGAGAGATCTACAGGCGGCTCGCCAGGCGCTTCGAGGACCACATCGCGTACGAGCGCGAGCTGGCCCAGGTCGACTCCGAGGAGAAGACGCTCACTTTCTCCGACGGGGCCCAGGAGAGCTACGACAAGCTCGTCTCGACGATGCCCATCGACAGGCTGGTCGGGATCCTCAAGCACTGCCCCGACAGCGTTAGGGCCGCCGCCGAGGATCTCGAGCACAACGGCGTCTACATGGTTGGGATCGGCTACGAGGAGCCCTTGAAGGACGACAAGTCGTGGCTCTACTTCCCGCAGGACCACGCCCCTTTCTACAGGGCGACGAACTTCGCCAAATACTCGCCCGCCAACGTCCCGGAAGCCGACACCGGCCGCTACAGCGCGTACATGACCGAGACCTCCTACTCGAGGTACAAGCCCGAGCCGCGCGAGGGCCTCGAAGAGCGGGTGGAGGAAGGGCTGCGAGCGTCCGGCGTGGTCGAAGGCCGCCCCGAGGTCGCCTCGACGCACGTGATCGACATCGATTACGCCTACCCGGTGCCCACGATGAAGCGGAACCAGGCCCTCGAGGTGATCCAGCCGTGGCTGATGGAACAGGGCATCTTCTCGCGGGGCCGTTTCGGGTCCTGGAAGTACGAGATCGGCAACATGGACCACGCCGTGAAGATGGGCATCGACGTCGCGCGGCTCCTCGTCGGGGGCACCCCCGAAGAGGTCTGGACCCTCTAGCACCAGATCTTCCTGCGCGGGGCAGTGAGAAATCTCCCTCGTTCGGAACGAGCGCGCCCAGGTTGATGTTTCCCATCCCGGGGAAAGCCATGGCGCGCTAAAAGGACCACCCCTGCGTGCCGAATCTCTAGCCTATGGAGCAGATAGCGATGAGCCCGACGAGGTCGAGGATCAAGTCGTTCGTAGCGGTGTCAGCAGTCGCGACGGTTGCGGCAGGGCTCCTCACGGCCGCGTCTCCACGGCCCGATGTAGCGCAGGCCCAGGCGGGGCAGGCGCACGTTCTCACCGTCATCGCGAATGTCGAGGAGGCCTACAACACCGACACCAACAGGAACGACCTGGACAGCAGGACCGACGTCAAGAACTGGGTCCTGAAGCTCCTCGACGAGACTCCCGGTAACCCCGACGTGCTCCTCCTCCAAGAGGTGACCGGCAACAGCGCCGAGTACGTCGCGTCGGTCCTCCGGAACCGGACCGGCAACGCGAACTTCAGGGTCGTGAAGAAGGCGTGGACGCCCGCGGCGAGGGATTACGACACGAAGCAGATCATCAGGGACACGGCGATCATCCTCAACCTGACCACGATGCAAGTTGCGGACGGGGGCAGGTACTACACGGGCACCTACCCAGGGGATGTCGCCGTCTGTTGCGGATTGCCCCTCAAGTTCAAGCAGGCGGCCGTCATGCTCGCCAAGCACCGTGCCACAGGCGTGACGAGCGCGCTCTCGAGCGTCCACCTGACCCGCAAGAAGGACTTCAGGACCCTCGACGCCAGCGAGCACTACCGGGCCAAGTGGTCGCGCCAGATCTACGAGATGATCATGAGGAGGTACCCAGGCCGCGACGCCACCACGATCGGCGGGGACTTCAACCAGGACAGGTGCGTCACCGGTGAGTTCAAGAGCTGCGAGGACGCCCGGTTCTACGACCGCGACACCGAGAGCTTCAGATTCCACGACATCGTCTGGGAGATGCCGGCGGACACCGGCTCGGGGATGCTGAAGGCAAGCGGGGTCGACTACATCTTCTCGTCAGGCACGAGCGATAGGGGCGGGATCTTCGAGACCCCGGACGTCGATCACAAGACCCGCTGGGCCATCCTCGACCTCCCTTAGCCCCGAAGTAGGCTCCTCCAGGCCCATCCCTAGAGCCCGGAGAACGAGTGAGCAAGCCGAACGTCCTGATGCTGGTCGTGGACTCGCTGCGCGCCGATGCGATCTTCGGCAACCACGTCCGCACGCCCAACATCGACGCGCTGGCGACCCGGGGCGCCTCCTTCAGGCAGTGTGTCTGCACGACCACCACCACCACCCCCTCGTTCTCGTCCATGCTTACCGGCTGCTACCCGCCCAAGCACGGCGTGCGGGGCCTCCAGGGCTACAGCCTCTCCTCTGCCCGCACCACCTTGGCCGAGGCGTTCTCGGCCGCGGGGTACGAGACGCACGCCGAGGTAACCGGGCCTCTGCTCCCGCAGACCGGGATCCTGAGGGGCTTCGAAGAAGCGAGGCATCGCCAGGGCTACAAGGTGCCGTTCTTCGGCTGGCGCGACGAGCTGGTCGGCAAGATGACCTCCTACGGCTCCCCCTGGTTCCTTCTCCTCCACATCTGGGAGGTGCACCGGCCCTTCCGCTCGCCTCCCGACTTCACCAAGCGATTCGACCGGGCCGGGTACGAGGCGTCGGTCACGGCCTCGGATGACTACCTGAACCCCGTCTTCGAGGCCGCCGGGCAAGACTCGGTCATCGTCATCACGGGGGATCACGGTGAGGAGTACCCGGACACGAAGCTCCAACAGAAGGTGAACCGGGCAGGGCGGATCGCCCGCAAGAAGCTGAAACCGTCGAGGTGGTGGCCCTACCTCGACAAGAAGCTCTCTTCGGTGGCGGTGGGCCACGGGTTCGCGCTGCACGAGCACCTGGTGCGGGTCCCGTTGATCGTCGCCGGCCCGGGCGTCCCGCAAGTCCAGGTGCACGAGCAGGTACGACACGTCGACCTCTTCCCGACGCTCGCCGGGATCTGCGGCGCAGAGGTTCCCGGCGACGTCGATGGCCGAAGCCTCCAGCCCTTGCTCGACGGTGGGTCCCTGCCGGAGGAGCCCGCTTACATGGAGGCCGTGGGGGTCAAGCTCGAAGGAAAGCGCATAGCCGGAGCCCGGGTCCCCGACTGGAAGCTGCTGAAGCCCGGGGGAGGTAAGCCTTCGCTGCTAAAGCTCAACGGTGGCGGGCCCCCAGACGAGAGGCACAATCACTACAAGAGGTACCCGGAGGTAGCAACGCGGCTCGAGGCCTTCATCGACAAGGTCGAGTCGTCCGCCGTGGTCGCCGAGTCCGGGATGACGACCGACGAGGAAGCGGTCGTCGAACAGCACCTGAAGGACCTCGGCTACCTCTAGGACCCGGCCGGAATAACCGCCCGTTCGGCATGTTCCACCATCTGATGACGTCAGATGGAGGGAGCGCCACGGAGATGAAACTCGACGGGATCCACCACATCACCGGCATCACAGGGGACGCTCAGCAGAACGTCCGCTTCTATGCAGGGCTCCTGGGCCTGCGACTCGTCAAGAAGTCCGTGAACCAGGACGACCCCACCGTCTACCACCTGTTCTACGCAGATGACAAAGGCAGCCCCGGCTCCGACATCACGTTCTTCGAGTACCGGGGAGCGGCCCCCGGCCGGGCGGGTGACGGAATGGTCCACCGCGTGGTGTGGAGGGTCGCGTCGGAGGGCGCGCTGGGCTTCTGGAGCGACCGATTGAGCCAGGCCGGGACGCCGACCGAGCGAGGCGACGGCTCGCTGCTCTTCAGAGACCCGGAGGGGTTGGGGCTGGAGCTCCGGGTCGTGGACTCGGACGAGCCGGAGCTGGTCGCCCACCACCCCTCGATCCCGCCGGAGATGGCATTGCTCGGGTTCGAAGGCGTAAGGGCGTATTCGAGCGACCCCGCCCGCTCCACGACGATGCTGAAAGAGACACTCGGATTCGAGGGCTCGGAGGGCGAGTGGAAGGTCGCCGGGGACACCCGGAGCTCGTTCTACGTCTACGACCAAGCTCCCCCGCAGCGAGGTCTCAGCGGTGGCGGGACCATCCATCACGTAGCGTGGTCCTCGCCCATGTCCGAGCACGAGGAGTGGCGGCGACGGCTCGAGCGAGCGGGGGCCGGTGTCACGCCCGTCATCGACCGCTTCTACTTCCGCTCGATCTACTTCCGGGAGCCATCCGGCGTCTTGTTCGAGATCGCGACGATCGGCCCCGGCTTCAGCGTCGACGAGCCGAAGGAGAGCCTCGGACAGGAGCTCGCTCTTCCGCCCAACTTCAAGCATCTCCGGGACAAGCTCGAGGACATCCTGACGCCGCTGCCGGACCCGTGGGCCGAGGCCGCCGCCAGATGACGCAGGCCGACCTCGGGTTCATCCATAGGCTCGATCGCGGCACCGGCGGCACGACGCTCCTCCTGCTCCACGGCACCGGCGGGGACGAGGACGACCTCCTCTCACTAGGGCGCGCGGTGGCCCCCGAAGCCACCCTCCTCAGCCCGCGCGGGCAGGTCGTAGAGGGCGGGATGCCCCGCTTCTTCAAGCGCCTCGCGATGGGGGTGTTCGACGTTCCGGACCTGATCGCGAGAAGCGCCGACCTGGGGCGCTTCGTCTCGAGTGCCGCCGACGAGTACGACCTCGACCCAGGCCGGGTCTACGCCCTCGGTTATTCGAACGGCGCGAACATCGCGGCAGCGATGCTTCTCCTACATCCCGAGATACTGGCCGGCGCGGCCCTCCTGCACGCGATGGTTCCTCTGGAGCCCGCTCAGCCACCCGACCTAACAGGCAAGCCGGTTCTCATAACCGGCGGCAGGCGTGACCCCATTATCCCAGGCGAGCAGACCGAGGCTCTGGCCTAGATGCTGGCCGCCTGCGGTGCCGAGGTCTCACTCGAGCTGCAGCCCGGGGGGCACGAGCTGACGCCCGCAGAGCTGCAGTCGGTCCAGGGCTGGACCGCCAAGGAGCTGGCTTAGGGCTCCGGGGGAGCGACTCGCTTCTACCGGCGTACGCCGCCGGGTCCAGGCCGTGGCGGTAGGCGAGGCTGATCCGGGGGCCCGCCTCCTTGACCTTCGGCACGCTATGGTCCCAGGTCCTCTGGGTCTTGCCACCTGTCGCGAGAAGGTCCCCTCGCCCCGAGCATGTAGGCGATGGACCTCCCACCTCCCTTCGGGCGAAGAAGGAACTTGCGGGGGAAACCCAGCGAGACGAGGACCACGATCGGCTCTTCTATCTCCATCTTGATCCTGTCCCCGTGCCAGGCCACGCTGTCCCGCCCATCCGATAGAGGTTGAAGCCGACGGAATCGAACTCGATGGAGTAACGAGCGGACAAAGCCACTCGCATCTCCTCGAGGATCGGTGGCTCCAGTGGCTGTCCGGACCGGACGTTCCAGGGGGCGGTGAGACGAGGCTCGACCACACGGTTCTCGTACATCCGCCTCGACCGTTGGCCCCAGTTCCGGAGCTCGAGGATCTCGCCGAAGAGGTCGTCCGAGCCGGACACCCACTCCGGCTGATGGTCCACCCACGATTCATGATCGAGGTAGACCCGGCTCACCTTGGTGAACCCGCGGTCGAAGTCGGTGGCCTCGGTGTCGAGCAGCGAAGGCTGCCATGTGATGTCGGGAGCAGCTTTCATCCCATCCTTGTTAGCACCTCAGCCGGCTTAGAGGAAGCGGGCCCTCGCCCCTGTCGTCTGACTAGTTAACTAGTCAGCTCCTCAAGCATTTTCGAAGAAATGCCGATGTTCGGAGGGACGGCTCACGGAGATGGACTTCGGTTGAAGCTCGCGAAGGGGTTCACATGGACAAGGCCAAGGCAAGACCGCTCTCGAAGTACCTTCCGCACGTACTGGGCGCGACCCTTGCGGTTCTGCTCGCCCCTTCGATCCTCGTTTACATCCTCGAGAGCCGTGGAGCTCTCTCACCTCCCCGATAGCCTCGATCGTCGTCTCGATCCTCTTCTCGGTGGGTCTCGCACAGGCGATGAGCCTTGCTTGGAAGCGCCACTCCGGGTCCAACGACCTCGTGTTCGGAGACCTGATGCTGTGGGGTGGCTCCGGCGGGTCCGTACCGAGAAGCGACTTTCCGGCGCAATGGAGATCCTCGGGTTCGACCGGGATGGGACGGCTCTTCGTGAGGTCTTCATGTCCCCCCAGAGGCAGGCGGAGGTCCTGACCGAGCTCGCCTCGGCGCTCGAAGCAGGCGACCCCTTCACACACGGCCACAGCCGCCGGGTCACCCGCTACGCCCACATGATCGCGAAGACGATGCACCTACCCCCAGAGACCGTCACCAAGATCCGGACTGCTGCCGCGGTTCACGACGTCGGCAAGATCAAGACGCCTCAGGAAGTGCTGAACAAGCCCGGTGCCCTCACGGACGCCGAGTTCGAGATCATGAAGGAGCACCCCATGACGGGGGCCGAGATGGGTGGAGAGGCCTGCAGCTTCGACATCACGGCCATCGTCCGCCACCACCACGAGCGGGTGGACGGTCGCGGCTACCCCGAGCAGCTGAGGGGGACGAGATCCTCTCGGCGCCCGCATCCTCGCCGTGGCCGACACCTTCGACGCGATCACCTCTGCCCGCCCCTACAGGAAGGGACGCAGCCACGGTGAAGCGCTCGAGATCATCAAGCGGGCCTCGGGCACCCAGCTCGACCCCGTCGTCGTCGAGGCGTTCCTCACCTACTACTCCGGCAAGCGCTCCCTTGCCCTTTGGATGTCCCTCTCGACCGCGGTGCAGCGGATCGTCGGTGGTTTCGGCAACTGGGTGCAGCACGCTCAAGCAGGCGGGCTGCCGGGCGGTGCGGCCTCGATCGGCGCAGCGGTTGCTCTGACTGCGAGCATGGCCGGAGCTGTCCCGAACGCAGTGACTTCTCCGACTGAAGAGCGCTATCGCCCCGCCTCCGAGGTCCTTGCGAGCGCCTTGCTCGACGACGGGTCTCACGGTTTCGAGAACCGGTCGGCAAGTGAAGCCGGCCTGGCACACTCGGCCCTCAAGGCAGCCAATGGAAAGCACCTGGGGCTCGGACAGGACGAAGTACGCCAGGACAGCAAGGACAAGAAAGACAAGTCCTCTGGGAAGGACAACAAGAAGAAGAGCCAACGAGGCCATGGCAAGAAGGGCGGCAAAGGGAAAGGCAAGGGCAAGGGCGGAAACTCTCCCAAGACGGCCAAGGCCACGGGCCCGAAGGCGTCCAAGGGGAACGGTGCCGAGAACGGTAAGGGTCCGGACCCCGACAAGGCGAAGGGCCCGGACAACACGAAGGGCAACGCCCCTGATCACGCCGGCCCCCCGAGCGGTCCCAAAGACTCCACCGACAAGCCGGGCAACAAGCCGGACGGAGCCGGCGGCGGTCAGGGCGCAGCCAAAGACTCGAAGCCGGAGCCCAAGGCCGAGACGAAGCCGGAGCCGAAGCCCGGGCCGAAGCCAGAGCCGAAGCCCGCTCCCGACAAGGCTCCCCCGCCCCCTCCGAGCGCAGGCGGAGGCGGCGACAAGCCGAAGAAGTAGGACCTCGACCTACTCGTATCCCAACGTAGACATCGTGGGCGCTATCAACGGAAGGATCCTCACTATCGCCTCGGCGTTCTCCCGGCGCCACTTCCCCTTCTCCGGCGGGGTCACCGTGTTGACCGGCGTGGTCTTGGTCGCCCCGGCAGCCGCTCTGACCGAGGCCTCGTAGGGGAGCTCGAGGAACTCCATGATCCGCCCGACCTCATCCTCGGGGGCCTCGACCACGTCCTCGTAACGGACCCGGAGCCAGCGCTCAGGATCGACCTCCTGCATCGCTCCGAAAGCGTAGTCATTCGATAGCTTCCACTGCTTGGCTGCGACGACCTCGAGCGGCCCGTTCCGGTCCTGTTCCCAGCCGGGGTAGAGGACGAACTTCCACCAGGCGGGATCGGTGCCGGGGATCGCGTGCGGCTCGGGAAGCCGGTACGTCTTGTAGCGGTTGGAGCGCCACGCATTCATGAGCGAATTGACGGTCTCCCGTCCGTCACGCTGCAGAAAGATGTAGCGCGCGTCGGGGAAGAGCACATCGATGAACGGGACGCGCAAGACGTTGCGAGGGGTCTTGTCGAGGAACCTCTTGCCGGTGCCGGCACATAGGAGGAACGACCTGCGGATCCGCTTGGCCGCGTCTTCGTTCACGTCCTCGGCCCCCAGGACGTTCGACTCCCAACTGCGCAGGGACGGATGGTAATCCGCCTCCCACACCTCGTGCGCCTCGCTGGGTCTCCAGTGCGCGAGGTGGCTGTGGCCCCGCAGGGTGAGATAAAGGAAATGGGTGCCCGACCTCGGGCCGCCGATGATGAAGATGGGGCGGTCGAGCCGCTGTCCCGTCACGAGAGACGGCAGATGGGCTACCTGTAGGCCGCGCAGCTTCGCGCGCTCGAGCCGGTGGCGCATCCCGGGGTTGAAATTCGTGCTGAGGCTCTTTCGGATCTGCCTACGGCTCATACCGAAGAGCCTCCCTCAGCAGAGCCCTTCTTGTCACCACGCCCCTTCAAAGCCTTCGTGCGGATCCGCTGCCACACGTATCTCTCCTCCGCGTCGAGGCCCATCGCTTTCAAGACGAACACGTAAACCGCCCCCGCAACGGCCACGCCGGCCATCTCGAGCCAGAAGGAGTCGCCCGGAACGAGCCTCCAAAGGAGGAGGACGCAGGCCCCCACGAGAGTCGCCCCCACCGGCTTCAACGAGGAGCGGCCGAAAGGCTGAACCCCCACGAGGAGCCTCACCTCCACTACCCGGGCCATGTTTACGATAGCGGTCACGGCCGAGTCGACTATCGCCATCCCGACCGCCCCGTGATCCGGCACGATCCAGAGTCCGAGCCCGATGTAAAGCGCCACTCCGATCAGCGAGTTGACGAAGTTGACGCCGGGACGGCCGCTCATCGAGAGCACATACCCCGAGGGACCGGTGCCCGTGTAGAAGAGGTTGCCGACGGCGAGTATCGCAACGAGAGAGGCCGCAGCGATGGCGTCGTCTGGGAACGGGAACAGGAAGAGGTCCGGCTCCAGGATCAGGACTGCGAAAACGGGGAACGAGAACGTGATGACCCAGCGGGTGATCGTTTGATACAGCGAGCCCAGGCGGTCGATCTCGCCCTTGTCGTAGAGCTCGGAAACGACGGGGGCCCAGATGTTGACGATGCCGCCGAGGAAGATCCCCCCCGGCTGCTGAAGCGCGAGGGCTATGCCGAAGAGACCGACCTCGCGGTTCCCCTCGAACATCGAAAGTATCAGGATGCCGAGACCGAGCGATTGGATCCCGAGCAGCGACGACCCACCCTGCGGCAACGCGAACCTGACCATCTTCCCCACGTCCGGACGGGGGCGCGCGACCCGCTCCTCCGGGGTCAGCATCTTCCCGAAGTAATAGACACCTGCGATCACGGCCAGCAGAAGGCTCACCAGCTCGCTCACGAGGACGGCGCCTACGCCGAAGCCCGCCAGCAGCACCCAGACCCCCAGGACCGCCCTAGCCGCGCGCTGCTTGTTGTACCACACAATCACCGACAGGACCCTCGGACAGTAGGCCTGCGAGCAGTACCTGAGAACCTGCATGAGAGCGAAGAGCAGGACGTACGGAGCACCGATCCGGATCAGCTCCTCGAGCTCCGACGCATCGCCGCCCTCACCCGAGAAGACCTCCGCGAGCGGCTTGGCTGCGACCAGCAGGCCGACGACCACAAGGGCCGAGCAGATGGCCGCCCCCGCGATCCCGACCAGGGCGGCCCCCGCCACCTTCGGGATCACCGCGGCTCGAGCCCGGCTGATGTGGTGCATCGTGGCGTAGTTGAAACCGGCCAGGCCGAGCTGCCCCGCTATGTGCAGGATCTGGGACACCTTGCGGTAGAGCCCGTAGCCGGCCACCGACAGCAAGGCGGACAGGATGAGCGTGAAAAACATCGCCACGCCGCGGGAGGTGAGCTGACCGGCGATCTGGACTGCACCCCCTTGGCCAGGACCTCCACGTCGGCAGCTGCGGGGGCCGAGAGCCCGCTTCTGCTCTCGGGTAGCTCCTCGACGCTCATCTAGGCGGGCGGGCTCTTCCGCCACGGGAAGATCGAGACCGGCAGCGACGTGGCGCCGGCGACTGCCAAGCCCACTACGAGCGAGACGGTGAGGGTGTAGACGGGCTCGACGAACAAGCTGAGGATGACGCCGTGGGCAGCGGCTATCACGATCGATCCCGCTATGACCGTGAAAAGCACGGCCTCGGCTCCCTTCCGGGAGCGAGCCGCGGCTCTGGCGTGCATCCCGGAGATGAGGTACAGCAGCGCGATCCCCAGCAGTCCGGGCACACCGGTCCTGAACAGGTAATTCAGGTAGGTGGAGTGAGTTCCCGCTGCAGGCACGTACTTGCCGAAGCTCGACTTCGCTCCGGTGGCCGCGTCCCGCCGGGCCGTCTCGGTGCCGAAACCGATCAGATAGTGCTTGCCGTCTACGGCTTTTACCGTGTCCTCGTACAGCTTCTGGCGGGTCCGACGCTCCTTCCCCGCCCGCGGGCGCTGAGGGGGTCGGACCCGTACATGAAGAAGAAAACGCTCGCCAAGACCAAGGCTCCAGCGGCGAAGGCGCCCAACACCTGAACCTTTCGCTTGGCGTCGATGACTCCGTCGACGAGCAGGTAGATCACTCCGATGAGGATCAGCATCCACGCGCCCCTCGCGAGCGAGAACCCGGCTCCGAACAAGGCCGCCGCCACCCCCGCCCATCCCAGGCGACGTCTCCAGCCGACCTGCGTCCAAGCCAGGAAGAACGCCAGGGGCAACGCAACCGCACAGATGCCCGCGTACGTGAGCGCGTTACGAGGGAACGACCTCATACGCGGGACCGTCTGCCCGGGGGCCAAGGCCACGTTGTCGAAAGGAAGGGTCATCTCCCTCCGCCGCGAGCTGCGATTCCCCACGGCCTGGCCGACCCCTCGAACCTCACCAGCAGCTGGTTGCGGTACGCCTTGAAACGTGGGATGAGAACCTCGTACTCGGGGATCCCGGGCTCGCTCTGCTTCAGCTCCCCGAGGTCCTTCTGGAGGTCGTCCAACCCCGGGTCTCGGGAGCGCGCGTACTTGATCATCCCGGTCTTGTTAGGGAACGCGTCGAGTCCGTAGGCGGCCTCGACACGGTCCTTGGTCTCGGAGTCCTGGAGTTCCTGGATGGGAGCCCCGGCCCACTGCAGGAAGACCCTACCGAGAGCAGCACCACGAAGCCGACGAGCCCCACGGCCACCTTCACCTTGTCCTCGAGGGCGCCAAGCACGTCGACCACCACCAGGACCATGCCACTCGCGAGTACCTGGAGCCCGAAGAGAAGCAGGAAATGCTTGAAATCGAAGCTCGAGACCGCGAGGACCCCCAAACTGGTCCAGCCGCGATCGCTATCGGGAGGAGGACCCAGCGTCCTCCGCGCGGCCACCTCCTCGCCCGAAGCACCCCAACGGCCCATCTCCCCACCACCGCGGCCCAGGCGATGAGCACCACGACGGGCAGCATGTCTATGAGCCACCCCGCAACTCCCGCATAGAGGGGAACGACGACGGCTGAGGACATCGGCACCACCAGGACAACCGCGACCGAGGCCAGGCTGAAAGCCCAAACCGCGACCACGCCGGGCAGGACAGAGTCGGTGAAGGTGACCCCGAGCCACCCGCCAAGCCCAACGAGCGCCGCCACGATCCCCAGATACCAGATCGGCAGGGACCGGGGGTCGACGAAAGCTGGGGCTGCGAGCCGGCGGGGCGCGCCGACTAGAGGTGGAGTCATCCATGGGTGGCTCGTATCTTAGCCGCAGGGCTCGGCGGCGGCGGCAGTTCCTAAGAGGGCCGGAAAGGATTAACGTCCAAGAAGATGCCGATGCCCGACCCACAGCAGGTGCGCCCTTCTTCGTGGTCGGTTCGGCGCGCTCCGGGACCACCATGCTCCGCCTCATGCTGAACGCCCATCCCCAGCTCGTTCCCCCGAGTCCCGGTTCATCACCGAGTTGCTCCCGAAGGGGGACGAGGTAGACGTCGCCTGGTTCCTACGTCGGCTGCCGCAACACAGGAACTTCCGCCTGTGGGAGGTGGACGTCGAAGACGTCCGCAGCCGGCTGGACAACGCCCCGCGTGCGTCGTACGCAGCCGCGGTCACGGCTGCCTACGCGTCCTTCGCCGCTAACCAGGGCAAGGTCAGATGGGGGGACAAGACACCCCGCTACGTCGAGAGCATCCCGACTCTGAACCGGCTCTTTCCCCACTCGCAGTTCATCCACCTCGTTCGGGACGGGAGGAACGTTGCCCTTTCCTATGCACAAACCGACTTCGGCCCTCCGACCCTGGCCAAGGCGGCCCGCATCTGGTCCCGCAGGGTGCATGCCGGCATGACCTACGGCAGGCCGCTCGGCTCCCAGCGCTACCTGGAGGTCCGATACGAGTCGCTCGTGGCTGACACCGAGACCGTCGTCAAGACCGTCTGTGAGTTCCTGGGGATCCCATTCGAGCCGATCATGATGGACGAGGACCAACGGGCGAAGGGCATCAACAAGCACAGGGCCGGACGGTTCAACCCCCATGTAGCCAAGAGCGGCGTGAAGAAGACGAGGTCGTGGCAAGAGCAGATGCCGCGGCACCAGGTCGAGGTGTTCGAGGCGGTGGGCGGCCCTCTTCTGTCGACCTTCGGATACGAGCGCTGGTTCCCCAACCCCTCCAGGGCGGCCGCGGTGAGGGCTCGCCTGGGTCTTGTCGGGCTACCCGTCGATCGGTTGAAGCCCACCGGGTCCCGCCTGTCGGAGACCCCCGAAAAGACATCGGACCCTCAGCTCGAGGCGGAGGGACGAACCGGCTAGGGCTGTAGCACCACGCTCCTGATCCCCCACTCATCCGTGGGGGAGCCGCGGAACGAGATGTGATTCGGCCCGGCCCCATCTAGATACGAGCTGGGGACCAACACCTCCTGCTCTAGTCCCCAGAGGCCGGCCGGGCCCGAGGGGAGGGTGGCCACGTGCCGCCAGTTGACCCACACCTTCACCTCGCCCTCATCGATGTCGAAGCCCTCGAGCCCTATAGAGACATCACCCTCGACGGGGCCCGACTTGTAGAAGATCTCGTTCGGGTGGCTCCAAGCGTCCTCGGACACGTTCCCGAAAGGACGCATGTCGCCGACGCGGATCGGGAGGGCAGCCACGAGGGGAGGCCGGTTCTTCGGCATCTTCCTCAGCTCGAGCCAGCCTCCCGGCCTCGTGGTGGCGTAGTCATAGAAGCTCGCTCCCAGGGTCCCGTACTCTCTCGCGGCCCGCACGAACCCCCTCACCTCTGCCCTGTCCGCGTCGGCCCCGAGGCCCCCGATGGGGTGGATCACCGCCTTGCGGTTGCCGCTCTCTCGCCTGATTATCTGGATGCTTCGGGCCGTGTAGTCGTGGGCTGCGGCCTCACCTTCCGTGCGGTAGGTGTAGTAGCCCATCGGCAGGAAGACATCATAGAGGGCATCCAGCTCCTCATAGGGAAAGTCGGAGCCCCAGTACCCGGGCGAAAGTTCCATCCCTCGGGGTGAGGGGATGATCGCTCCCAGCGCGTAGGCCTCCCCCACTGCAGAGCGGATACGGCGGGAGAGGCGCAGCATCCGGTCGATCCGTCGCGGGATCGAACGGACTATGTTCGCCTCGATGTCGAGGCCGAAGCCGTCGAAACCGTGACCGGTGGGGGTCGTGAACTCGACGGCCTTCAGCGACCTCCTCAGGTCCTGGTCGAGGTCGCGGAAGCCGGGGAGGTACCAGGCCACCACCTCGAGGCCGGCGGCGTGAGCCGCTTCGATCATCCGGCTCGCGGCGCGGGGCCTGAAGATCGCCTCCGCGCGGGCGTGATTGCCGGTCTCCAGGTAGATCGTCCTGACGCCCAGGGCCTGGGCCTCCCGAACGGTTCGAGCCGGGTGGTCCCACTGATCCGAGTCGTAGATGTCGACCCATGTCCCGAGGCCCCTGTAGGGGCCGAGCCCCGCCTTGAGAGGCACCGATGTAGCCGCCTCCGGAGGCGATCCCAGCATGAGCCCGCAGAGAAGGATGGCGGCAAGGAGACCGCGGGTGTGTTTCACGAGAAGAAGAGACTAGCGGCTCGTCCGTACTACGAAGGCTCGTCTCGAGAGGTCCTGAGGTCTTCCCACCTGGGGCGAGTCAAGGAGAAGACCTCGCTTGTCGCCGAGTAGAAAGGCCCGCCCAACCGCGCAACGGGTTGCAGCTTGAGGGCGTCGACCCGTCCGTCCACCAGGACGGAGTCGTCCACGAATATCGACACCACCTCGCCGAACATCATGTTCCCGTTCCCGTGGCTGACGATGTCGACGAGGCGGCACTCGAGAGCGGCCTTGGCCAGCGCAACCCTGGGAGGAGCGACGATCGACGATGGCGTCGCGTCGAGACCGGCCCAGGAGAACTCATCTTCGCCGGGGGGGAAGTTCGCAGCCGTGACGTTCATCGCCTCGACCAGGTCGCGGCTCACTAAGTTGATAACGAACTCCTTCGTTTCTCGCACGTTCCTGAGGGTGTCCTTCACGCCGGTCGAGGTGAAATGGACTATCGGGGGCTCGGACGAGATCGCATTGAAGTAGCTATGGGGGGCAAGGTTGCGTGTCCCATCTGCAGCAAGTGAGGACACCCACGCGATCGGACGAGGGACCACGAGGCTCGTTACCAGTGAATAGCCGGCCCGCCCCTCGATGTCCCCCAGCCGGATCTCCACCTCAGTCCCCCAGAAAGGAGAACCGCACCTCGCGCTGGGGGTTGTCCCGGTTGAGGTCCACGAAGACGATGCTCTGCCACGTCCCCAGCATCAGCTTCCCCGAGGACCGGGACCGCGATCGAGGGCGATCAGGGCCGGGATGACATGGTCCGCCCGTGACCCACGGAGCCGTGGGGTGGGCGTAGATATCCCTCGCGAGGCAGGAGCCTGTCCAGCGCCGCTTCGAGATCCTGCTCCGAGCCCGAGCCCAGCTCGAAGATGGCAGCAACGCCGGCGGTTGCATGGGGCACGAGAGCACGTGCGCCAACCCGTCTGCCTCGTCAGAGACGAAGGACTCAAGCTCCGCCGTTAGATCTACGAACCGGCGAGTCTTCGTCTCGAGCATGGGGACTGACTCCTCACCTCGCGGCGCGCCCTGGACAGGTAGTACTCCACTCGGCCTCTTCGTCCCCACTCCATGTCCACGATCCCGCGCGCCTTCGCCGCCTTCACGAACTGGAGGAACCCTCCGTAGCCGAAATCGCCTTCAGCTGAACGGGGCTCACGTCGCCTCAGCTCGTTCTTCAGCCGGACAACGGCGGCCGATCGCTCCCTTCTCGAGTTCGGCGACGACCTCGCGGCTCAGCTTGAACGAGCGACGCCCTGTCCCGCGCCTCGGCAGGTAGGTCTACGGTCGGATCGCCTTGGGCGACCCCACTCTGCAACTCGAGGATCCCTTCACCCTCGAGGGTGCCTGATCATCTCGCTCCAGGTGCGAAAGCCATAGTCCCCCTCCGGAGAACGTGGGGTCCTTGCGCAGGATCGCCCGCTTCAGCATCGAGAAGGACGGCGCCGTCAGAAAGGCGCTGCAGCCCGGTGAGGGTCTTCGTCACGAGACGAGCGAGCTCCGCAAGATCCGAGATCGGGGCGTCCTGATCGCCCGTCTCCTGATCCGACGCTTCCTCCCTCACGCTTCTTGCGGCGGCGCCGAGGGCGCTCTTGACCGACCGGCCCGAGGAGCCGCTCGTAGAAGAGGAACTCGTCGCCGCGCCGGGGAAGGAGCTCGGAGGTCGAGCCCTCGACCCCAACCCCGATCACACGCCTGTTAGAGCTCCCTCAGCTTGAGGACGAGCGGCGTGAAGTCGGAATCTCCCGGGCGATCACGAAGGTGGTGATGTCGCGCTCGAAGGCCAGCTCCAAGGCATCAACAGCAGAAGCTTGATGTCGGCCGCGTTCTTGCGGACCATGCCCGTGCGCTGCGACACCTCGATCATCTCGATCTGCTGAGCAACGAGACCTCCCCGGTGCTCGGAGAAGAGGTTCCAGTCGGCGTAGGCCTTGCGTGCCACCACCCTCCCCCGCTCGGAAAGCGCGTCCATGACGACGGACATCTGGATCTTCTCGCCGCGGTCTCGGGCTCCGAGGGCCAGGTTCTCGAAGTCTACGAACAGCGCTATGCGCTCTTCCTCAGCACCCATCCAGTCCTCCTATCAAGCGACCGGGACCTCCTCGATGTAAGGCGGTCGCGAAATCGATCTGACGGCGACGCGCCCCTCGGCCAGGGCCACCACGGCGTCCCCGACGAGCTTTCGTCGCCATCCCTGCAGCATCCGATGCCGCTCGGGGTCGAGCCTCCCGATGAAGGCATCGGTCAACAGCGCTTCTAGTTCACCACGTGTAGAGACCAATTCGGGGGCAACCTCGGCTGACTCGCACCTCGACCTCACGATCGCGTCGGCGAGGCCCACGAGGGTTCTGGACCGCATCTGAGCGCTCTTGGGGGCCGAGGCAGGCATCTCTATCGGCTCGGCCCCCTTGGCTCTCCCCACCGCCTTCAGCAGGGCAGGCCCGGAACGCTCCATCTCTCTCGCGTTCACTCCTCGCAAGCTCTGGAGCTGGGACATGGAGGAGGGGCCGCGGCGAGCGATCTCCACGAGTGTCTGATCCTTAACGATCCAGCCTTTCGGCAGATCGCGCTGGGCCGCGGCCTCTTCGCGCCAAGCGGCGATCTCCCGCAACACGCTCAGTTGCTTGGAAGAGAGGCCGCCCCGGCCCGACACCCGCCGCCACGATTCTCGTGGATCGGTGAGGTAGAGCTCTTCGCTCTCGTAAGAGACCATCTCCCCCGCTGCCCAATCGAGCCTGCCGATCTTCGTGAGCTTGGCGGTCAGCGCATCGGCGATCTGGCGCAGGAATCGCACGTCGTCCGCGGCGTAATCGAGCTGGGCATCGGATAGAGGCCTCTTGCACCAATCGGTATAGGACTCGCCTTTGACGAGAGTGTTGCCGGTGACATCTTCCACGAGCCTGCCGTAAGGAAGGGACGCACCGAGCCCGGCGAACCCGGCCGCCAGCTGCACGTCGAACACCTTCCGCGGGATAGCTCCGTAGCGCTCATAGAAGATCTCGAAATCCTGCCGCCCGGCATGAACGAGCACCTCGACATCCGGGGCTCCTATGAGGTTCGCTATCGGGGTGAGGTCATAGCCCGCCAGCGGATCGAGCAGATAGATGTTCTCCGCTGTGGAGACCTGAACCAGGCACAGCTTCGCCCGATAGGTCTTCTCCCGCAGGAACTCCGTGTCGAGACCCATCCAGCCCCCAGCCCGGGCCTCTCCTGCGACGAGGTCGACGCCTCGGACGTCCTGGATCTGGGTGAAGTCTCTAGAGGTGCCTCGGGGCAACGATCAGCCGAGTCCGAGGGAGCGGGATATCAAGATCCTCATCACCTCTGAGGTTCCCTCGCCGATCTCGAGGATCTTCGAATCCCTGAAGTGGCGGCAGACGGGGAACTCCTCGATGTACCCGTATCCGCCGTGGATCTGGACCGCGTCCTTCGCCACTGCGACCGCCGTTTCCGACGCGAAGAGCTTGGCCATAGCGGCTTCCTTCGTGTAGGGACGACCCTGCTCCGCGAGCCAGGCGGCCCGGTAGTAGGCATGACGGGCGAGATCGGTCTTCATCGCCATGTCCGCGATCATGAACTGCAGGCCCTGGAAGCTGCCGATCGTCTTGCCGAACGCGGTTCGCTGCTGGGCGTACTGGAGGCTCTCGTCGACACAGCCCTGAGCGAGGCCCACCGCCAGCGCCGCGATAGCGATGCGGCCGTCATCGAGGATCTTCAGGAAGTTCCTGAAGCCGTGGCCGAGATCACCCAGGAGGTTCTCCTCGGGGACCCGGCACTCGTTGAACGACAGCTCCCTCGTGTCGGAGTGATGCCAGCCCATCTTGCGGTACGGCTTGCCGACCTCGAAGCCGGGGGTGTCATTCGGGACGATGATGGCGGAGATCTCTTTCTTGTCCCCCTTCATCCCGGTGATCGCGGTGTTCGTCACGAAGCTGGTGATGGGTGTTCCCGAGTTCGTGATGAACGCCTTGGAACCGTTGAGGACCCAGCTCCCGTCCTCTCTGCGGGCCGTCGTCTTGGTCGCGCCTGCGTCGGACCCTCCCCCGGGCTCGGTCAGGCCGAAGCCGGCGAGGCTCGTCCCTGCGGCGAGCGGGGGCAGCCACTTCTGACGCTGCTCCTCCGTCCCGAAGCGGTAGATCGGCATGGCCCCGAGGCCGACGGCGGCCTCGAGCGTGATTGCGAGCGAAGAGTCGACACGTGCGAGCTCCTCTATGGCGAGGCACAGGGTCAGGAAGTCCGAGCCGGAGCCCCCGTACTCCTCCGGGAAGGGCAATCCGAACAACCCCAGCTCGGCCATCTGCTTCACGGCGTCCATCGGAAGCTCGCCCTCTTCGTCCCAGCGCTCTGCGTTGGGACGGATGGCGTCGTCGACGAACGCCCGCACGACCTTCTGGAAGTCCTGCTGCTCCTCACTCAGGTCAAAGTTCATGGTGTGAGCCTAGTTGAACAGCTTCGCGAGCTTGGCCTTCGCGGACAACGAGCCGTGGACCTTCAGCCTGCGTTTCAGGAGCGCCCAGCGAGCGTCCGTGCGCCCCACGACGATCTTCGCCCACTCAGCCGACGTTGCTTCCAGCCGCAGCGCCGGGTTTCCGGCGTGTCCCAGCTTCGCCTCCGCGTGGCCGTTCGTGACGACGAGATGCCACGCATCGGCATCCGTGAAATCCCATTCGACCGCCCCTCCCAGCGCCCGGGCCGAGTCCAGGTCCATCGAACGGGCCATACCGTCGAAGAGGATCTCGAAGACCTCCGGGGTGACTCGAGGTTCCCGGTCGTCTCCGATGACACCGTTCTCGACCAGCAGCCACGTCCGGCGGGCTCTCTCGGTATACGGAAGGCTTCTGTCCTCGTTCGCGAGCAACCTGATCTCGGAGGGATCCACGCCGACCCGGCGCAACTTCGTCTCGAATGAGCGCAGGCCGAAGGCGTAGATCTCCTCGAGCGTGAAGTCGAAGCACTCGGCGTACGAAGGGTCCCTGTCGGGCGGTACGAACACGCCGACCGAATAGGGAAGCACCCGGTCCCACATCTCGATCGCTGCGGCCCGGCACTCCTGAGATGACCGGATCAGCTCGCCGAGGAACTTGATCCCGAACGCAACGTGCCTCGACTCGTCCCGCGCGACGCTGCGCATCCCCGCGCTGAACCCCGGCAGGATCTCGAACTTGTCCGTGTAGCGCTTGATGAAGTGCTGGCCGGGCACGGCCAGCATGCCCTCGACCACGAGGTGGTAAAGGGCCACCGTCTGGGCCATGAGGGGCTTGTCCTTGGGCTTCTTCCTCAGGGCCTCTGTGACCTTGTCGAGCTCCGAGAAGGTCTGCCGGAAGCCCCAGGTGAGGTGGGGGTCCATCGCCGCGAGGGTGGAACGGGTGTCGTTGCCCTGCCCCGCCACCTCGCGCATGAACCTGTCGAAGAAGACGTGGTGGCGTGCCTCGTCGACCACCTGGGTCGTGAGGAAGACGCTCTCCGGGAATCCCGGTGCCGCATCGAGGAGCGGCGTGAGGGTCCTGGCGACCGCCTCCTCGCCCACGAGGAACATGGCGTAGTTCCAGAGGGCTGCCTCACGCTGCAGGGGAGTGAGCCTCTCGCGCCAGTCGACCGCGTCCTGACTGAAGTCGATCTTGGTGGCGCTCCAGTTGTTCACCTCCCACATGCGGTAGAGCCGTTCGTAGGAGATGACCTCTTCTTTCTCGATCAGCTCGTCGCTCATTTCCAGCACCTCCCAGGGAGCGCAGCGGGGAACATCGGCTTGATCCGATGCGAAGTATCCCGCATTGTGTAAAACTTGACCGACTAGTCAAGTTTCCCGCCTGCCACCACAGGCGGATGTGCCCCGATCGGAGGACGACGGATGGACTTCAGCCTGAGCGAAGAGCACCTAGAGATCCAGAAGTGGGCCCATGAGTTCGCCGAGAGGGAGATCCGGCCCGTAGCCTCGGAGTACGACGAGACCGAGGACTTCCCCTGGCCGGTCCTGAAGAAGGCGGCCGAGGCCGGCCTCTACGGCTTCGACATCTACGCTCAGGCCCAGCAGGACCCGACCGGACTGACGCTGCCGATCATCACCGAGGAGCTCTCCTGGGGCTGCGCAGGCATCGGTCTGGCCATCCTGGGGACGGGGCTCCCCTTGTCGGCCCTCGCAGGCGTGGGCACGCCGGAGCAGCTGTTCGAGTGGGCCCCCAAGATGTTCGGAACCCCCGAGGACCCCAAGGTGGCAGCCTTCGGCGTCACCGAGCCCCAGGCGGGGTCCGACGTGCGCTCGCTTCGCTCGAAGGCCGTCCGGGACGGGGACCACTGGGTCCTCAACGGCACGAAGGTCTTCATCACGAACGGTGGGGTCGCGGACGTATTCGTGATCGTTGCCACGGTGGACCCGGAGCTCGGTCACCGAGGCCAGGCCTCCTTCATCATCCACAAGGACGACGGCGGGATCCGGGCCGGTAAGAAGGAGAAGAAGCTCGGCATCAGGGCCTCCAACACCACCGAGGTGATCATGGAGGACTGCCGCATCCCGCTCGACCGGGTGCTCGGCGGGATCGACCGTCTCGAGAACAAGCTCGAAAAGGCCCGCAAGGGTGAGTCGAGCGGGCGTTCATCGGCCGCGCTGCGAACCTTCGAGCAGACCCGCCCCGCCGTCGCCATCCAGGCCGTCGGCATCGCCCGTGCTGCTTTCGAGTTCGCCCGCGACTACGCCAAGGAGCGCAAGGCCTTCGGGGTCCCCATCTCGCAGCACCAGTCGATCCAGAACATGCTGGCCGACATGGCGGTCGAGATCGAGTGCTCTCGCCTCCTTACCTACAAGGCGGCCTGGCTCGCCGGAAGCGGTCAGCCGTTCACCAAGGCCGAGGGATCGATGTCCAAGCTGAAGGGCAGCGAGACCGCGGTAAGCGTGACCGAGAAGGCGGTGCAGATCCTCGGTGGGTATGGGTACATCAAGGACTTCCCCGTCGAGAAGTGGTACCGGGACTCCAAGATCTACACCCTGTTCGAGGGCACCTCCGAGATCCAGCGGATGGTCATCGCCAGGGCGCTCCTCGCCTAGCGGCGGCTCGTTCAGCTTGACCAACATCCCCCAGGGGTAGACGCTGGGACGGTGAGGGAGGTGCGACCGAGCCCGACGAACACGAGGTGCCTCGCGAAACACGTCGTCCTGCTGCTGTTGCTTACTGGTCTTCTGGCCCCGGTCACAGCGAACGTCGGCGCATCCGCCTCACCGGTCCCTCCCTCGTACATCTACGAGGACACGACCTGGCGGAAGGCCGACAGCCCTCACATCATCCCGCTCAACGACCTCGTCGTTGTTCGCGGGGCCACGCTCACCATCCAGCCCGGCAGCGTCGTCGAAGGAGCCGATGGAGCACGTCTCATCGTCCGGGGCGCGGTGCGGGCCGTCGGAGGTGAAGGGGACCCCATCGTCTTCACGAACCTCGAGCAGGGCGAGAAGTGGGGCGGGATCTTCCTGGCGGGGAACCTCGCCAGCAACGACCGTCTCTCCGCTTTCGAGCACACGGTCATCGAAGAGGCTGAGGTCGGCATCTACTCGCTCTACGACAACCCCAGCATCAAGGACAACGTCTTTCAGGGGAACTTCTGGGCTGTCGACCTGACGGGCCCTCGGGCCCAGCCCATGGCGATCGAGCGCAACATCTTCATGTCGAACGGGATGGCCCTGCGGGGGCACGCGCTGAACGTCATCGAGGTGACCAACAACGACTTCTGGAACAACAGGGTGAACATCTTGGCCGGGCCGAAGCGGGTATGGGATTGCGTTCCCGATCAGGGGACGTGGCAGATCCACCAGAACGACATCCTGCGGGGGCCGGCCAACGCCGAGTTCTTCTCGAACGACGTTCACACCACGCTCGGGAGCCGGGAAAGCGGCTTCACCGTGGACGCCCGGAACAACTGGTGGGGCACCACCGAGGAGAGCGAGGTGTACGGCAGGTTCAAGAGGAACTTCGCCTGCTGTCCAAGCCCCGCGCTGAAAGAGGTCGTCTGGAAGCCCATATCCCTGGAGCCGCACACGGAGTGGACGCCCACCGGGCCCATCCCCGATCCCCCACCCGAGCCCGAGGGACACGGAGACCCGGCTTGGATCATCGGGATCGACCGCCCCGATCATGGAGAGTGCTTCCGGGTCTCTGACTTCCGGGTCGTGCGCGGCAACTCCTACGGGATCTTCTTCCCGGCACCGGGGCAGATATGGCTCT
>JAUJNU010000054.1 GCA_030448085.1 Actinomycetota bacterium | reverse complement strand
CGTCGAGCCACCCGCGCTCCGCCGCTGCCATCAGCATCGAGTACTCGCCCGAGACGTTGTACGCGGTCATCGGATACCCAAAGCGGTCCTTCACCTGCCTCAGGACGTCGAGATAGCCGAGCGCCGGCTTGACCATCACGGCGTCGGCCCCCTCGGCGATGTCGAGCGCCGCCTCCCGCAGAGACTCTTCGACGTTCCCCGGGTCCTGCTGGTAGGAGCGCCTGTCCCCGAACTGCGGCGCCCCCTCCGCCGCCTCGCGGAACGGGCCGTAGAAGCTCGAGGAGTACTTGCAGGCATAGGAAAGGATCGGCGTCTCCGGATGACCGGACGAGTCGAGGGCGGCTCGTATCGCCCGGACCTGGCCGTCCATCATCCCCGAAGGGGCGAGGATGTCCGCTCCTGCCGCCGCTTGAGACACGGCGATGTGCCCGTACGCCTCGATCGTCGGGTCGTTCGCGACAGAAGCACCGGGATCGAGGATCCCGCAATGGCCGTGGTCGGTGTACTCGCAGAGGCAGAGATCGGCGATGATCACCGTCTCGTCCCCCAGCTCCTCCTTCAAGGCGCTGATGGCGCGTTGAACGATGCCGTTGGGGTTCCATGCCTCCGACCCCGTTGCGTCCTTGCGCTGCGGGATGCCGAAGACGATGAACCCTGCGATGCCGAGCTCACTCAGCTCGCGCGCCTCCTTACGCGCCGACTCGAGGGTCTGCTGCTGATGGCCAGGCATCGATCCGATCGGCTGAGGCTCGGCCAGCCCCTCCTTGATGAAGAGGGGGGCGATCAGGTCCGAGGGGCTGAGCGAGGTCTCGTTGAAGGCTCCTCGTAGAGCGGCGGTCCGACGAAGCCTCCGAGGGCGATACGAAGGAAAGGAGCTCATCTGTCTATCGTCCCACTGTTCGGGAGTGACACCACCCCGCCGGCGAAATGCCGGGCGAGGCCGACCGCGAGGCCCTGCGACGTGTGCGGCGAGGCGATCACGTCCACACGCAGGCCAAGGGACGCCGCGACCTCCGCAGTCTCGGGGCCGATACATGCAACTGCCGGAGCGAGCCCCCCGGGGGGCAGAGAATCGGCGGCTCGCTCACAGATCTCGCAGAATCCCCTCACCGTCGAGCCGCTCGTGAAAGTGACCGCCTCGAAGCCATCGCTCCAGAGGGCAACCACATCGGCGGGCGTCGCCGGGGCCGTGATCGTCCTGTAGACGGGGGCCGCGTCTACCGACCACCCGGCGCTCGCGAGCCCCTCCCCGAGGCCCGGCGGCACCTCTTCGGCCCGGGGAACGAGCACTCGTCCGTCACCGGCCCCCATGGCCTCCACAAGAGAGGCGGAGGTGAACTCCTCGGGCACGAGATGCACCTCGAGGTCCGCTTCGGCGAGAGCCTTTCGCGTCGCGCTCCCAACCGCGGCTATACGCGCTCCGGCGAGGCCCTCGATGCCGCCACGATCCTGAAGCCGACGGAGGAGGCCCTCAACGGCGTTCTGGCTCGTGAAGACAACCCAGGCATACGAGCCGAGGCGCGCTGCCGCGGCGTCGGCGAGCTCCCAGGACGACGGGTCGGTGATCGCGATCGTCGGGAACAGGATCACATCAGCCCCCTTGGATCGAAGGGCTTCAGCCAATCCGCCTGCTTGCCCCGACGGCCTTGTCACGACGACCCTCACGCCGACGAGAGCGCCCTCGCTCACTCCTCCCTCAGCTGCTCGAGGATGTCTTCCCCCCCGCCCTGGGCTATCGCCTCGGCCAGCTCGGTCCCCAAGGAGACCGCGTCGCCCAGGGGGCCGGAGATGCGATCCCTGATGTTGTACGACCCGTCGGGGAGACCCAGGAACCCGTTCACGACGAGGCGTCCCTCGGCCCACCGGGCGGAACAGCCAAGGGGCACCGAGCAGCTCCCTTCGAGCCTGCCGGAGAAGGACCGCTCGCACGAGATCTCGGCTCTCGTCACGTCGTCACCGAGCCCCCGGAAGAGCTCCGTTATGTCTTCCCTTTCGATGAGCGCCTCGACGGCTATCGCGCCCTGAGCAGGAGCGGGAACCCACCAGTCGGAGGCAAGGACCGCGCCCCCCACCTCCTGCAAGAGACCGAGGCGTTCGAGCCCGGCGGCCGCCAACACCGCCACATCCACCTCGCCCCGCTCGACCTTCGCAAGGCGTGTGTCGAGGTTCCCGCGCAGGTCGACGACGTCGAGGTCGGGCCGGGCTTCCGCAAGGAGCGAGCGTCGCCTGAGGCTGGAGGTACCGACCCTCGCACCCGGAGGAAGGGAGCCGAGCCGCTCTTCACCGGACGAACCCTCCCCGCCTACGACGACGTCCTCCACGGGAGCCCTCGACGGGACGCATACGAGAGCGCATCCCGGCGCGATCTCGGCGGTCAGGTCCTTCGCAGAGTGAACGGCCACGTCGGCCGCCCCCTCCATCACGGCTCGTTCCACCTCGTTGGTGAACAGGCCCTTGCCACCGATCTCGGTGAACGGGCGTTGGTCCCTATCTCCTCGCGTCGAGATCGTAACGAGCTCGACATCGACATCGGGGCGAGCCCCGCGCACGAGTTGCGCCACCATCTCCGACTGCACGAGTGCCAGCCGGGAGCCGCGCGTTGCGATCCTGAGGGGTGCCCTAATCGAGCTCGTCCTGGACGTCCTCATCAAGCTCGAAGAGCTCGCGAAGCACCCCCAGGTAGAGATGCCCTTGCTGGGAGTTGGCGAGGTCCTTCGCGTTCTTTATGGGCGTATGGAGCATCTTCGCGACGAGCCTGCGGGAGAGGTGGTCGACGAGCGCATGCTGCTCCGGGGTCAGCCCCTCGAGCCCGCGCCGCACGCGCTCGAGCTCGGCGAGCCTGATCGACTCGGCAGAGGAAACGAGCGCAGAGGTGGTGGGAGCGAGCTCCGCCCGCCGCTGCCTCTCGAGGAACCGGTCGATCTCGCCGACGATGATGGACTCTGCTTTCGGCAACTCCGCGAGGCGGGCGCCGAGCTTTACCCCCACCACTGCCCCCAGGTCGTCGATGTCACACAGCTCCACGCCCGGCACCTCGGAAGGCTGCAGGATCGACGTCACGCGGCACCGCGATGTCGATGACGACCGTCGGCCGCTGCGGCCTCGTCCGGCTCTCGCCCTCCAGCATCGGACGATCGATGACCACACCGGGGGCCGTGGTGGAGCAGATGACGATGTCGGCTTCCCGCGAGCACGGAAGGCAGCTCTTCGAATGGAGCGGGAGTCAGCGCCGAACAGAGTCGCCAGCTGCTCCGCTTCGGTCCGGTTCACGACGACGAGGTCCTGGCCCCCCGCATCCGCCAGAGCCCGTTGGCCTGGCCGCCCATCTTGGCCGGCGCGACAACGATCTTCTTGTCTCCGAGCGAGCGATCGCGAGCGAGGCGCTCGCTCGACGGCTGCCGAGCTGACCGAGGCGGGGTTCCGGCCGATGGATGTCCTGTTCCGCACCCTCTTGCCGACGCGCAGCCCGTGCCGGAAGGCGGCGCTGAGAAGCCTGCCGCCGAGCCCTCTTCGCGGCGACGGCGAACGCCCGCCTCACCTGCCCCAGGATCTCGGACTCGCCCACGATCATGGAATCGATCCCTGACGAGACCTTGAACAGATGCCGCAACGCGCCCTCGTCGTGGTACGTGTACAGGTGGTCGGCGAAGTCCTCGGGCGACGTGGCAGAACTCGGCGAAGAGGTTGCGGACGTCCTGCACGCCACCGTGGAACTTCGTGACGGCGGCATAGACCTCAGTCCTGTTGCAGGTCGACAAGATGACGCCCTCGACGGTGTGCTCGTACGTCCCAAGTTGATGCAGCGCCTTCGGAAGGCTGTCCTCGTCGATCGATAGACGCTCCAGCAAGGACACGGGAGCGGAAGTTGAGGCCGACCGCGACCAAGGCTAGCGATCTCATCCTTACTTACCTCGGGTCTAGGTGGTGGCCGCCGCTCGAGCAGCGGCTATGGCCTGCGTGCGCTGTTGGTAGAAGGAAAGGATCTGAAGCTCTATCGAGAGGTCCACCTTCCTCACGTTCACGTCGGGGGGCAGGACTACGACACCCGGTGCGAAGTTCAGGATCGACTTGACGCCCGTGCCCAGACGTTCGGCAACCTCCTGCGCCGCCACCGGGGGCGTTGCGATGATCCCGATCGAGATCTCCTGCTCGGTGACGACCTCCTTCAGGTCGTCGAGGTGCTCACCTCGAGATCGTCGACCTTGGTTCCGATGACGCTCTCGTCGACGTCGAACAGGGCCATGATCCGAAAGCTGCGCCAAGCCGAAGCCCTTGTACGAGGCAAGGGCCCGCCCGAGGTTCCTGATGCCGACCAGCGCCGTCGGGCCCAGTCCTGTGTGAGGCCCAGCTCCCGGCTGATCTGGT
Source organism: Actinomycetota bacterium (assembly GCA_030448085.1). The sequence goes on along the minus strand of JAUJNU010000054.1, from coordinate 6,609 downwards.
AGAGGAGGTACTCGATGTCGTAGCCCACGCCCCGGGTGCCGTAGGAGCCGAGATAAGAGAGGTCCTGCGAACCTTCGCTGCGTTGACGCCCGCCAACCGGGCCAGCTCCTCGAGGAAACAGTCAGCTGTCCCCTGTCCTCTGCGAGGTCGAGGAGAGAGCGCAGGTAGAGAGGAGCCTGCGACGGTCGCCTCGGGGATGGGTCGATTCGGCATCGACGTCAGTCTAAACCGGCGCTTGTGAGAACAATCACAAAGTCTTAGAGCCCTAGAAGTTCTCCCAGAAGTCCCAGTTCAGGGCCGTGAACGATCTCGGGGCCCAGATCGAGACCCGGAAGAGCTGGCCCGTCAGGAACAGCACCCCACCCCCACTAGCAGCAGCCCGCTCACGAGGTTGATGACCTCACGTGCCGCCTGAACCAGGCGAGGGCCGTGGTGAGGCGGGACACGCCCAAGCCCGCGAGCACGAACGGAACACCGAGGCCGAGGGCATAGACCCCCATGAGGAGCGCCCCCTTGCCCGGCCCCCCCATCTCCGGGAGTTACCCGCGGCCATCGTAAGGACTGCTTCATGGTCGCCCTGATGCAGGGCGACCAGCCGAAGGCGAAAGCCCCGCCCAGAACGACGCTTCCCCACAAGCCGGCGCCGGATGAAAGCGCGCCTCCCGGTAGAAGAACGGCACCTTGAAGACCCCCATGAAGATCACGCCCATGAGGATGATGAAGACCCCTCCGACGCGCTGGAGCAGGTCCTTCTGGTCGTTCAGGTAGTAGCCGAGCTGGCTGGCCGTGGCGCCGAGGGCCACGAACACGAGGCCGAACCCGAGAACGAAGCCGAGGGCAACCGCGACCGCCGGTATCTGCTCGGCGGCTCCCCGGCGTGGCGGACACCCAGGGGGCGTTGATCGACAACCATCTTCGCGACCGGGTGCGGGAGCGGCAGCACACACGGAGACAGGAAAGACACGAGCCCGGCCACGAATGCGATGGGGACCGTCGGGTCAACCACCGCGGCTCACCAGGATGTCGAGTGTCGTCTGCAGGTCTTCCTCGGTGAGGGGCCCGGCGACATGCCGGACGATCACGCCCCTGCCGTCAACGAAGAAGGTCTCGGGCTGCCCGGTCAATCCGAAGTCGTCGTAGATCGCGAGCGAGTCGTCCCGCACGTGCTCGTAGTCGAGGCCGTGCTCCTCGATGAAGCGAAGCGCCTCAGTGCGGGCGTCCCTGATGTCCACACCGACGAAGGCGATCTCGTCCTCGTAACGGGTCGCCGCCCGGCTCAGCATCGGCGCCTCGTCTTTGCAAGGCGCGCACCACGAGGCCCAGAAGTTGAGGACGTAGGGCTTGCCTGTGAGGTCGCCCGAGCTGAGGGTCCCGGAGCCGTCGAGCCGGGGTGCGCTGAATGCGGGGGCCGGGTCGCCGGCTTGAAGGCTGCCGCCCTCTCTGAGCACGGCGGCGACCAGCAGCGCGACGAAGGCGAGGGCCGGCACCAGGATGAGGGCGAGGCGGATGCCGCGGCGGCGTCGGGTCGTCGGTTCCATCCCGGACATTCTCCCAGCCCTCGCGGGGCTACCGGAGAAGGAAGTGCGGGGGACCGGTCGACCGGGACCGGCGGGGCATTGACAGACGGTTTAGGTTCCTCACCAAGGAAGGAGAGGCCCCGATGACCTCACCCGCGCCCTCCCGGTCGTCACTAGCCGGACCAAGGAGGCAGCCATGCCCGACACCTTCCACTCCCCCGTGCTCGCCGGGCTCGATGAGGACCAGCTCTATCTCCTGATGGACCGCGCCGTCCCGCGCCGTCTGGAGACGGGAGACATCCTGTTCCTGGCGGGCGAAGAGGCCGCGCGGGTGTACGTCCTTGCGAGCGGGATCCTGAAGTTCACCGCGCGCGACGGCGAAGGGCGCGAGACGATCCTGGGGCTCGCGGTCGACGGGGACCTCGTGGGTGAAGTTGCGGCCCTCGATGACCTCCCGCAGCCCCTCGATGCGATCGCGGCAACCCCGTGCAAGCTGCTCGGGTTCGAGGCAGAGCTGCTCACGAAGCTCGTCGCGCAGAGCCCTCGCGCGGCCATGGAGCTCGCCACCTCGCTCGCGCGCAGGACCCGCTGGCTCGCCGAAGCGGCCCGAGAAAGAACCTCTGAGGAGGTCCCCGCGCGCCTCGCAGGACGCTTGCTCGACCTGGCCGAGCTCCTGGGGCGAGTGAGAGGAGAAGCTATCGAGATAGAGATGCCACTCGCTCAGAGGGACCTGGGGCGGCTGGCCGGGATGTGCCGCGAGAGCGCATGCAAGACCCTGAGGGACTTCAAATCGAAAGGGGTCGTCGACTACCGCGGGCGCAGGCTGCGGATCCTGCGGCCGGCCCTATTGGAGACGATCAGGTGCGAAGGGCGCGGCGCAATACCTTCCCGGTGAGACGGCGAGGAAGCTCCTCGACGACGTCGAGCTCGGTCGGCCACTTGAAGCGGGCGAGCCTCGTGTGCAGGTTGTCCAGGAGGGACTGGGGGCTCGCGTCCATCCCGGGATTCAGGACGACGAACGCCTTCACGGCCTCCCCGGTGTAGGCATGCGGCACGCCGATCACCGCGGCGTCCTCCACCCGCTCATCCTCGAGCAACGCGTTCTCGACCTCCGAAGGAAAGACGTTGAAGCCCGACACGATGATGAGATCGCGCTTCCTGTCGACCAGGTAGAGGTAACCGTCCTCGTCCTGAACCGCCACGTCACCGGTTCGGAACCAGCCGCCGAGGAATGCTCGCTCGGTCTCCTCACGCCTGTTCCAGTAACCCTTGAAGACGTTCGGGCCCCGGACCACGATCTCACCGGTGTCGCCGAGCTCGACTTCGTTCCCGTGCTCGTTCACCAGGCGGAGCTCCACCCCGGGGAGCGGCTTCCCTATCGAGTTCGGCTGGGGCGAGTCGGCCATCCGGTTGGAAGTGAGCGTGGGCGCGGTCTCGGTTAGGCCGTAACCCTCGTAGATCGGGATCCCGAAGATCCGTTCGAACTCGTTCAGGACCTCGACCGGGAGTGCTGCTGCTCCTGAGATCGCCAGGCGCACCTTCGACAGGTCGTAAGAGGCGGCGTCGGGAACGGCCACCCAACCCTTGTACATCGGCGGCGCCCCGAAGACCACGGTGATCCCGTAGGCCTCGAGGTGCCTCAAGCTCTCGGCAGCCTCGAACTTCTCGAACAGAAGCCCACTCGCTCCGTTGAGGACAAGCAGCCCGAGCGCGACGTTGAGGCCGTAGATGTGGAACAGGGGGAGCGTCAGGGACAGGACGTCGCTCTCTTCGACGCTGGCGTCCGGCATCGACATCTGCTGCTCGAGGTTCGCGAAGAGATTCCCGTGGGACAGCATGGCCCCCTTGGGCTCGCCCGTCGTGCCCGAGGTGTATGCGAGAACCGCGATGTCCTCGGGGTTGATCGGCACGTCGGGGGCGGTGTCGCCCGAGTCGAGGAAGGCGTCCCAGGACCCTGTGGAGATGATCGTCGGAGGATTCACGGCGATGGCTGCGGCCCTCGTCGTCACGTTTTCGTGAACCGCCGCCACCAGCACGACCTTGGCCCCCGAGTCCGTCAGGATGCGACCGATCTCGACCTCGGTCAGCATCGTGTTCAGCGGAACGACGGTGGCCCCGGCGCGCAGCACGCCGAAGTGCGCCGACACGAACCGGGGTGTGTTCGGCATCATCACCGCGACCCGATCGCCTGGGGCCACACCCCGGGCCGCAAGGGCGGCCGCGACGCTCGAGGCCTCCCGATCCAGATCTCGGAACGTGACCGACGCGGCGGGATCCCCGGCCACGAGGAGAGCCTCTTTGTCCGGGAGCCTTGCCGCCGTCCGCGCCAGCATCTCCGAGAGATCCATCCCCCCTATCTTGCCCCACTTCGCCCCCGGCTGCAAACTCTTGCAAGCACTTGCCTGCGAGCGTACGCAGAACGCGCAGAATCTCCTCGGAACTGGTTCCTCAGACCTAAAGAGGGGGGCCTCGAGTTCCGACACTATGGGTGGAGTTGGAGAGCTGGGACGAAGGATCGCCACGGCCTAGGCCGTGATCACGAGCCTACCAGCCCGCCCCCAGCCGGACTGTCTCAATGGCTCCGCCAAAAGCGCCCCCGGATCCCCCTCCGGGGGCGCTTTCGCGTCCCCACGAGGGCGTGGGACGATGAGGGCATGACCGTCCGAGACATCCAGTGTTCCACCGGCCCTTTCTGGGCGATGTCGCTCGAGGGAGCCATGGATGCCCTGGCCGAAGCCGGCTTCCGGTCCATCGAGCTGATGGTGACGAGGGACCCGCGCACCCAGGAGCCCGGCATCCCCCTGAAGCTCGCCCAGGAGAGGGGCCTGCGTATCGACTCGGTACACGCCCCCTTCCTCGCTATCACGAAAAACGTGTGGGGGATGGACCCGGTCGGCAAGATCGAGCGGGGTGCGGAGATGTGCCGGGCCCTCGGGGCTACGAGCATGGTCGTGCACCCGCCGTACCTGTGGGAGAGGGATTACGCGCGGTGGGTGCGGGAGGAAGCGGGGGATTTCTCCGCCCGCACCGGCGTCACCGTCGCGGTCGAGACGATGTACCCGAAGTGGATCGCCGGCCGCAGGGCCCGCGCTTACATGTGGCTGGAGCCCGCAGCTCTGAGCCGGGCGGCGCCTCACCTCGCACTCGACACCAGCCATCTGACGGTGGGGCGAGAGGACATCCTCGATGCCTACGCGATCATGGCCGATAAGCTCGTACACATCCACCTCTCCAACAACGCGGGCGATGGGCGAGACGGGCACCTCGAGCTGGAGCAAGGGATCCTTCCGATCGACCGCTTCCTAGCCGAGCTCCACAGGACGAACTACTCTGGCGTCGTTTCCTTGGAGCTGTCGGTTAGGCGGTACCTTCAGAGGCCGCAGGAGCTGGTCGAGATGCTCGCCCGGAACCGCAGCTACGTAGAGAAGCACCTGGCGGGCGGGAAACGCGTGGTCAAAGGCATGCCGCGAAAGACGGGGTGAACGGGGAAAGATGGCTGACGTAAAGGTCCTGGTCGTCGACGACACCGACCACGTGCGCGGGATGCTCGTCGACATGCTGGAGCTGGACGGCTTCGAGGTGGTGGGCCAAGCGGCCTCCGGGCGCGAGGCCGTCCAGATCGCGAGCGAGAGCGACCCCGACGTGATCATCATGGATTACAAGATGCCGGGGATGGACGGGCTCACCGCAGCGAAGATGATCCGTGACCACAAGCCGGGCCAGGCCATCATCCTGTACACCGCCTACCTCGACCCCCAGCTCGAGATCGACGCCAAAGAGGCAGGGGTCGCGATGACCGTCGGCAAGGTGGAGGGCCTGAACCAGCTCGAGCGGCACATCACGGAGCTGTGCCGCGACTTCCGCGTCACCTGATAGCCCCGAACGCGAAAGAGCTCCCCGACCCACCGCCTTAGCGGGAGCCGGGGAGCCCTCGTTCTTCAAGCTCTTGCTTTACCTCCTCTTGACGGCGTCCGAGAACCCCTTCTCGCAGATGACGAGGGAGCCGTCGTCGAAGAACCGTTCCTTTCGCACCTTGGCGTAATAAGTGCCATGCGGATCCGGCTTGTTGAGAACCTTGAAGACGCCTCTGGCGTTAGTCGTGGCTTCACCGGCGTTCCTGTCCCTGCCGGGTCGGCGCTTCAGCAGAACGACGTCTCGCCCTTCGATGCAGCGGCTGTCGCTCGAGTCGACCCGGCCCCTGAAGGCGTTTATGTCACCCCGGTACTTGAAGCCGCGGATAGTCGACTCGGACCTGTCCCTCTCTCCCGACTCGGTGCTGTCGCCGACACAACCCGGGTCTTCGGCATCTGTCTCGCCATCCTCGTCGTTGTCGACCTCATCGTCGCACTCGTTCGGCGGGGGGGGTGGGTCACCGCAAGGCGGGTTCTCCTCGGGCGTCTCGGGCACGGTTACATCCCCGGTCTCACCCCCGAAGACGACGGTGCCGCTGCCGTTGGCCTCGCTCGAGCAAAAGCTGTCGTCGCCATCCTGATCGGCCCATGCTGTGATCTGAGTGGTGCCGCTGCCGTTGGTGGCCGAGTCCGGGTTCTTCAGTGCAAACCCGTACCGCCCTCTGTTGTCCGTACCACTGGCGGACTCGATGTGCTTCTGGTCCGGGATCGGAGTGGGCCGGTTGTGCTCTCCCTGGGTCCCGGAGAATCCCGGCGAAGAGGTCAAGGAGGAGAAGCAGCTGAAGGCTGACTCGTTGCTGTGTTGGTTCTGGTCCGGTGCCTTGCTGGGGTCGCCATTGCTGCCGCCCCTGCCGCTGATGTCGAACCTCAGGTTGTCCGTGGGGCCGGAGGCGTGAACGTCCACGTTCACGCCGGCGATCCCACGGCCGTTCTGGTCGAGCGTGGTCGTCACGACCCGGACGCAGGGGAAGGAGCCGCTCGAGTTAGCCGCCACCCTCGTGGTGGGGGCTTCCAAGCTGAGCGAAGTGGGGAACTGCTTGTAGGAGTCGACACGGTGGCCGTCGGCGGCGCCGTTGAAGGCCGGGTCGGCCTCGTCCTCGCCCGTGAACTCTCCCGGCGTGTCGTTCGGCACCACAGACACCGCGGTGATCTCTTTGTCCTTGTCGGTCTCCTCTATCGTG
>JAUJNU010000053.1 GCA_030448085.1 Actinomycetota bacterium | reverse complement strand
CCTCGCTCCCGGAGCAGCTCGGCGGCCCCCGCAACTGGGACTACCGCTACTGCTGGCTGCGCGATGCCACGTTCACCCTCGACGAGCTCCTCGAGCAGGGCTACACCGCGGAGGCCGCCGAATGGCGAGACAGGCTCCTGCGGGCCGTGGCCGGGGACCCGGAGGACATGCAGATCATGTACGGCGTGCTCGGTGAGAGACGACTCATGGAGTTCGAGCTGCCCTTGAAGGGGTACGAGGGCTCGGCTCCCGTAAGGGTCGGGAACGGCGCACACGCCCAGTTCCAACTCGACGTCTACGGCGAGCTCATGGACTCGTTCTACTCGGCCCGCAGAGCGGGGCTCGAGACGCTCGAGCGCGCGTGGGAGCTCGAGACCCGGGTCGTCGAATTCGTGTGCGAGCGCTGGAGGGAGCCGGACGAAGGGATCTGGGAGGTTCGCTCCGGCCGCAGGCATTTCGTCCACTCGAAGGTGATGGCATGGGTCGCCGTCGATCGCGGCGTTCGCGCGATCGAAGAGTTCGGCGAGGAAGGGCCGGTCGAGAGATGGCGGGCGGCCCGGGCAGAGATCAAAGCCGACATCCTCGCCAACGGCGTGAACACCGGCCGGGACTGCTTCAAGAGGTCCTACGACGACGATTCCCTCGATGCCAGCCTGCTGATGCTCCCGTTCGTGGGTTTCGTCGACGCGGACGACCCGCTCATGCTGGGCACCATCCGCGCCATCGAGGAAGATCTCGTCACCGACGGGTTCGTCTACAGGTACAGGGCGGGGGAGGAGGCCGACGGCCTCCCGGGCGGGGAAGGCGCGTTCCTCATGTGCAGCTTCTGGCTGGTCGACTGCCTCATCCTCACCGGTCGCCTGGAGGAGGCGCAGGCCATGTTCGAGCGGCTGGCGAGCACGCGCAACGACGTGGGCCTCCTGGCAGAGCAGTTCGACCCCGGGGAGGGGAGGCTCCTCGGGAACTTCCCTCAAGCCTTCTCGCACGTCGCCATGGTGACGTCGGCCATGGCTCTGTCGTCTGCAGGTGAGCTGGGAGCCATGAGACGGGGACGCTGACTCAGCGCCGTCCGACCCCAGCCGGGCCCGGTTACCGTCCGGGTTGGTCCGGGTCCACCTGGGTTGCCTTGCGCTGGTGCTCGATCGCCCGTTCCCGCTCCCGCTCGGCCTCTTCAGCGTGACGCCTGGCGGCCACCTCAGCCTCACCGGCCCGTTGGGCGGCTGTTTGAGCCTCCTGGCGGTGCTCGGTCGCCTTTACGCGCTGCTGCTCGAGCCTCTTCTCCTTGCCGCGGGTCAGCCAGTAGATGAGGCCGGCTATCACCACCAACGCAACAACCACCAGCACGATGATCATCGAATCGTCCATCGACCTTCTCCTTTCGTCGGTTGGGATTTCATACCCTCAGCCGGCGCTCCCATCCCTCCGAGTGGAAGCGACACCAGGAAAGTGAGTCAGCGAGAGGGCTCGGCCAGCTCGTCCAGCACCCGCAGGAGCTCTGAGTAGAGAGCGTCCGCCTCCTCGTGGGAGTCGGCGATGCAGGTGGCTCCCAGCTTCCCGAACTTCTTGACGGCTCCCAGCAGGTGTAGGGCGACCCCGGTGTTGCTCCGCTGGTCGAAGCCGAGTCCTGCCCGGTCGACCGCGGCTATCACCTGCTGGGGCAGCAGCCCCAGGTAGCGCTCGGACTTGATGTTGTCGGTCCCTACGTAGCATTTGGCGATCCCGGCGGCCACGAGCTCGCCGCTCGAGGCATCGAACCTCCCATCCGTTACGAGACGCGCCATCAGGAACGGATGCGTGGTTCCCCCGAGGCGAAGGTTGATCTCGCTGAGGTGGATGTCACCATCGTCGATAACGAAGTCGATGCCGAAGCTCCCGATCACGCCTCTCCTGGCGAGCTCCTCGGCGACCTTGGTGCCGAGCGATTGGATCTCGAGACGGTAGGCCGGGTCGGCGGGGAAACGGCACCCGAGATAGACGTGGCCCCCGGGACCTCCGAGGATCTGGTCGTGTGTCGAGACGACCTCGGTGGTGGCATCCGGGGCGATCCGCATCTGAACGCTCGGCGAGCGCAGTCCCGGGCCCTCGAGTAGCTCTTCGACCACCGCACCGCCGGCTTCGATCTTCTTGGCGAAGGAGGACCAGCTCTCTTCCCCGGCACAGAAGGTGGCGCCGAGGTCGTGGAGTGAGCCGAACCCCGAGCTCAGTTCGAGGAGGAGGTTCCCCTGCCCAGAGAAACCTTCGTTCAACTTGACGACGGCCCGGGCCGCGTCGGGCCGGCGATCCTTCAGCTTGCGGACCTCGGCCTCGAGCGAGGCCATCGAGAAGATGTCCTCGCTCCCTTCAGGGACCGCTACCCCAGCGGCACGAGCCACATGCCTGGACCCACTCTTCGACCCGAGGTGGATCAGCTCGGGCGGGCAGCCGTAGAGAGAAGCTCCGATCCGCGTCGCCAGCTCGGCCTCGAGCGAGGTGACGTTGAAAGTGAGAAGCACCGATCCCTCGCCCAGCGCCTTCAACCGTTCGACGGCATCCGCTTGAGCGAGCAGCTTCCCGGTAAGCGCCTCGGGGGCCGGGTCCCACATCGCCATGAGATAGAGGCGGTCGCCCGGCCGGACGGCGTCCGGCATGAACCGAAGGTAATAGTCGACTATCGGCTCCTCCACACGGAGCGAGCTGAGAAAGACGACCCTCAGGCCCGGCTTCCGCAGAAGAAGGAGGAAGAGCAGCAGCCTCTCTTCGTAGAAGCCGATGCCGACGATCTTGCGCAGCTCTTCAGCAGGGAAGGTGATCGAGGGCAGCACGACGAGCGTTCCCTCCTCGAGGTCGAGGGGGCTGCCCGAGCGGAGCCTCGCCTTCAGGTCCTCCCGCCACGCCAGTGAGGTCGGGGAGAGGGAATCTCGCTTGCCATGCCGGGCGAAGCGTACAGCTACTGGATCTTGACCTCACAGCTGACGTGGAAGGTGTCGTTGCCGGTGCCGCCGATGCAGGTGTCCGTGCCCTGATCACCTCGCAGATCGTCGTTGCCGGCTCCGCCCACCATGCAGTCGTTGCCGCCGGCTCCCGGAGGGTGACGTCGCCGGCGGCGGTGCCGAGGACGAGGTCGTTCCCGCTCGTACCCGTGAAGGCGGCCGCCCCGGTCTGGAGGGTCGTCACCGGCGGCGCGCACTCACCGGGCTTGAAGTGATTGGCCACCGCTGCTATGGAAGAGTCGCCGGCCTTCGAGGCGGAGATCGTGTTCGAGCCCGTGATCGCGGTGGAACCGAATAAAAGCAGCCCGCTAATGGCGAGGGTCGAGGAAGCGCAGCAGCCGGGTCAACTTCATGGTCAGCGTCCGCCCCCCGAAGCTGCAACCAGAGCCCGTCCCTCTTCCTCGTCCTCGTCGTCCGAGGCGAAGGTGTTGAGGAAGAAGAAGAAGGCGATGATCGCCGCGACGAAGGCAGTGACCTTCGGAGCCGCCAGCGCCTTCAGGATGATCCCCTTCGGGATGAGAACAAGCTGACGGCCGATGAGAGCGTCGCGTGCCGGGTGCTCGTTGTCGACGAAATCGTTGTTGTCGCCTTGGAAGAGACGAACCGGTCGCCGTCCTCGCGATGATGCGGTGCAGGACGACGCTGTTGAGCTCCTCGCTGCGGTAGGCGACGACATCGCCCACGTCGTAGTCATCCGCCTCGCGGACGATCACCATGTCGCCGGAGTGGAACTTCGGCTCCATGCTGTTCCCGCTCGTGATGACCATGGACGTCGGGCCTCCGAGTGGCTGAGGCGCCACGAAAACCCACGCGGCGGCAAGCAGTCCCGCTCCCACGATCGTGGTGAGGATCTTCCTCACCAGGTTTCCTTCATTCATCCTTGCCCCCATGCACGGTTGCCCCCACGCAAGAAAAGGGAGGAGCGCCTCGGCGAAAGGCGCCCCTCCCGACTTTTCGTGAAGTGCTAGTCGGCCGCTACGACCCGGAGCGTGTTGATCGACGCCACCGAGACGCCGCTGGCGCCGAGGTTGCAGGTGACGGCGGTGCCGGTGTTCGAGCAGTTGAACCAGGAGCCGCTCGTGACGACCTGCGCCTTGACCTGCCCGGGGGCAGAGTCGAGGTCGAACGAGACCGAAGCTGCCTTGCTCGGGTCGGTCGAGTCGAGGGCGTACTTGATGTTGGTGGCGGCGTACCCGCTGACCGCGCCAGATCCGTCTCCGGCCTTGGAGGCCTCTACCGTGTTACCTGCCGTCAGTGCGTACGAGCCACTGGCGATCATCCCTGCGAAGAGCATCGCCCCTATTACCGACTTGGTGTTCTTCTTCTTCATCATCTTCCCGTCCCCTATGTCCGTTTTCACTTACTTACACGAGGGATATCGGACGAACCGGATACTGCTTGAGCTTTTTGCGCAAAGTACGTAGGGGCAACTCCCGATTAACCCCCGTTCGGGGGTAGGGGGACCCCGGATGGGGGCGAGGCGCGGACCCTGCCGTGCCTGCCCGCCTAGCGCCTAGGGGAAGGTCACCTCGAGGTGCGCGATGTCCACCACCGGGGCTCCGATCCGGCAGCGCCACTCGAGGCCGGAGCGTTGGGAGCAGGTCGCCGTGTGACGTCCGATGCGAGCCTCCAGGGCGCCGACGGGAGCCGAGACGGTAAGGGAGATGCTCGCCACACGCGAGGGGTTCAGCTCGTTCAACTGGTACCCCACACTCGTCACCTCCACGTCCTCGCCCTGCGAGGGGGAGGTGGAGACGGGCTCGGCCCCGAGGGCCCTTCCCCCGAGGAGAAGGGCCCCCAACACGAGGAGAGCAGATAGGAGGCGCATGCCCTTAACATCGACGCCCGCCGACGATCGGCGCATGGCCCGGAGGTGTCAGATGCAGGACCATCTTTTCCTGATGCTGCGGAGGCCGTTCCCCCGGCTCCGGCCCTCCCCTAACTAGTCATGCCGCCTGGAACGCTCGCTGAGCTACTGGGAGCCGCCGAGCGCGTGGTCGTCCTCACTGGGGCGGGGATCTCGACGGACTCCGGGATCCCGGACTTCCGCGGCCCCCAGGGCCTATGGACGAAGGATCCGGCCGCAGAGCGACTCTTCACCCTGCAGAACTACATGAACGAGCCGGAGGTACGGGTGCGGTCATGGCCGGCAAGACTTGCCCACCCCGCCTGGACCGCCAAGCCGGGGCCGGGTCACCTGGCCCTCGCGCGGCTGGAGGCGCTGGGCAAGCTGCAGACGCTCGTGACCCAGAACATCGACGGGCTGCACCAGGCGGCGGGAACGTCATCAGAGATCCTCGTGGAGGTCCATGGAACGCTGAAGGACTTCGTCTGCATGGCCTGCGGGATGAGAGGCCCGATGCCCGACGCGTTGGCGCGCGTGCGAGCAGGCGAAGAGGACCCCCCGTGCCTGGACTGCGGAGGGATCCTCAAGTCCGCCACCATCTCGTTCGGCCAGAGCCTGGTTGCCGAGGATCTCGACCGGGCCTGGCGGGCGGCCGAGAGCTGCGACCTCTTCCTGGCGATCGGCACCTCACTCACGGTCGCACCGGTCTCACATCTGCCCGCGGTGGCCATGAGGTCGGGGGCACGTGTGGCCGTGGTCAACGCCGAGCCGACCCCCTACGACCGCGACGTCGACATGGTCGAGCGCCGGCCGATCCGTGAGGTGCTGCCCCCGCTCGTGGACGAGCTACGACCGACCTAGGCGCGAGCGGCCGCTGCGGCGAGGGGGCCGCCGGGCTCCGCCATCGGCCTTCGGCGAGGTGTTTCGTCGTTCATCGCCCCCGGCATCCCCTGCCCGATGATCTCGAGCCGGAAAGTCCCACGTCCCTCCCGCTTCGCCTTGTACATCAGAGCGTCCGCGACCTTCACCATCTCGTCGACGTTGATCGGTGGGACGAGGAAGGTCGCCGCCCCCGCGCTGAAGGTGACGGGCATCGGCAGCTGAGTCATGCCTTGGCTCACCCTCTCCACGAGGTTCGACATCACCCGGCGGGCGCCGTAGGAGCCCGTGGAGGGCAGCAGGAGAGCGAACTCGTCCCCGCCGAGGCGGGCCACCACGTCCGAGGAGCGGGTGTTGTCCTCGAGCGCACGCGACACCGCTTCTAGGATGTCGTCCCCGGCGCTGTGACCGAGGGTGTCGTTCACCCTCTTGAAGTGGTCGAGGTCGAGGTAAGCCACCGTCAGAGGCTGACGCCCGTGGTGGGACGCTGCGATCAGGCGCTGAGCCGCTTGGTTGAAGTAGCGGGCGTTGGAGATGCCCGTGAGGGTGTCGGTGTAAGCCATCTCCTGCTGCAAGCGCACCGCCTCCCGGAGGTTCGAGAGCAGCGTCACCACGACGAGGAAGACGAGCAGCCTCGTGACCCCGTTCCAGATGGGGATCCCAGCTCCGTCGTCGGGGGCGCCCGCGGCCTCATCCGCAACGCGCCAGGTGGTTGCCGCAAGGGCACAGGCGGGGAGGGCGCCCCGGAACCCGACCTTCCAGGCCAGGACCGACAGGGGCAGGAGGTAGAAGACGGAGAAGGCCACCTGTGGGCCGCTCCAGTAGTCGATCAGCCCGAGAAGGAAGATGGACGCCAGAGCCCCCAGCTGGACGGTGGCGGCCGATAGCTCCTGCAGCATCTCCTCGAAACGACTCACCCGTTGCTCCTCCGTCGACGGTCATCTGTCATGCATGCGGGTCCCAAGCAACACATATGCCCGTTCCAGATTAGGACAAAACGTAGCGTTTCGGAAGGACTACTCTCCGTGACGGTGAGGTGCCCCCCTCTCGGCTTGATTTCCCGGAGAACCACGTGGCGGACCCGCTGGCGGGAATCGGGGACGGGGGTCTTCCGCCGTGAGCGCGTACATGTTGTGGTCCTCCCACACGTCGTTGATGCGAAGGTAGCGGGGCGAGTGACCCTCGTAGCGGAAGCCCACCTTCTCGATGACCCGTATCGAACGAACGTTGCGCGGCATCACTGCGGCCTGGATGCGATGGAGGCGCGCCCGCCCGAACGCGAACCGGACGGCCAGCTCCACCGATTCGGTCGCGTAACCCCGGCCTCCTTGCTTCTCGCCGATCCAGTAACCGATCGTGGCGTTCTGCCACGCTCCGCGAACGACGTTGCTGAGCGAGACGCGGCCGACCAAGGCACCGGACCCGAGCTCGAAGACCCCGAAGGCGTAAGCCCGGTCGTCGAGCCACTGCTGCATGGCTCCCCGGATCTGGAACTCCTGGCCCTGGTAGGTAAAGAACTCCTCAGGCTGACGCGGGTCGTACGGAGTGAGGAAGTCCCTGTTCTCGACGCGGACGGCGACCTGCGCCGCGACGTCATCCAGGTTCAGCGGCCTGATCGAAACGAGCTTGCCGGAGAGGGTAGTAGCGGGTACTAGCGTGACGTCCTCCTCGAAGGGCTGGACGCAGGGCTACCGAGTGGCGGGAACAGGATTCGAACCTGTGAAGGCATCAGCCGGCGATTTTACAGACCGCTCCCTTTGGCCACTCGGGCATCCCGCCAGGGGTGCAACAGCGAGCAAGGATAACGGAGCCTCCAGCCCCGCCGACGCCACCGGGGAACGGGACGGAGTGGCTAGTCGCCCGACTCGCCGTGGGAGTGGCCGTGGGCCGAGCTCCCGTCCAAAAGCTGTGACAGCGCGTCTCCGGGACCGGCAGCGCCGGACTCGGACTCTTCAGCGTGGGCCTTGACCGCCTCATCGATGCCTGCGCTCTGCTCCTGAGCCATAGCCGCTTGGAGAGCGGACTCCGCCAGGGCGAAGGCACCGGAGACCGGAGAGGAGCCCGAGGCCCAGAGGGACTCGCTGTTCACGTCCATCACGGTGAGGTCGGGGGCGAACGAATCGCCGAAGCGGCGGGCGAGGGTCAAGCGCTCGATCTGGCGGACCCGGGCGTCGGTCGCCCTCGAGACGGTCCCTAGGACTCTGCGCTCGGCCTGGTGCAGCCACTTGACGAGCGTCTTGTGAGGGTTCTTCGCGTCCCCGTTGACGTACCACCCGAAGTGGACGTGAGGAGGGGTCGTGGCGGCGTTCCCCGAGTTACCGCAGAAGCCGATCACCTGGCCGGGGGTGACCCTCGAGCCCCCGGGGTACTCGGCCGCGTTGGTGTCCGAAAGGTGCGTCAGGTACCAGTAGCTGCGCGTGGAGGTGTGGACGCGGGCGGTGATGCCGCCAAGGCCCCCGTCCGAGTAGCTCACCGTTCCGGCCTCGGGAGCGAGGACGGGGTCTCCGTAGTTGCAAAAGACATCCTGGCCCTCGTGGGTCCGGATGATCGGGCCGGGCCCGAAGCGGGGGGCGCCCCAGGTGTCGGTCCAGGCCGCGTCTCCACCGATGATGAAGGGGCTGTAGACACGAGCGAGGACGCTCTCCTCCGAGATGCCGAGGGCCCTCAGACGGGTAGCAGCCCGGACGAGCCCGTCTGTCGAGTACGAGCCACCCGGGTGGTAGGTGCCGGCGAAGGGGGAGCCCCTAGACGAACCCTTCTTGCCGCCCTTCTTGCCCCTCTTGCCCTTCTTGCCGCCGTCCTCGTTGTGGTCGTTCCCGGCGGGGCCTTGCTTGCCATCGTCCTTGCCGGCGCCGGTCGGGTCGTCTACGTCGATGGGGTCTTTGCCGCCGTTGCCGTCGCCGTCCCCGTCTCCACCCTTGCCGTCGCCGTCCTTGCCATCACCGTCGCCGTCGTCCTCGCCATCGCCGTCGTCCTCGTCATCGTCCCCGTCGTCGGTGGGGCTCGGGTCCGGAAGGAGGTCCGGGATCGACGGGGAGGGGTTGGGATTGGGGATCTGTGCCTCGGCAGGCGCCGAGAAGGGGGGCGCGGCCGGGAAAGGCGCCACCAGGAGAACTGCGGCGGCAACCATGATGGTGGCCATGATGCGGGCTAGGCGTGTCATCTCCCTCATCTTCTGCTAGTCGGATCGTCCGGCTTGTCCTGCTTCGGAGCGTAGTCGGGCGGTTACGGAAAGGATACCTTCATCTGGAAGATTAGACGCCGGGAGCGTCTTTCCTTCCACCTTTCGGGATCATAGCGAACCTGCTTGAGCTGAAACAGAGAACCGGCCCCCGAAGGGGCCGGCTCTGTGATCCTTCCGCCTTGGATCAGGCGGTCTAAACCTGCTGCGACCGCTTAGCCGCGGCGGTGTCGCTTGGGTCGGCTGATGGCCTTCCTGCAGACCTCGATCTCGTTCCGAGCCTGGTTGGTGATCCGGAACTTCGGTGCAACGGCACGGTACTTAGCGTGGATGTGCCTGATCAGGACCTTGAACCCACCACGAACGTTCGTCGTGTCGCTCTTGCGGGTGATCCACTCACCGCCGGCCCTGATCTGCACCTTGACCGGAACCTCGCTGCGGCACTCGTTGAAGCCGTCGTTGACCCTGACACGACCTCGGACCAAGAGGGCCCGTCCCCGGGTTCCCGGCAGCCGGATGTGTCGGAACCGGGTGATGCGTGCCCGGCGACCGTGGAAGTCCCTGTTCGGAGCCGCCTCGCTGTCGTCGTTGCGGCCGTCACAGTTCTCGTCGGCCGGGAAGTCCGCCTGCCCATCACCGTCGTTGTCGACGCCGTCATTGCACTCGGCCTGGAAGTCGGCCTGGCTCTCGTCGTTGTCGTCGGCGCTCGAGCACTGCGCGTCGTCCGGGAAGTCGGTCTGCCCGTCACCGTCGTTGTCCTCGCCGTCCTCACACTGGGACGGAGGCGCCTGGAACCCGCCCTGGCTCTCGTCGTTGTCCTGGCTGCTTGCGCACTGAGGGTCGCCGGGGAAGTCGGTCTGCCCGTCACCGTCGTTGTCCACCCGGTCGCTGCACTGCGGCGGGTTGGCCTGCTGGAAGAACTCTTTCTGGGAGACCTCGAACTCCTCGCCCGGGTCGAGCTGCTCGTTGTCGTTAGCGTCGAAGAAAGCAGTGACGCTGAAGGTGCCCGGCTGGTCCGACACGATCCCGAAGGTCACGGTGCCACCCTCATCGGTCGGGGCCGTCTCGCCCTGGATGTCTCCGTCACACCCGGGCTCGTCGCCCCCGACCTCACAGGCGCCGTTGTTGTTGCGTGTGCCCCCGGCGTTGACGGCATCGGTGCTCGTCGGCCGCGGGTTGGTGCCCTGCCCCGAAGATGGCGTGCAGAAGGCAACCGGCGTCTGGGTCTCGTTCGTCCCCGGCGTGTTGGGGTTGTCGACGTCCTCGTCCTCGACGAAGACGTCGATCGGCTCGCCCTCGACGTCTGCGGTCTCGGGGTTACCCGGGAGGTCCGCCGGGAAGGCGTTGCCGGTGCCGGGGGGTGCGGCGTGCTCCGGCGGGGGGGGGGTGGGCTGCCCTACGTGTGTGGGGGTAGGGGTCGGCGCGGCGCGGGCGAACTAGACGGCCGCCGGGGGCGTGACG
>JAUJNU010000052.1 GCA_030448085.1 Actinomycetota bacterium | reverse complement strand
CCCGACCCGACGCACGCCCGACCTCCCTCCACCGCGGCCCGCTTTCCCTCGCCCCCGGCCCCCGAGAACAGCATCAGGATCGGCTTCGATAGACCGGCTTCGCGGAAGCCCTCGAGCCGCTCCTTGCACCGCTCCGCCGGGCCCATGAGAACCAACGATTCGATCAGCCGGTCCGAGACCGCCTCCAGAGCAGTGGCGCGGTCGCCGGCGGCCCATGCCGAGGCGACCGCTTCGGCCTCGGCCTCGAACCCCTGCGCCGCTATGAAGCGGTTATAGGCAGGGACGGCCACGGCGTCGGCGTCACCTGCCAGCAGCGATCTGTCGCACGTCCTCGACCGGCTCGTCAGGACAGCACAGAGAAGCGGACCATCGTCTCCTTGCCGGGGGCGAGGCGCTTGGCGATGCCCACGCCCGCCTCGGCGGCCAGGAGCAGGGCTATCCCCGTCGGCCTCCGCCTCGGCCAGGCTCCATCATCTGCAGCCCCAGGGCGGCGAGGAGAATGGGGACAGCCCCACGCTCCGGCCGCCTGCTCGAGCTTGAACCCGTTCGAGCCTGAGGGTCTCCCCTGGAACTTCACCTTCTCGCCGGCCAGAGCCTTCTTGACCACCTCTGGGTCTCTCGCGCACCCGGGCCAGGGGCCGCTCGAACAGGACGCCCATCCACCCCTCCACGATCGTCGGCGACGACGCTCCGATCCCTAGGCAGAACCGGCCCCCGCTGGTCCGCCTGCTGCGCCGCCAGGGCACCCATCGCGATCAGAGCGGGAGGCCGGGTGTAGGCGGGGACCACTGCGCAGCCTAGGCGCATGGTGGAGGTCACCACCCCGAGGGCCGTGGCCACCGCCAATCCGTCAGGCCCCGCCGTCTCGGCCGTCCAGGCGTCGGTGTAGCCGAGGGCCTCGGCCCGGCGGGCGATGTCACACGACTCGCGGAACGTCCCGTCGGCCAGACCGGGAACGTGAGGCCGAGGCGGGGGAGTCATACCCACCGGACCTTAGTAGGCTGCCCGGCGATGGAAAGTCCCAGCTCCCACCGGCGCTCCCTCGCGCCACCCTCACCTGGCTCGGAGCCGCCTCCGCCATCGCCCTGGCCGCCGCGATCTACCTCATGTTCTTCGTGGCGAGGAGGCCGTCGACACCATGGGCGGGCGAGCAGAGGATCTTCTACGTCCACGTCCCCTCCGCCTGGGTGGCCTACCTCGGCTTCGCCATCGTCTTCATCGCCTCGATCGCGTTCCTGCGACCTCCACTCGGCGCTGGGATCTCACCTGGCCCACTCGGCGGCGGAGATCGGCGTCGTCTTCTGCACCATCGTCCTCGTAACCGGCCCATCTGGGCCCGGCCCGTGTGGGACCCAGGACGCCCGCCCACGTCCTCCTGGATCATGTGGCTCACCTATCTCGGCTACCTGATCCTCCGGAATCTTGCCTCGGACGACCGGGCCGTGGGACGCCTCGCAGCAGTGGTGGGCATCGTCGGGTTCATCAACGTCCCGATCATGCACTTTTCCGTCTATTGGTGGCGGACGCAGCATCCGTCGGGCCCGACGCCCGGCGGCGCTCGACCGGGACTCGGGCCTCGGCTCTCCCGAACTGCTGGCTTTCTTCACCGCCTTCATCGCATTCACGCTGCTGTTCTCGTGGCTGCTGGCCTTGCGGACCGACCTCAGCCGTATTAAGGACGACTCGAGGATGCAGAGCTACAGCGAGAGCAGCAGACCCCGCAACCCGCGAGTCGGTAGAGCCGGGGCTCGCGACATGAGCAACGAAGCCTGGCTCGCCATCGCGATCACGCAGCCTTCGGTGGCATAGGGGGTTACATCGCCCTCCTCGAGACCCGCCGGAAAACCTCCGGCGACGGCTCCGGGGAGCTCCACGGCACGAGCACTAATTCACTAGTTCGATCCTCAGGCGTGGCGAAAAGTCACTTCCATGGCGAAACGCGCCTGTCCGCAGCTATAAGATGAGGCCCGCATGTCTCCCAAAGAGCGATTCTTCAGGTTCATGGACGCCCCATGACGTGGACTAGGGCGATCCTCTACGGGCTTTTCATCTACACCTTCTCGATCACTTTCCTCGGCCGAAACCCTCGTACATCATCTGGTTCGACGGGCAGATCGCTTCGATCATCGATTTCACGACGAAGCTGCCGCTCGTCAACAAAGAGGGGCTGAACTCTGCTCAGATAGCGATCGTGCGCGACATCGTCGCCAACACTGTCCAGAACGCCGTTCTGATCGGGATGCTCATCGTCGCGTACTTCTGGCAGGAGAAGAAGCGGAAGCGGACCGGCGCGAAAGGCCTTGAAGATCCCGTCAAGGGCTACATGCCCGGGAAGTAGACAGAAAGTGCCCAAGCCTCCAGAGCCGAAGAAGATGGAGATCATCGAGAAGCCCATCTTCCGCGCCGACTACGACATGCAGCTGGTGGACGAGGAATGGCTGAAGGGGGCTGTCAAGCCGAAGCGCTTCATCGACTTCATCCCCGAGCAGTGCATCCTGTGCGAGGGCTGCGTTGACATCTGCCCCTGGTACTGCATCTTCATGGTCGACCCCACGGCCGTGGAGGACTCCGGTAACGTCGAGCTCGCCCGGCAGATGGGCCCGACGGACATCCTGTTCCTGATCGACGACAATGCGTGCCCCGCTGCAACCTCTGCGTCGAGCGCTGCCCCACCGGAGCGCTGGTCCAGAGCGAGGTGACCGGGGGGCAAGAAGAAGACTCGAGCACGATCCCTCGGGGCGGTTCCCAGGAGCAGAAGGCTTAGAGGAGAGTTGGCCAAAGCAGCAGGCTGGAACCCGAAAGGAGAAGCTCGCCGAGCGGATGGACCAGCTCAGGGCAGCTGTGGCGCTCGATCTTCCGGCCCGGCTCGATCTTCCGACGTGGGTGCCGACTCACCCCGTAACCGCGCCTACGTCGTCATGAACTCGCTCCTCTATCACCTGCACCCGGTGAAGGTGAAACGGCACGGGATCAAGCTCTCCTACACGCTCTGCCTCGGAGGGCTCTCGTTCTTCCTGTTCATCGTCCTCACGATCACCGGCATCTACCTCATGTTCTTCTACCGACCATCGGTGGACTTCGTGTATCAGGACATGCAGCGCCTCTCGACCCAGGTCTCGTTCGGCCTGCTCGTGCGAAACCTCCACAGGTGGGGGCCCACCTCATGACGATCACGGTGTTCCTGCACATGGCCCGGGTCTTCTACACCGGCGCCTACAAGCCGCCGCGGGAGTTCAACTGGGTCGTGGCGTCATCCTTCTCCTTCTCACCCTGCTCCTCGCATTCACCGGATACCTGCTCCCATGGGACCAGCTCGCCGTCTGGGCCGTCACGGTCGGCACCGAGATGATGAAGAACACGCCGCTCGTGGGAGGTCAGGTCCAGTTCGCCCTGTTGGGCGGCCCGGTCATCGGTGCGGAAACACTTCTTCGCTGGTACACGCTCCACGTGCTGCTTCTTCCATTCGTGATCGTGATCTTCATCTCTATCCACTTCTGGCGAGTCAGAAAGGACGGTATCTCGGGCCCATGTAGGGGCTGGAGATAAAGAGCTATGCCGACACCTGACGAGATCTACGAGCAGACACTGGCCGAGGAGACCGCCAAGGGCTCCTCTCCGGCAGTCGCCCAGGCACGAGCCAAGGCCGCACGGGTCCGAGCCTCGCGGGGCTCGGCTACACCCAACAAGCCCGACAAGGCGACGGCGCCCCGGGCCGCATCCGCATCCCCTCCCCCGCCGCTGCGACCGCGGCGAGACCGCCAAGCCGGCGGCTGCTGCCGCAACTGCCGGCCCGCGGCTGCCGGCAAGCCGGCCGCGGCGAAGCCGGCGGGCCGGGGTGGAGGTGGCGCCCCCCTCAAGAAGGCCGTGGGGAACGGGGGGCCGGCCGTGCCCGAGCGGGTCCAGCGCCTGCTCGCGGTCGTAAAGCCCGAGGCGATCCAGGAAGGTCGAGCGTCAGCCGATGGACCGGGTCAACGTGTGGCCGCACCTGGATGGCTGCCGAGTTCGTCTCACTGCTCGTGGTCCTGGCGCTTCTCACGTTCTTCGACAGCGGTTGACGCTCCGCTTCGTAACCTGGCGAACTTCAACCAGACGCCCAACCCCTCGAAGGGCCCCCTGGTACTTCCTAGGCCTGCAGGAGCTTCTGCGTTACTTCCACCCTCAGGTAGCCGGTGTGACGATCCCGCAGGTGATCATCATCGCCATGATCGCCACGCCGTTCATCGACAGGAACCCGTCGGCGCGGCCCGACGATCGCAAGCTGGCGATCGTGCTCATCAGCTACTTCCTGCTGACGTTCGCCGTGCTGACGATCATCGGTATGTTCTTCCGAGGCCCAGGCTTCAACTTCGTATTCCCCTGGGAAGGCGGCATCTTCTTTGAATTGTGAGGTGGCATAAGTGAGTCCCGGCACGATCGCGCTCATCATCGTTGCCCTCAGCATCGGCGGTTGGGCGCTCTTCATGGCCAACGTCACGATCCGCAAGCACCGCGAGGGCAGCGGCTGCCGGGCGGCGAGCCCAAGGACGAGTCGGCCAAGCCCGCACGTCCAGCCCGTCCCGGCGTTCGCCTAAGCCCGCCGGGGCTGGAGCCGGCGGGGGCAACGTCACCGTGGAGACCCGTTCCCCCGCCGCCCGCAAACCCCTGACCCCGACGAGCTCGTCGGTGTCCCGCCGTCAGTTCCTCAACCGGGCCTGGTCGCTCTCGTTCGTCGGGTTCCTCGGCCTCTTCGGGATGAGCTCACTCTCGTTTCTGTGGCCGAAGCTGACCGGTGGTTTCGGCACCAAGATCAACGCCGGCAACTACGACGACATCATGGCCCAGATCGGCCCCGCCAACGGGTTCAAGCCGTTGTTCGTCGCGGACGGCCGCTTCTGGCTCACCTACTACGATGGGACCGGCGACTCGCCCGTCTACGCGATCGTCAGCGCCAACGAGTACAAGGGCTCCAGGCCCTCTACCGGAAGTGCGTCCACCTCGGCTGCTCGGTGCCCCACTGCGAGAAGTCGATGCTGTTCGAGTGCCCGTGCCACGGGTCGAAGTACCGCCTGCACGGCGAGTTCTACGGCGGACCGGCGCCGAGGGGCTGACCGGTTCCCGGTGACGATCGAGGGCGGGGCCCTCATCGTCGACACCGGCAAGGTAGAATTCGGGCCTCCGCGGGGACCAACACCTGGGACAAGTTCTCGGAGCAGGCAGGCGCCCTCTGCGTGCCCCAATGAGGAAAGGAAAGAAGGCAGCGGTGGAAACTACCGACATCCTCCTGATAGCCCTCGTGGTGTTCGTGCCCGCGGCGCTGATGTGGGCGGTGTTCGTCGCTCGGACGGGCAAGCCGGGAAGCCCCGCCGCGCCACGCTCGGCATCCCACAGGCGATGCGCCCCGCCCCGACCGACGAGAAGCTCGAAGGGCCCCGCCTCGAGCGTATGCAGTGGGCGGGCTTCGTCGCAACCATCCTCCGCCGGTTTCATCGTCGCCTACTGGCTCCCGGAGAAGAACCGGCAGGAGCATTTCGCCGAGCGCTTCGACGAAGAGGCCGTGCACCGGGGTAAGTTCACCTACCAGGTGCCCCGCAACTTCCCGAGGGCATCGTGGACCCGCTGCAGTACAAGGAGCTCGGAGGAGAGGATCGCCCTAGGTCAGGCTGCGCCACCTGTCACGGAGGTGAAGGGCAGGGGGGAGAGTTCCCTCGCCACCGCCGACGGAAGCAAGGTCAGATACAACGCACCCCTCTGAACAACGTGTTCAACCGGTGGGACGAAGAGGTCGTGCGCTTCACTATCGAGCGCGGCCGGCCGGGCACCGACATGCCGACCTGGGGCGTCGAATACGGGGGCTCGATGACCAGTCAGATGGTGGACGACGTCATCGCTTGGCTGAAGACACTCCCCGGGAACCAGGAGCCTCCCGCCCAGCTCGCCGAGGCTTGCAAGCCCGGGGAGCCAGCGGCGGCCGACTGCTCCACCGGCAAGCAGATCTTCGAAGCCCGCTGCGCCGTATGCCACGGCCCCGAGGGTCAGGGTAAAGAAGGGCGGAGCGACGATGGCGACCCCGAGACTCTCCCGGTCTGGTACCCCGGGGCGGCACTGTGGAAGGGCGACGTCAAACATCTCGACGAGCAGGCCCACCTTTCGACGATCCAGAACGGGCGACGCTTCGCTTTCATGCCGGCGTTCGCCGAGGCCCCGGCCCAAGGCATCCCGGCCCCCAACTACCCGCTAACGGAGGCACAGATCCGCGCCGTCATGGAATACGAGCGGACGCTCTAGATGACGGCGATCATCGGCTATGCCGCGACTATCTCCGCCATCATCATCTTCTGCGGCAGCGTGTGGCTCCTTCTCGCCATCGTCCTCGGCGGCCGACTCGCATACTTCATCACCGCCTCCGTGACGCTGGCCTTCCTGTTGATCATGGGTGCCGTGTGGTCCTACGGGACCCCCCTCGGGCCGGTGGGTGTTCTGCCCACCTGGAACCCGCTCGACATCAACGACCAACCGGCGGAGCTCGAGTTCGGCCCCGCCGCCGAGTACCCCGAAGGCCCATGGCTGGCACCGGACACGGAAGACGCGGCCCAGATGACGCAAGCATCGGAGCTCGAGAGCGCCGCTACCGAGCTCCTCGCGCAGTCGATCACAGAAGGAGAGAACTTCGGTTACGACAGCGAGGCGGACGTGGTTGTGGCCACGGACTCCGCGCGCCTCCTCGAGCAGGACGGGGACACGTTCGGTGCAGTGACGCTCGAGCCCGCCCCCGACGAAGAGGGCAACCCCGGCGCAGGAGACACGCTGTTCGTCGTGATGTCCTACGACCCCGGGAACCCGCTCCTCATGGCCCGCCAGATCACGGCAGGCACGCTCGTCCTGTTCGTGCTCCACCTGGTCGGGCTCAGCCGTTCCGAGAAAGCCGTTCGGCGCAGGAAAGAGGAGGCGATGGCGTGACTCGCCTGCCACGGCCTCTCCTGCGGTCCATTCTCGCCTCTCTGGCGTTGCTTGCTCTTGGAGGCTGCACCAGCGGGATCAACGCGGGCGTCGAGGGCGGTATCGCCTTCATCGTGTTCGCAGCGACGCTCGTCCTCATGGTCGTGATCCTGTGGTTCATCCTCGGACGCGACGAATAACTCCTCGCCTTTAGGTCTCCATCGACCGTTCCTGGGTAAGTACCAGTAAGCAGGCACATCCCCGATCAAGGAGGTAACGATGCCGGACAAAGACGTCCAGGGAATGCTCGTCCGCTACCTCAAGGACGCACACGCGATGGAGCACAACGTGCTCCATATGCTCACCTCGATGATCCTCACGACCGAGGACGAGAAGATCAAGAAAGGTCTGGAGGCTCACAAGGAGCAGACGCGCGTCCACGCCGAGCGGGTGAGAGGGCGCCTCGAGGCGCACGGCGAGTCGACCTCGAAGCTTCGTGAGGTATCGGCGGTCCTCGGCGCGCTGACCAAGGGCACCGGCGATGCGCTGCGGCCCGAGAAGCCCGGCAAGAACGCACGGGACGCATTCGTCACCGAGCACCTCGAGATCGCGAGCTACGAGCTACTGGAGCGTCTCGCGAACCGCGCGGGCGACGAGGAGACCGCTGCCATGGCCCGGCAGAACCGGGCGGAAGAGGAAGAGATGGTCCGCCTGATCGAGGAGAACTGGGACAGGTTCATCGACCTGACCCTCGAGGAGGTAGGGATCAGCCCCGAAAGCTCCTCCTGACAACGGGAGCTTCCAGCTCTCAACCCCGTTGCCCCGAGCGGGCCGCTCCACTCGGATTCTTGTCGCGTTCAGCCCCGCTCAGGCGGGAGCCGTCCGACGAGAAGGGCCCTGCTTCTGACGTCCTGTAACCCAAACGGCGCCACCTGCCCCTTGTAAGAAGTGTGGATGCAACCCTCGCTCTCCGCCGGCCGCTGATGGCTTCCTTCACCGAGTTCTACGAGCGGGAGTACGCCAGCGTCTACCGGGCGGTGCGTTTCGTGGTCGGGCCGGATGAGGCCTTCGACGTCACCCAGGATGCGTTCCACAAGGCTTACGTGCGCTGGCGCCGGCTTTCCAAGCACGAGTGGGCCGGCGGATGGGTGATGACGACGGCCTTGAACCTCGCCAAGCGGAACCGACAGAGGCCCATGGTCAATTCCGATGGGCGGGCCCCCGCCCCCGCAGCCGGCGAAGCTCGGCTGGATCTCGTGGCGGCGCTGCGCAGGCTCCCCCACCGGCAGGCTCAGGCTCTGGTTCTCACCTATATCGGTGACCTTCCGGTCGCCGCCGTCGCCGACCTCATGGGAACCAGCGAGGGCACGGTCAAATCTCATCTCGCTCGAGGAAGAGCAGCGCTACGAAAGTTGATGGAGGACCACGATGGATAGAGACCTAGACCGGCTGTTCGAACGGGCCGCAGAGGGGATGAAAGTCCCGCCGGGCGACGCGGCCTCGATCAGGGAACGGGGCGACAAGAGCCGCCTCTACCGTGGGGTCGCCGTTGCTGCCCTCTTGGCCGTTCTGCTTGGAGGGTCGACTTGGGGCCTCACCCGGCCGGGGGCCAGGACCATGGATCCGCTCCCTCCGGCATCGGAGAACGAAGACGAAGTCTTTCTGGCGTACGAGGGGCGTGGGGGGTATTCGGGGGGTCAGCACCAGCGCCTGGAGATCCGCGAGAGCGGAGCGGCCACCATCATTCAACTTGCTGGCAACGAGGTCCCTCAAGAGACTTTCCGATCGAGCTTTCGCTTGACCGATGCGCAGATGAACGACCTACGAGAGCGACTGTCAGAGTCCGAATGGCCGGGGGCCGGGGAAGAGGTGGACTATGGGGGGTACGCTGCCGACGGCTATTTTTACTCCGTCAGCCATGCAGGGGGCGTCGTAAGGAGCGGAGGAACGCCGGACGATCCGACATGGCTTAAGTCCCTCTTCAAGAAGCTCCGTGAAATCATCGTAATTGGCGAGCCCTTCCTCGTATACGAGGTCAAGGTTGAGTACACCTCGTTCTACCAGCGTCTCGAGATCGACGAGAGTGGAGCAGCCGAGCTGACGATCAGGCCGATCAGGAGGGACCCTGAGAAACCACAGACGACGACTTGGGAATCGTTCCACCTGAACCAGGACCAGATGTCGCGGCTGCGAACGCTGCTAGAGGATTCACCCTGGCCTGGCCCGGGGGAAGCGGTGCACTCCGAGGGGGGAGGATTCGACGGTGCGACCCTCACCGTAGAACACCGAGGAGGAATCGCTTCCACCAGCACGGGTGCCGACGACCCGCCCTGGCTGCGGGAGATATTGAACGAACTTGACTCGGTCGCGGCCCGTCCATCGCCAGAAGAAGAACAGGAATCCTTCCTGGTCTACAAGGTCACGGGGGGATGGGGCATCGACAGGCATCTCGAGCTCGACGAGAGCGGCGCGGCAACCCTGAGGATCAGAGATGGATCGGGGTCCAAGACACTGCATTTCCAGCTGAGCGAGGGTCAGATGGTGACTCTACGGGAGGACCTCGAACGATCTCCCTGGCCGGGCCCTGGGGAGGTAATCGATCGAGCGAACCCGCACGTTCTGGACGGCGTCCTCTACTCACTGAAGCACGATGGGGCCATCGTCAAGAGTGGCACTGCGTCCAACGATCCCCCCTGGCTAGCGTCTCTCTACGACCGCCTAACCCGGATCATCGAGAGCCGCATGCTCAATAGGTGATGTTCTCGCCTGGTTTATTGCCGCTGAGCGGGAGTCATTTCGACGAGTTCCGGAAACGTCCCGGTGGGACCGGCGAAGCGAGGGGCGGGGAGCGCGGGGCTAGCGGGCGGAGGCTAGGGGGTGGCTTTGGCTGCTTGGCGTTCGGTTTCGGCGTTGAGCTCGCCGCCGACGAGGACCGCTATCGCGCTCAGGTAGAGCCAGAAGATCAGGATGATGACGCCCGACAGGGTGCCGTAGGTCTTGTCGTAGCTCCCGAAGTTCGAGGCGTAATAGCCGAAGCCGACGGAGGAAACGATCCACAGCGTGGCACCGACGACACCACCGAGGCTCACCCACTGCCAGCTCGGGCGCTTTGGCCGGTTCGGGCCGAGGTAGTAGAAGACCGAGAACAGGACGATCACGGCGGCGACCGTCAAGACCCAGCCGATGATCTGGAAGACGAGGCTCTCACCGAACGTGAAGATCGGGGAGGGGACCCCGCCGAGGATGCCGGTGGCGAGCAAGAGGGCGAGGGCCACCAGACGCTTGCCGATGAACTTGCGGTCGGCGGGAACGTCGTAGGCAACGTTGAGGCC
>JAUJNU010000051.1 GCA_030448085.1 Actinomycetota bacterium | reverse complement strand
CGGCAGCCTGAGCTCTCTCGCCCAGACGGGCGCTCTCCGACGAAGGCTCGACGTGCACGACCACGTCCACCCCGGGGGCGACCTTCCCCACGGCCTCTTCGACCCCTTCGGCGATATCGTGCGCCCGTTCCAGCGAGGTCGTCCTGCCGGCTGCCACCGTGATGTCTGCGAACACGTTGCCTCCGCTGCCTCTCACCCGCACCCGCCGCGCCTCGGTCACGCCGGGGGCTGCGGCTGCGGCGGCCTCTATGGCCTGCAGGGAATAGGGCGAGCGATCCATCAGGACGTCCGCCGACCTCTTGCCGAGGCGGAGGGCGCCGAGCGCCACGACAGCGGCGACGATGAGGCTGCCGATCGCGTCCGCGTTCGGTACCCCGCGGCGCACGAGGAAGAGGCTCACGAGCGCCACGATCGTGGTGGCCACGTCTCCCGCCAGGTTCAGCGCACCGGCCGCCAGCGCCTCGGACCCCTCGGATCGAGCCGCGCCCAGGAGGAGCCGAACCCGGAAGATGTCGATCACGGCGGACAGACCGAGAAGGGCGAACGCGTACCAGGGGGCCGAGATCGCGGGGGGAGCCGTAGAGATGAGCCGCCTCGTCGCCTCGAACGCGAGGAAGACGACGATCACGCCGATCAGCAAGGTCTGTGCGAACGCGGAGAGGTTCTCTGCCTTCGCGTGCCCGTAGTGGTGGCCCTCGTCC
Organism: Actinomycetota bacterium; assembly: GCA_030448085.1. The sequence continues at coordinate 14,376 of JAUJNU010000051.1, read as the reverse complement.
GCCGGCTTCGCCGCCACCCGGACCCCGACGAAGACGAGGCTCAGCCCGGCCAGGTCGAGCAACGAGTCGAACGCCTGGGACAGGATCGCAAGGCTGGATGTGGAGACCCACACGCCGAGCTTCAAGAAGGCCAATCCCAGCGTTATCAGCAGCGAGACGAGCGCCACACGCTGCGCCCGTCCCGGCCTCACCTTGGCATCCATCTCAGTGAGGGTACGCGCCGAGGTCGGCCCCGGCACGTGCCGCCCTGGCGGCACCCCTAGACTTCGGCCGTGAACCCGAAGAGACGCCTGTGGTGACGACGAAGCACGACCTCATGCCGCTCTGTGATGGGCAGCGGCTGGCCGGGGGCGCGTTCGTGCCCGAGAGCCCAAGGGGCCTCGTCCTGCTGCTGCATGGCATCCCCTCGATCAACCCGCCCGCGCCGGGGGACCGGGGCTACCCCGGCATCGCCTCGGACTTCGCCGATCACGGGTGGGCCACGGCTTGGGTGGACATGAGAGGGGCGCGCGAGTCCCGCGGATATTTCTCTATCGAGGGGTGGGTCCGCGACGCCCGTGCGGCGATCGACGCGGCCCGGGCACTCGACGGGGTCGCCGGTCTGAGCGTTGCCGTGGTCGGGTCGTCGGCAGGAGGCGCAGTCGCCGCCACCGTGACGGCTCGGGGGGCGCCCGTGGACGCGGTGGCACTGCTCGCCGCTCCTGCGGCATGGGTCTCCTTCGCCACCGACACCGCGGAAGCGATGCGCAAGATCACCGAGGAGGCGGGGATGCCCTTGGCCCCCGAGGTGCTTCGGGACCCGACGGCGTGGGCGGCGGAATTCGACCAGGTGGCAACCGAGAAAGTGATCTCGAAGGTCCGGGTGCCGGTGCTGATCGTGCACGGGACCGAAGACGAGCTGATCCCGGTGCACCACGCGCACCAGCTCGCGGAGCGAGCGCCGGCGGGGGAGCTCTACATCATCGAGGGGGCCGATCACGTGCTGCGGATGGTGCCGGAGGCTCTGGACGCGGTGCTCGCCTGGCTGCCGAGGGTCCTCTAGATGATCCCGGGCGTCCCGGCGTTCGTTCTTCTGTCTCTCGTTGCGGTGCTGCTCCTAGGGCTGGGGGCCGGTTTCGACGTGAAGGGCCTGGTGATCGTCGGATTCATCGTGGCCTTCGGGGCTCTCGCGGTGGCGGCCGCCCGCAAAGCGAGAGCGGGTCGCGTGACGCCGGGACGCTGCGATGAGTGCGGAGGGCTGATCTCGCCCCATGCTCCGTACTGCAAGCACTGCGGCGCCCTCCGTACGACGAGCGTCCGTTAGCTAGAGCAGGGAGGATTGGTTCTCCGGCTCCTTCGGGTGGCGGGCCGTGGGCTCTCTTTCTTCGTCGGCGGCGGGATACTCGACGAGAGCTATGACGCGTGTGGCCATGAAGCGGCTGGAGCGAACGACCTGACCGGAGCGGGTCAACTCGGAGACCTCGACCACCCCCCTCGCGTTCGACACCTCGACGCGCCTGCCGGCTCTGGAAGCGACGATCTCGAACACCTGGGAGCCGCCTCCCGTATCCACCACGATCTCTACCCGGTCCCCCTTCATGCCGGCAGTCTATGCCCGCTAGAACCGGGGAGCAGAGGGCGTAGGTCCCCCGTGTAGGGTCGAAGCTTCGGACTAGCTTTGGGAGGTTTGTCGTGGCGCAGGGGTCGGAGACGTTCGACGTGGTCATCCTCGGTGGAGGAAACGGGGGCTACTCGGCCGCCTTCCGAGCGAGGGCCCTCGGACTTTCCGTGGCGATGGTCGAGAAAGACAAGGTAGGCGGCACCTGCCTTCATCGCGGCTGCATCCCGACCAAGGCTCTCCTTCACTCTGCAGAGCTGGTGGACGAGATCAGGCACGCCGGTGACTTCGGCGTGATGGTCTCGGCAGAGCCCGAGGTCGACTGGGGCAAGGTCCTCACCTTCAAAGAGTCTGTGGTCGGCCGCATGTACAAAGGTTTGCAGGGCCTCGTCAGGCACAAGAAGGTGGAGCTGGTCGAGGGAGAGGGACGCGTGGCCGGCCCTCGCACGATCGTCGTGAAGACCGCCGATGGCGAGCGCAGCCTCCAGGCGGAAAAGGGGCTGATCCTCGCTCCCGGCTCGTACCCGCGTGACCTTCCCTTCATGCCCGCGGACGGAGAGCGCGTCTACAACTCGAACCATGGGCTCGATGCCGACAGCGTTCCAGGCTCTGTGGTGGTCGTCGGAGGCAACTACATCGGCCTCGAGTTCGCAAGTCTCTATAGGTCCCTGGGGGCAGAGGTCGAGGTCGTCGAGATGCTTCCTCGGATCGCTCCCGCAGAGGACTCCGATATCTCCGAGGCCCTCCACAAGTTCCTCATGAAGCGCGGCATCAAGTTCCACCTCGGGGTCTCGGTCACGGACGCCAGGACGAGCGAGTCCGGGGTCGAGGTGATCATCGACAAGGACGGCACGAGCCAGACGATCTCTGGCGAGAAGATGTTCGTCGCGATCGGTCGGGCTCCGCGCACGGACGGGATCGGGCTCGAAGAGGCAGGCGTCAAGACCGACCGGGGATTCATCGTCACCGACGTCAACTTCCGGACCAGCGTCGAGGGCGTCTATGCCATAGGCGACGCCGTCCACATCCCCGACGCGAACTGGCCACACCCCCAACTTGCCCACACCGCCTTCATCGAAGGCATGAAGATCGCCGAGCGCTTGGCCGGCGAGAACCCGGCCCCCGTCGACTACAGCCAGATCCCTCACGTCATCTACTGCTCTCCGGAGGTCGCGGCCGTGGGCCTGACCGAGCAGAAGGCGAGGGAGATGAACCTCGAGGTCGTGACGAAGAGGTACCCGTTCTCCGCGAACGCAAGGGCGCTGATGCTGGGGGGCGGGCAGGGCTTCGTGAAGACGGTTGCCGAGAAGGACGGAGCGATCCTCGGGGTCCACATCGTCGGCCCCCGGGCCTCCGACCTGATCTCCGAGGCGATGCTCGCGACCGCCTGGGAGGCCTTCCCCGAAGAGCTCGCCGAGCTGATCCACCCGCACCCGACCTTGTCCGAGGCCGTGGGAGAGACGTTCTTGGAACTCGCGGGCAAGCCCCTTCACGGCGCCTGATAGCAAGGTGAGCCCCGTGCGACGGACCAAGATCGTCGCCACGTTGGGGCCCAGCACCAGCACGCCGGAGCAGATCCGGGCCTTGCTGGAGGCGGGCGTCGACGTGGTCCGTCTCAACTTCGCCCATGGGGCGCGCGAGGAGCACGCAGCAGCCGTCCAGCGTGCCCGCGCTGCGGCCGATGACCTGGGCCGCGTGGTCGGGGTCCTCGCCGACCTCCCGGGTCCGAAGATGCGAACTGGCCTCCTCCAGAGCGAGATGGTCACCCTCGCCACCGGCGCCACCTTCATGCTCACCCGCGATCAGGAGCCGGGCGACAGGGACAGGGTCTCAACCAGCGTCCCCGAGCTTGCTTCGATGGTGTCCGAAGGCGAAGAGATATTCCTCGCCGACGGAGCGATCATCCTTCGAACCGAGGCGGTGCGGGACGGCAACGTGATGACGACCGTTGTGCGCGGGGGGAACCTGCGCTCGCGCAAGGGGATGCACGTCCCCTCGGCCGAGAGGGCTATCGAAGCCTTCACTCAGGAGGACGAACGGGCGCTGGCGGCCGCGGTGGAGATGGAGGTCGACCTCGTCGGCCTGTCTTTCATCCGAGACGCGGAAGATATGCAGAGGGCGCGTTCCGCCCTCCCGGAGATCGGTCACAGGCCACACCTCGTCGCCAAGATCGAGACCCGTTCGGCGGTCGAAAACCTGCGCGGGATCGTGCGGGAGGCGGACGCAGTGATGGTGGCGAGGGGGGACCTCGGCATCCAGCTGCCGGTGAGCCGCGTCCCGCACCTGCAGAAGCGCATCATCTCGGCGTGCAACAAAGCGGGGAAGCCGGTGATCACCGCCACTCAGATGCTGGAGTCCATGACGAGGGCCCCGCTGCCCACGCGTGCAGAGGTGGCGGACGTTGCGAACGCGGTGCTCGACGGTACCGACGCTCTCATGCTCTCTGAGGAGACTGCGGTAGGGCACCACCCGATGGAAACCGTGCTCAAGATGGTCGAGATAGCCGAGGAAGCGGAGGCGGCGAAGGCCGAGCTCATGGAGAGAAGGGCTCAGCCCCTGCGGGCCGACATGTACGACGACCCGATGTCCTGGGCGGTCGCGCACGCCGCGGTCCAAGCTGCCGCCGACCTCAGCGTGTCGGCCATCCTGTGCCCGACGAGGACGGGCTCGACCCCGATGAGGGTGGCCGCCTTCCGTCCCGCGATGCGGATAGTCGCTCTCTCGGAGGTGCGGAGCGTTCTCGGCGCTCTCTGTCTTACCTGGGGCGTCACGCCCCTCCCGGTTGGAGCCACACCCCCGGACCTGACCGCGGAAGAGGACGTCGAGCGTGCCTGCGCGGCGTGCCTGGGGGCCGGGATCGTGCGGCCGAGAGAGCATGTCGCCATCGTCGCCGGGACACCCGGCAACCCCGCGGGAACGACCGACTACGTCCGTCTCGTCAAGGTGGGTTAGGGGCTGCGGCCTCGCCCGGAGGCGAGGCCGGTCGAATGGCGAGCCCGGATGGACCGCACGAAAAGCTAGGCCGGGGCACCGGCCCGGAACGAAAAGCTAGGCCGGGGCACCGGCCCCGAGCAAATGCCTAGGCCGGGACGAAAAGAGCCAGGCAGGTGGGCCCGGCGTCCGCCTTCTCGAACTCGGACATGTCGATCGCGTGCACGGTGAAGCCCTGCTGCTCCAGCGTCCGGGTGATGAAGGGATAGCCGGTGCCGAGGATGACCTCCAGCCCCACCGCGAGCGCGTTCCCCCCGTGGCGTGCCTCCTCAGGGATCACGAGGAGCTCTGCTCCGTGGAACGCCTCATGCGCCAGCCTCTCGGCGAGACCGAGGACCAGTCCTGCCGCCCGCGCCGGCGAGGGCGAGGAGAGGGTGAGCGTCTCCGGCGGGATGTCGCAGCCGACCGTCGAGCTTGCCAGCGCAGGCGGCGCTGAACACCGGAGCCTCCCTGCGACCGCTCTCGTTCGTGCGGCGGGACCTTCCCACCACGAGCTTGTCGGGGAGGTGGAGGACATCACCCCCCTCGGGGGTGCCCCTTCGGGAGCACATCCAACGCTTCCAGGATCGGAGCGGGAGCCTTCGCCGCTTCGTCTGCTTCACCGGCGCGTGACGGCGCGCCGGCTCTCGACCTGAGGAGGCCGCCTTGGGACCCGGGATGACGGCTGTGTCCTGTGTGAAGCATCCGTCAGGGAACTTTCTCTCTCTCATCAGTCGCCAGCTCGATCGGCTTCACTCCGAGGCTGGGCAAGAGGAGGTGAAGGTGAGGTGCTGGATGGAGGCCAGCTCGGGGTCGATCGAGCTCTTCTCCAGGTGTAGTTCGAGAGAGCGAGGGGTCGAAGGTCCCGGGATGGGGGACGCACGATCGCCCGCAGCTCGGTGGGCCCGTCTGGGGGTGGGCCGTTTCCGGTGACCTCAGGGTATTTTGCCTCATACGCGTTCGTCGATGACCCGAGGCGAAAGCTACCGCTGCCTCCGGGGGTGCAGCGGGCGCTCGGGCCGTGCACCGGCAGAGCGGTAGGCTCCTCCTTCGCCCGCGGCCCTTTCGTAGAAGTCGGTCCGCAGCATCGCAACCAAAACGAATCGAATCCCAGGGAGGGTCGTCCGGATGGCAAGTGAATGCCGCAGCTCGGAGAAACCGTGGTGGAGGGCACCATCACCCGCTGGCTGAAGAAGGAGGGCGACCACATCGACGAAGGGACGGGCTCCTCGTCGAGATCCTCGACCGACAAGGTCGACTCCGGGCTCCGTCCTCCGCCGGAGGGGCGATCCAGAAGATCCTCGTCCAGGAGGGCGACACGGTCTCCGTAGGGACCCCTCTCGATCATCGGCGACGGTGCCGCCGACGACGGTGCCGCAGGTGACGGTGCTGCAGGGGGGACCGCCGGGCATCGGCCCCCTCACCCTCCGCCCCCTCTGACGACCCGGCCCCCCGATCAGCCCAGCAGGTGCGGCTCAGGTCGCTCAAGAACAGGGAAGCCGAGGCGCGCCGGCTGATGCCGGACAAGCCGAGGGTGACGCCACCCCGGGCCAGGAGGAGCAGCGCAGGGCCGAGGTGGGCGAGGCAGCCGAGTCGAAGGCGCCGACCAGGGTCAGCCGGAGCCGAAGCGGCCGGGATGCAGCCCGAGGCGCGCCCGCAGGAGCGCGGGCCAGGTCAAGGACAGGCAAGAGGGCAGGGACATCGAAGAGGGGTCATCCTCGCCCTCGTCCGCCGCCTCGCCGACGAGAACGATGTGAACCTCGGCGAAGAGGTGAGCGGAACGGGCACCGGGGGCCGGGTCCCGCAAGCAGGACGTCCTCCGGTTCGTCGAAGAGCGCAAGTCCGGCCCCAGGCCCCGGCAGCCGAGGCTCCCGCGGCCCAGGCTCCGGCAGCCCAGGCGCCGGACGCCCAGCAGCCTGCACAGCCGGCGGCCGGGGCTCGTCCCGCAGGGCGCGAAGAGCTGGTTCCCTGGTCGAACATCCGGCGCCGGACCGCGGAGCACATGGTTGCCTCCAGCCACGAGACGGCCAGGCCTGGGGGAGAGGTCGGGCCGACTGGACGAACGTGGTGAAGCTCCGCTCCCGGGTGAAGGCGCGGTTCACGGAGGCGCAAGGGGGCTTCAACCTCACTTTCATGCCGTTCCTCGCGAAGGCCGTCTGCGACACGCTCGTAGAGATGCCCGAGGTGAACTCGACGTTCGACGAGGCGAACCAGGCGAACCTCGTGAAGCGGTACGTGAACCTTGGCATCGCCGTGGCCCTCGACGGTGGGGGCCTCATCGTGCCCGTCATCAAGGGCGCCGACGAGAAGAACATCCCCGGCCTCGCCAGAGCGATCAACGACATCGCGACGAGGCTTGCTCCAAGAAGCTGACTCCCGATGACCTGACGGGCGGGACCTTCGATCACGAACCCGGGACCCGTTCGGGTCCAAGATGTCGGTCCCGATCATCCCTCCGGGGCCAGGCGGCGATCCTCGCCTTCGAGGCCATCGAGAAGCGTGTCGTGGTGACCCCGACGACTCGATCGCTATCCGGAGCATGGGCTTCCTGCCGATGTCGTGGGACCACAGGATCATCGATGGTGCAGAGGCGGCGAAGTTCCTTGCTCGTCTGCCGGAGGCGGATCGAGACGACGGACTTGGTTCTGCTGACCTCTCCCCTTACCTGTAGGAGAGCCTGTGCCGAAGCAGCTGGAGCCGCATGGTTGGGCCTCTTGGAGTACGAGGCCGCCTGGGCACTTCAGCGGACGCTGTTCGACGCTCGCCTCGCCGGCGGGGTCTCGGACTCGCTGATCCTGCTGGAGCACCCGCCGACTTACACGTTGGGCCGGAGGGCTCTCGCGGAACCTCGTCTTCGACGAGTCAGAGCGCCGTGCGAAGGGGATCTCGCTTCACCGCGTGGACAGGGGCGCCACCTACCACGGGCCGGGGCAGCTGGTGGGTTACCCGATCACTGGCCCTCGGCGAGGAGTACCTCGCTTATCTCCGCAAACTCGAAGGAGGTCGTGCTGGCCACGGTGGAGTCGCTCGGCGTCGTGGGAGCCGAAGCGACCCCCGAGCACGGGGTCTGGGTGGGCAACAACAAGATCGGTGCGATCCAGGTGAAGATAACGGGAGTGACGATGCACGGATTCGCCCTCAGCGACCCCCGACCTCGGCATGTTCCGGGAGGTATCGTTCCCTGTGGGATCCAGGGACGCTGGGTCACCTCGGTCGGGCTGAGACCGGCCGCGCCCATACGGTCAAGGAAGTCGGAGAAGTTGCGGCGAATCACCTATCTACTGTTTTCGAAGTTCCGCTCGTCTGGAGACATCCGGCGCAGATCAAGGTGCCGCCGGAGCGACACGGCAACCGCAGCCGCAGCCGCAGCCGCAGCCGCAGCCGCAGAAGGCAACGGAGGAGGGAGAGACATATGTCTGGGGACCGACCTGCACACCGAGTTGGGGCTGAAGGAAGACGACCTGCTCGGGATGTACCGGTACATGTTGCTGGCCCGCGCCTGCGATGAGCGGCAGTGGGGCCTCCCGCATCGGGGAAAGCGCCGTTCGTGGTGCCGGTGTCCGGTCACGGGCGGCGCAGGTCATCCGGGCTGGGCCTTCGGAAAGCGGCAAGGATGTCTTCTGTCCGTACTACAGGGACATGGCGCTCGTGCTCGTCGCCGGCTTCACCGCCAAGGACGTCTTCCTCGGGCTCTTCGGCAAGAAGGACGACCCGTCCTCCGGCGGGCGCCAGATGCCCGCTCACTGGAACTCCAAGGAGCGCAACATCATCACCCAGTTCCTCACCGATCTCGACGAGTGCTGCACAAGAAGCGGGCATCGCTACTCGAAGCTGAAGAGGAAGACGCCGTGGTCGGGACCTGGTTCGGCGAGGAGGCACGTCCGAGGGGACTGGCACGGTGCCCTCAACTTCGCCGGCATCCACAAGCTGCCGATCGTCTTCATCTGCGAGAACAGCGGCGCGATCAGCGTGCACGAGTCCCAGCAGGTGGCCGGCAGCGTCCACAGAGCGGGCCGAGGGCTACAGGGTCACCCGGCTTCGTCGGGGACGGCAACGACATCCTCGAGGGTACTTCCACCGCCTCACCAAGGAGGCCGTGGACAGAGCGAGGCCGGGAAGGCCCGACGCTTCTCGAGCTCCCGTACCTACCGCCACTTCTCCCACACCTCGGACGACCGTACCTACAGGAGGCAAGGAAGAGTCGACGAGTGGAAGGCGAAAGACCCGTCCCTCGTTTCGAGGGCTATCTCAAGTCGGTCGGCATGATCGATGACGAGAAGATCGCCTCGCTGAGGAAGAGACGAAGGCCGGAGTCGCTGCAGGAGCCAAGGACGCCGAGGCCGCCGACTTTCCCGACCCGCTCACCGCCGCGCAGCACGTTTTACGCACAGGAAGTCGTGTGATGCCTGAAGAACCTGGTGATGTCGATCCACGACACCCTGCTCGACGGGTACGAAGGGACGAGCGCATGCTCGTGCTCGGCGAGGACGTGGGCGTCGGGTGGCGTGTTCCGCGCGTCACGATGGGCTTCCTCGACGAGTTCGGTGGGGCCGCGTCCTCGACACCCCGCTCGATGAGGCCCTGATCGCCGAAGTCGCGATCAGCATGGCGATCGACGGCTTGATCCCCGTTGCCGAGATGCAGTTCGCCGATTTCATCTTCCCCGGCTTCAACCAGATCGTTCAGGAGGCCGCCCGCATCAGGTACCGCTCGAATGGCGACTTCGAGGTGCCGATGGTCATCCGCACTCCTTACGGAGGCGGGGTCCACGGAAGCCCTTTATCACTCCCAGTCCATCGGGCTTTCTTCGCTCACGTGCCGGGGCTGAAGTAGTCGCGCCCGTCCACCCCGTACGGCGCGAAGGGATGTTGATCCAGGCCATAGAGGACCCGGACCCCGTGATCTTCCTAGAGCACAGAAGTGCTACCGGCTCATCAAGGGCGAGGTTCCGGACGAGCGTTACAAGATCGAGTTCGGCAAGGCAGAGGTGCGCAGGCCGGGCAGCGGCGTGACCTGCGTCTCCTACGGGCTCATGCACCACTTCTGTGTCGGAGCGTACGACGGTTGGCGCGACGGCATCGACATCCGGGTCATCGATCTGCGGAGCATCTACCCGCTCGACATGGACACCGTCCTCGGAGTGCGATTAGGAAGACCCGGTAGGCGATGGTGGTCTACGAGGACAGCAAGTTCCTGGGACTGGGGGCCGAGGTTGCCGCTCAGATAGCGGAGCACGCTGCTCGATCTCGATGCCCCCGTGGTGCGTCTCGCCGGGCCGCCCACGCCATGCCTTTCGCTCCGACGCTGGAGAGCTGGTTCCTTGCTGGACGTCGGACACGATCGAGCAGAGATGCGCTGGCCGAGTTCTAGAAGCCGTCGAGAACCACATGCCTCAGGTGATCGCTCCGACGATCAAGACGCGCGAGCAGGTCGAGCGTGACCTCCGCCGTGGCGTGCCCCTGCGTTCTGCTCCCGGTGCAGCCGCTCCACGACCGGAGCGTCGGCCCGAGTGGCTGAAGGTAAGGGTCCAGAAGGGCGAGAACTTCACCGAGCTGCGTGACATCATGCGCGAGCGCGGTCTGCACACCGTGTGCGAGGAAGCGGCCTGCCCCAACATCTACGAGTGCTGGGAAGCTCGGGAGGCAACCTTCCTCCTCGGCGGAGATCTGTGCACCCGCAGGTGTGGGTTCTGCGACATCATGACCTCCCGCCCGGCCGCCCTCGACGTGGAAGAGCCGGCAAAGATCGCGGAAGCCGTCCGCCTGATGGGCCTTAATTTCGCCGTGATAACCGGCGTCGCCAGGGACGACCTCGACGACGGCGCCTCGGCACATTGGGCCGCCGTCATCGAGGCGGTCAGGCAGGCGCGGCCGGAGTGCGGCATCGAGGTCCTCATCCCAGACTTCAAGGGCCGCAAGGAAGAGCCGCGCGATTCCCTGGCCCGAGTGATCGCGGCTCGTCCGGACGTGCTGGCGCACAACCTCGAGACCGTTCCGCGTCTGCATGCAACGATCAGGCCCGGGTTCGGCTACGAGGCGAGCCTCGGGCTCCTGCGCTGGGCCAAGGAGCTGCGTGCGGGCCAGGTGACGAAGTCGAACCTGATCGTCGGCATGGGCGAGCGTGAGGACGAGATGCACCAGGCGATGCGGGACCTCAGGTCCGCGGGATGTGACGTGCTCACGATCGGCCAGTACCTGCAGCCGAGTGTCTCCTGGCACCTGCCTGTGGACCGTTGGGTCCACCCGGATGAGTTCGCCCGCTACAAGGCCTACGGCGAGAACGAGCTCGACTTCGCCTGGGTCGAGTCGGGGCCCCTGGTTCGCTCGAGCTATCACGCAGGCAAGCAGTACCGCAGCGCGGCCGAGCGGCTCGCTGCGGCCTCCTGACCGGCCTCTCCGCGCTAGAACCGCGCATGAGCAGGAGACCAGGAACCCGTCCCGGACTGCGCTCCGCCGCGGCTCTCATCACGGCGCTCGTCTTCGTCCTGCCGCTCGTCTTCATGTTCCTCGGCTCGCTACGACCGGCCGGGCTCGCCCCCCCGGACGGGTTCGAGCTGATCCCGGAATCGGCCACGTTCCTCAACTACAGGCTGGTCTTCAATTTCATCCCGATGGGCGTCTATCTCAGTAACTCCCTCGTCATCGTCGCCGTGGCCGTCCCGGTGACGGTCCTCGTCGCGTCGTGGGCAGGGTTCGCGATCGTGCGAGCCGCACCCAGGGCGCGCAGATGGCTGATCGGGCTGACGATCGCGGCTCAGATGATCCCGCTCAGCGCCCTCTGGGTCCCCCGGGCCGTCATCTACAAGTGGCTCGGCGTGACCGACACCTTCATCCCCCTGATGGCCCCGGCCCTGATGGCCACCGCTCCGTTCTACGTACTGATCTTCGCCTTGGCCTACAGCCGGATACCCAAGGGCTTGTTCGAGGCCGCCGAGCTGGAGGGGTTGGGGCCGCTCGCCGTGTGGCGGAAGGTCGCTTTCCCGCTGGCCGAGCCGGCCGCGTTCGCGGTGGCGGTCCTTGCCTTCGTCGCCCACTGGTCGAACTTCATCGACCCCCTCCTGTACCTGGCGAACCCCGACAGGTACACGGTCCCCCAGGGTCTGCGGGCACTGCAGACGCTCGAGCCCTCGAACTTCCCCGTCCTCCTCGCGGCGTCGGTCATAGCTACTGTTCCTGCTGTGGTGGCGTTCCTCGCCGCACAGCGGGCTTTCTTCTCCAAGACGTTGAAGCTCTAGTCGAAAGGTCGATCGGTTGAGAAAGAACGTGCTCCTTTCGCTCTTGATGCTCGCCGCTCTCGTGATGGGTGCCTGCACCGACGACACGGCCGGAGGCAACACCGGTACGGCTGAGGATCCTGTGGCCGTCCAGGTCCAGGTCTCGGGTGAGGCTGAAGAGGTCGCCGTCTACAGGACCCTCGCGACCGCTTTCGAGCGCTCCAATCCGGACGTCAAGATCCAACTGATCGAAGTTGCGGAGAAGGACGACCATCTCCAGAAGCTCACCTCCGACTTCGCCACCGGCTCGCCTCCGGACGTATTCCTCGTGAACTTCAGGGAGTATTCGCAGTTCGTCGTGAGGGGGGCGGTCGAGCCGCTAAGCCCGCACCTGGAGGACCTCGGGATCGACCTAGCCGATTACTACGAGCCGCCGATCGAGGCCTTCACGTACGAGGAGCAGCTGCAGTGCATGCCCCAGAACATCTCCTCGCTCGTCGTTTATTACAACAAGAAGCTCTTCAAGAAGGCGGGCCTCGCGAGGCCCCCGGATGATTGGTCCTGGGCGGACTTCCGTGAGTACGCCCTCGCCCATACCGGCGACGACGTGAGGGGTCTCGGCATCGAGCCCAACATCATCCGGGTCGCCCCGTTCGTGTGGTCGAACGGCGGCGAGATCGTGGACTCCCCCGACGCGCCGACCCGCTTCACGATGGCCGAAGACCCCCGCGCCGTCGAGGCGCTGCAGTTCATCTTCGATCTCGTGCGCGAGGACAAGGTCGTCCCGACAGAGCAGGAGGTGGCGGCTCAGGACCTCGAGACGCGGTTCGTCACGAGCAAGCTCGGGATGTTGCTCTCGTCCCGGAGGGACACGCCCGTCTTCCGGGAGGTCCGGGGGCTGTCTTGGGACGTGGCCCCGCTTCCCGTGGCGGAGCAGCCGTCCGGCATCCTGCACTCGGACGCGTACTGCGTCGCGAAGGGCACCGAGGAGCTCGACGCGGCGCTCCGCTTCGTTGCCTTCGCCGGGGGCCAGGAAGGCGAGACCGTGACGGCGCTCGCGGGGCGGACGGTTCCCTCACTGAAGGGTGTGGCCGAGGGAGGAGCGTTCCTCAATCCGATCGAGCCCCCCGGGCACCCAAGGGTGTTCCTGGACGCGATCCCGGTGCTCCGCAGGACTCCCGTGTTGCCCACGTGGCCCGAGATCGAGGACATCGCCGAAGAGATCCTCACCCGCGCCTTCTACGAGGATGGCTACACGGTCGAGCGGGCGCTGCAGGAGATAGACGAGCAGACGAGGGACCTGTTCGCCGAAGGGGCTCCTTGACGTTGGCCGTCGAGGGTCTGTCCAAGACCTTCGACCACCGCAAGGAGCCTGTTCCGGCGGTGAGGGATGTCTCACTCGCCGTCCGGCAGGGGGAGTTGCTCGTGGTGGTAGGGCCTTCGGGGTCTGGAAAGTCCACCCTCCTTCGCTGCATCGCGGGACTCGAGTCGGCGGATGCCGGACGCATCTACGTGGGCGGGAACGACGTAACGCGGGCGCCTGCCCGTGACCGGGACCTCGCCATGGTCTTTCAGGACTATGCGCTCTACCCGCACATGGACGTGAGGAGGAACATCGGCTTCCCCCTCGAGGCTCGCAAGGCCCCCAAGGCAGAGGTGGCCGCCAAGGTTGGCGAGGCTGCGGAGATGTTGGGGATCTCGGGGCTGCTCGACAGGCGCCCTGGGGAGCTATCGGGGGGCGAGCGTCGCAGGGTTTCGCTCGCCCGTGCCGTGGTCAGGACGCCGGCCGCCTTCCTCATGGACGAGCCGCTGGCGAACCTCGACACGGGCCTTCGCCACCGGGTGCTCGACTCGATCAGGGCGCTGCAGCGCGAGCTCGGCACGACCACCCTCTACATCACGCACGATCAGACGGAGGCGATGACGCTCGGCACGAGGATCGCGATCCTGCGCGAGGGCCGGCTCGAGCAGGTTGGTGCCCCGCTCGACCTCTACGACCGTCCCAAGAACAGCTTCGTGGCTACCTTCCTCGGGCGAGAGCCGATGAACCTGTGGCGCGCTGAAGGGGCAGCCGCAGCCGGGGGCGCCGCACAGGTCGGAGCGAGAGCGGAGCACCTCCGCCTCGTGGGCGCTGCGGAAGGTATCTGGGCTGGAGCCGTGACGGCCGTCGACCAGCTGGGACCGGATGTGCTCCTGACGGTCGTGGTGAGGGACCGGCCCATCCTCGTGCGGGCAGGGCGAGCGGGCCATCCGAAGGTCGGGGACGAGGTGGGCCTCGCGGTCGAGGACAGGCACTTGCACCGCTTCGCCCCGGACGGGAGCGCCCTCTAGTGAGGCGAAACGTGAGCCTTGCTACACCGTTCCTGTTCGGGTTGCTGCTGCTCGTCGCGTTTCCTGCCTTGGCCGCGACCGTGGTGGCGTTCTTCGAGTACTCCGGGATCTCGTCGCCGGAGTTCGTCGGCTTGGGCAACTTCGAGCGGATGATCGCCGACGCGGCGTTCTGGCGCTCTCTTGGGAACTCCGCGATCCACATCCTGATGTCGGTGCCACTGCGCTTGGCCGTGGTCATCGGCGTCTCACTGCTCCTCCACGACCG
>JAUJNU010000050.1 GCA_030448085.1 Actinomycetota bacterium | reverse complement strand
AGGCCGCGTTCGAGGAGACGAGGAACGCGCCCAAGGACGCGGACGCCAAGGCCGCGGCCCCCCCGAAGCCATTGGGCGTCCTTCCGCCGAGCGAGACCGGCGTCGAGCGCGACAGGCTCGAGCACATCCACTCCGTCGTTACCTCTGCCCCCGAAGGCTTCGAGCCCCATCCCAAGCTCCGCAAGCAGATCGAGAAGCGGCGCGAGATGCTGGGCAAGGATGCGGTCGACTGGGCCGGGGGCGAAGCCCTCGCTTTCGGCTCGCTCCTGCTCGAGGGGTTCAGGGTCCGCCTTTCGGGCCAGGACTCACGCCGGGGCACGTTCAGCCAGCGGCACTCGGTCCTCATCGACTACCGCACCGAAGAGGAGTACGTCCCGCTGCAGCATCTCGGCGAGGGCCAGGCCCCCTTCCGCTCGCTCGACTCGATCCTTTCCGAGTTCGCTGTCATGGGCTTCGAGTACGGCTACTCGCTCGCGAACGGCGATGCCCTCGTCTGCTGGGAGGCGCAGTTCGGCGACTTCGTCAACGAGGCGCAGGTGATCATCGACCAGTTCATCGTTGCCGGCGAGGACAAATGGAAGCAGGAGAGCGGCCTCGTCCTCCTCCTGCCGCACGGCTACGAGGGCCAAGGGCCCGAGCACTCGAGCGCCCGTCTCGAGAGGTTCCTCATGCTGGCCGCCGAGGACAACATCCAGGTAGCGCAGCCGACCACTGCGGCGCAGTACTTCCACCTCCTTCGACGGCAGATGCACCGCTCGGTTCGCAAGCCTCTCGTCGTGATGACGCCGAAGTCGCTCCTTCGCTCGCCGGACGCCCGCAGCGCAACCGCCGAGCTCACGAGCGGGCACTTCCGCGAGACGCTCGACGACCCGACGGTGGCCGATCCCTCGAGCATCCAAAGGATCGTCCTCACCACCGGCAAGATCGGGTACGGGATCATGAAGGCCCGGGACGAGGCCGGGGCCCCTGCCGCGGTCGTGCGCTTGGAGCAGATGTACCCGTTCCCCCTCGACCAGCTGAACGAGATCTTCGACCGCTACCCGAGCGCCACCTCCCTTTGCTGGGCTCAGGAAGAGCCCGAGAACATGGGGGCCTGGCGGTTCGTCTTCCACAACCTCATGGGCCATCTGCCCGACCGCCTCCCGCTCACGTTCTCGACGAGGGTCGAGAGCGGAAGCCCCGCAACGGGAAGCCCGAAGATCCACGAGCAGGAGCAGCAAGAGGTAATAGCGAAAGCGCTCGGCCTCTAGATGTCGGAGGGCGCCCAGGAGATAAAGGCACGTCAACGGTTCGTCTGGGCGGCCGGCAACTACAGTGAGGTGGCCAAGGTCTTAGAGCCGGCCTCCTTCGACGTCGTGTCGGCAACGGGCACCGGGCCGGGCACCCGCCTCCTCGACGTCGGTGCGGGCACCGGCAATCTTTCCGTCGCAGCAGCTCGGGCGGGAGCAACCGTCCTCGCCAGCGACCTCACGCCCGAGCTCATGGAGATCGGCCGCGCTCGCACCGAGTCAGAGGGGCTGAACGTCGAATGGCGCACCGCCGACGCCGAGAACCTTCCGTTCGAAGACTCCTCTTTCGACGTGGTGGGCTCGGTGTTCGGAGCGATCTTCGCGCCGAGAGCAGACCTTGCGCTCGGCGAGATGATGCGCGTCGTCAAGCCGGGCGGGTTGGTCGCCTTGACGGCGTGGGACAAAGACAGCTACACCGGGGCAACGCTGGCGCTCAGCGCCCGCTTCGGCCCCCCCGCTCCGGAAGGCGTCGACACGCCGGGCTCGTGGGGCGACGCCGCAGTCGCGAAGGCGAGGTTCGAGGCACACGCGGCCGAGGTCGAGGTGCGCGAAGGCAGCGTTCTGTGGGATTTCGAGTCACCCGAAGCGGCATGGGCCTTCATGGAAGAGAACGTCCCTCCCATGGTCGTCGCCAAGATGATGATGCCCCCGGAGCGCTTCGAAGAGATGAAGCAGGCGTACGGGGATGTGCTGGAGCGCTTCAACCGCGGCACCGGGGGCCGCGTCACGATCGACTCCGACTACCTGCTCGTTCTGGCTCGCAAGGCAAGCGGAACCTAGATACCGGGCGCCGGGTTATCCTGGTCAGCCCATCGAGCCACGAGGGGTACCTCGCAGAGCCTCGGTGAGGACCTCCCCGATGGGCCTGCAGTACGAGTCGAGGTCGAGAGCCGCCGTCCACTGTCACTGGAGTCGTATCTAACGGTCTTTGACGCGAAAGGGAGGTAATCCTTGCAGCTGAGGTACCCCTTGACGCGCTATATCTACAGACCGATTTCCGTTCCAACCGCGACGGCGCTGCTCCGCACGAAGGTCACCCCTACGCAGGTCACTTACGTGAGCGCGCTCCTGTCTTTCGGCGGCGGCGTGGCTTTCGGCTTCAGGATCTACATCCTCGGGGCTCTCCTCACGCTCGCGGGCTCGATCACCGACTGCGTCGATGGAGACCTTGCCCGCCTGTCCGGCAAGTCCTCACCTTCGGGCTCCTATCTGGACCACGTCTTCGACAGGTGGACCGATGCCGCCCTCATCCTCGGTCTCACGTTCGCCGACCTCGATCGTTACGCGGCTCTCGGTCTGTTCGCTCTCGTCGGCACCTTCATGACGAGCTACGCCCGCACCAAAGGTCAGGTCGTGGGTACGGACCCCGACGTCGGCGTCGCGGGGCGCGATGCTCGGATGCTGCTTCTCGTCATCGCCGGGCTCCTGCAGTACGCGTTCGACGGCGCGATCTTTGTCGCACTCGGCGTCATCGCGGTTCTCGGAGTCGTGACCGCCATCCAGCGGATGGCCTGGGCGATAAGGGACATCGATGCGAAGGCTTAGCGACGACGGGGACTTCCCGTTCGAGGTGAGAGCCGTCGACGAGCTGAGCGTCGAGACGAGCGCGGCCGGAGCGCAACCTGAGGACGATCGACTTCCCGCAGGTGTTCTTCTCGACGGCGTCGGACACCGAGACCGAGGCAGGCGAGAGGTTGGCTCGCCGCATCCACTCGCTCGACGTGCGGGCACCGTACGTCCTCTCGTCGCGTCATGGACGCCGGCTCGCCTCGGCTCTCGCAGACAACATCGTCCTCGAGGGGTCCCCTCGGATTCGGACCAGGCGGGGGCCAAGACTCTGGCCACCCGGATGTGGGCTTCCGGCGCCGACGCGGTCGTGGGGATCGGCGGCGGTCGCTGCCTCGACTTCTCGAAGCTGGCCGCATCGCTCGCCGGTCTTCCGTTCATCTCGGTCCCGACGCAGATCTCGCATGACGGGATCTGCTCCCCGATCGCGATCGTCCCGAACGAGCTTTCTTCGCGCGCCAGCATCGAGGCCGCAGGCCCGCAGGCGGTGTTCGTCTCGCTCCCTACCCTTCTGGATGCGCCCGTCGCTTCGTTCAAGGCCGGCGTCGGAGACATCCTGTCGAACCCGCTCGCGCTGCGGGATTGGGAGCTGGCGGCAACCCTGGGCCTCGACGAGATAGACCGTGCCGGCTGGGAGCTGTCGGTGGAGTCGTTCCAATTGATCGACTCCCTGCTGGACAGGGACATGCGAGCGGCATGCGCAGACCCCGAGGGCGTGACGCTCCTCGCGAACGCTCTCGTCGTCTCGGGGATGTCGATGATGATCGCGGCAAGCTCCCGTCCGGCGTCGGGGGCCGAGCACAAGATCTCCCATGCCATGGACGAGCTGTTCGGCGGCCTCGCCCTGCACGGGCAGCAGGTCGCGTTCGGGTGCATCATCTCGGCCGCCCTCCACGGCGACGACCCGCAGCCGTGGCGGAACCAACTGCGCAAGCTCGGCCTCCCGCAGCACCCGGAGGAGCTGGGCCTGTCACGCAATCACCTCGTGCGCGTGATGCAGCACGCCCCGAGCACCCGGCCTCGCTTCACGATCCTCGAGCACGCGAACCTGGACGAGGGCGGCATCGACAAGCTGATCGACACCATCTGGCCCTCCTAGGCCCCTTCCCACCCGCTCCAGGACGATGCATTATTGAGGGACGCGCCGAGCTGAGGAGGATAGATGGCCAGCAAGGACAAGGGCGGTAAGTCCGAGAAGAAAGAGCCGAAGAAGAACCTGAAAGAGAAGCGGGCCGAGAAGAAGCAGAAGAAGGGGAAGTAGTCACACTCTGACCCCACAGCGCCGGCTCCTGCTTCGGGGGAGCCATCCTCGCAGCGGTCGTTGTTGCCGGGCTCGTCGTCTTCTTCGTATCGAGATCTAGCCCGCCGCTGCGCGAGGACGGAGTCGTGCCCGTGGTCCTCGTGCACGGCTACGGCGGGACCTCGGCCTCGATGGAGTTAGTCGCGGCACGACTCCGCCGCGAGGGGCGGAGGTGGCCCTGGTCGACCTCCCCGAACGGGGCACGGGGGACATCATGGATTCGGCCCGAGGCCCTGGCCGACGCCGTGAGTGACACCCGGCCCCCACGGTTGATCTCGTCGGGTTCTCCGCAGGCGGCGTGGTCGTCCGCACCTACGTGAAGGAGCTCGAGGGCACCGAGCGGGTCCGGCGCGTCGTCACCCTCGGCACCCCCACCACGGAGCCTCGATAGCGGGGGCCGCGGCCGTGACCGATCCCGGCCTGTGCGTCGACGCCTGTCAGCAGCTCGCCCCCGGTTCCTCTTTCCTCACCGAGCTGAACGAAGACGACGAGACCCCGAAGGCCCCGACTACACGAGCGTGTGGACCGCTTTGGACGAGACGGTCACCCCGCCCGGAGTCAGCCGTGCTCGAAGGGGCCGAGAACGTTCGGGTGCAGGACGTGTGCTCCGGTGCGACCCTCGGGCACGGCGACCTCGTCAGCGACCCGCTGGCTCTGGGACTGGTGCTGCGAGCGCTCGAGGATCCCGCCGCCCGGCCCCCGCTGCGATGTGACCTGCGCGCCGAGGGCGCTAGCTCTTGATGTCCTTGGTCGCGGGGTGCGCCCACGGCCCCCAGGAACAGGGTGATGTAGACGCCCTGGAGCGCAGGCGCACCACGTTCCGCCACAGGACCGGATACCGGAACAGGTCGATGAACGAGAGCCAGTAGTGCGTCGGAAGGTAGGGCTGCAGCCCCTCCGCGGCCCGCAGCAGCTCCAGCACCTGAGACGTGACGAGGAAGGCCAACGCCCCGAGGGCCGCGGCCAGAGGTGAATCGGTGAGCGTCGACAGGAACAGGGCAACCGTTGCGACCCCGAGCATCGAGGTGGCGACGTAGACGACGGTGACGACCGTGCGCCAGGTGGCGTCGCTCGTGGCGAGGGTCTGTCCCGAGATGCTCGGCAGCGGCTTGATCCCGAACAGCGTTGCCCCCACGACGTAAGCGACGCCCGCAACCACGAGCACGGCGAGGAACACGAACGCGGTGGTGCTGAAGAGCTTCACGAACAGCAGGCGGGTGCGGCCCACCGGGCGCGTCAGCAGGTAACGGAGCGTCCCGAAGCTAGCCTCTCCCGCTATGGCGTCGCCCGCGATGACGCTCACGGCCACGGGGAGGAACACCGGCAAGACGAGGGAGAGCGCAGCCGCGGGAAAGAGTGCGCCGTTGTTCAGCACTTGCGACAGGAACGCGGGTCCCTCACCGGGTCGCGGCCCGATGCCGGTCATCTTGAGGATCACCGCTACGAGCGTCGGGAGCGCGGCGAGGGCCGCGATCGTGACCCACGTGCGGGGCCGGCGAAGCATCTTGCGGAGCTCAGCCCCCAGCATCGTTCGCCCCCGGTTGCGTCAACCGCAGGAAAACGTCCTCGAGGGTTGGCCGTTCCTGGATCAGCTCCTGCACCCTCAGCCCCTCGCCCACGAGCAGCGCGTTCAGCTGGTCCGTGGTCGCCCCCTCGAGGAGCTCCAGCACGAGGGTGTCGGGGCCGGATCCGACGAACCTCACGGCCCGCCTGCGATCCAGGAGCGCCTCGGCCCGGCCTACGTCGGGGGTCACCACTGTGACCTTCCCCGAGGGAGCCCGCAGCTTCGCGACCTCGTCCTGCACGATGAGCCGGCCGCGGTGAACGATCGCAGCCCGGGTGCAGACGAGCTCGATCTCGGCCAGGAGATGACTCGACAGGACAACGGTCGTTCCCTCGGCGACGAGCTCCTGCAAGAGGTCCCTCACGTCCCGGGCGCCTTGCGGGTCGAGCGCGTTCGTCGGTTCGTCGAGGACCAGCAGACGGTGAGGCCTCATCATGGCCGCGGCGAGGCCGAGACGTTGCCTCATCCCGCTCGAGAAAGCCTTGACCGGTTTGCGCCCCACCCGCACGAGGCCCACCCGCTCGAGAGCTTGCTCGATGCGGGAGTCGCGGGTGCGGCGCGACCCCGAGCGGCCCATCGAGTCGAACAGGGCGAGGTTCCGTCGTGCCGACAGGTGGGGGTAGAAAGCAGGCCCCTCGACCAGAGCCCCGACCTGCGGCAGAGCCCTCTTGCGTCTGCGCGGCATCGGCTCGCCGAGAACCTCCATGTCACCCGAGGTGGGATAGACGAGCCCCAGCAACATCCTCAGGGTCGTGGTCTTACCCGACCCGTTGGGCCCTAGGAAGCCGAACAGCTCGCCCTCCCATATCTCGAGGTCGAGGTTGTCGACTACGGTCATCCTCCCGAACCGCTTGGTGAGGCCCGAGGTCCTGATCGCGACGCTCATCGCACCCCGACCCCTTCCCTCGCGAGCCGGGCTGCCACCCCGGCCACGACCTCGGGGGACACCGTCCCCGTCACGATGTAGGAGACCTCGTCCTTCGTGAACATGAGCCCATTCAGGAGAGGTGTGCGCACCGCCTGGGCCCTTCCCCACGGCCCGGTCTCCACCGGGAGCGCACGCAGGGCCTCGGTTTGTGTCGGAGCCAGATGCGGCGGCAGCGCCAGCACGGCGACGAGGTCGAACCCCCGCCCGTAGGTGGCACCCGCGCCCGCAACCTCGTTCCGGCGTGCAAGGCCGGCGAGGCGATCGGGAAGGACGAATACAGAGCTGAGCTCGATCTCGTGCGCGAGATCGAGCGCGGACCTCGTGCTGAAGCCGGCATCCCGAGGTATCTCGAATGTCACGAGGTCGCGCTCCGGCTCCCCGATCTCCACCTCGAGGAAGTAGGTGGTGATGAGGGGGGCCTCGGCCCCCCTCGGCGTCAGCTCCACCCGCAAGGGGAGGCCCGAGGCCGGGTCGGCCCACAGACGCACCTCGGCCACCGTCGTTCGTTGGGATGCCGGGACGATGCGAAGGCCCGCCGCGTCGATGCCGGCGATCCTTCGTCCTGCGAGCGCGGTCACCTCGGAAGGGTCGGCCGCCCCGACGAGTCTTCGTCCCAGCTCCGAGGGTAGGAGGTCGCTCGGGCGGGGGAGCCGCACCGACGGCTCGCCAAGCACCCGGACCGCTTCACGGCTCCCGGAGTCCCACAGCATCAACCCCGAGGCGTCGCGGTAGACGGCTCTCTCGCCGATCGGCGAGAGCTCATCGACCCTCCAAAAGGCCGAGCTCCGGAACCACGCTCTCATCCGGGTCGTCTCTGCGAACAGGTTCACGAGCCTGCCGGCGCGGGGCACCTCCGGCACGTCGAGCCCCGCATGGCTCTCGGCGTAGCCCTCGAAGGCAACCTCACCCGACCCCAGCACCAGCTCCGCGAGCGACGCGGGGTCGACCCCGGGGCCCGGTGCCGGCAAGGCACCGACGATCGCCGGTAGCGAGGCCGCTATCGCCGCCACCGCTAGGACGACGGCCCAACGCCAGCCAAGATGCCGGCTGTGTCTGCCCAACGGCGTTAGTCGGTGTCTATGGAGTTGGCGATGACGTTGCCGGTGATGTCCATCAGGCGCTCGTAGAGGTCGGTCTCGGTAGTCTGGAAGGAGCGCCACGTCGGCAGCAGGTGGTCGAAGGCCGGCTGCAACGTTGCGATCTTGGCGCAGTCCGGAACGAACTCGACGATCTTGCTCATCCGCTTCAACATCCCGGTCGACTCGTCGACCCTCATGTATCCGAGCTCGCGGAGCTCGAAGCCGAGCCGGTGAAGAACCTCTGCGTCGGGGTCGGGGAAGGTGCCGCCCATGAACCTCTGGGATGCCGACTTCAGGTCGCTCGGCTCGGTCCCCACCGCCTCGAGGACCTTCCCGACGAAGGGCGGCACTTGGGGCGAGCCCATGGTCTGCACGCGGACCTCTTTGACGCGCCGCAGGAGCTTTTTCACCTCGACCACTTCGAGCGAGATCGCCCCCATGTCTCGCAGTTGCCAGAAGGCCGAGGACAGCGCCCCGGCGGTCAGGTCCCGCCTCTTCACCTTCTTGTCGCTGCACGGAACCTTGGCGCCTCTGGACAGGCCCTTGTCCGGGTCTATCACCTGATCGGCGAACAGGTAGATGAGCGAAGCCGCGCTTGGCGATGATGCATCTGACATCGATCTCCTCCTTTGAGAAGTGTTTGGGTGGCCGAGGGTCAGGAAGAGATGAGCCCTGCCGCCCGAGCCCCCTTGACGGTCTGCGCGAGCGTTTCGAAAGCGTCGTACTTCGGTTTCCACCCAAGCTCGTCGCGCGCCTTGGCAGTGTCCATGAGGACGGACACCCTCACGGCGTTCAGCCAGGCTGCCTTGGCGGGTACCCCCGGGAGCCGGGACACGATCGAGACGGTCGCCTCCACCGCCTTGTCGGGCACCGGGAAGGAATACCAGCCGAGCGAGTGGGCGAGGTCTGAGACCGTGAGGTTCCCGTCCCCGGCAAGGTTGTAGGCGCCGGGCTTGCCCTTGCCGAGTACCCCGGCCACGAGAGCGGTCGCCACGTCGTCCTCGTGCACCAGCTGGAAGGGCACGCCGGGGTCGGGTATCACCGGCTTCAAGAGCGGCACCGCGCTGATCGCCTTGCGGACCGGGCGCGGGAGCTTCTCGCCGGCCTGGATGTAAGGGATCTCCTGGATCAACGAAAGTGCGGTGGGCCCGGCGACGATGCAGGGCCGGAACACGTAGGTGTCGACCGGGTTCTCGGCGAGGATGCTTGCGAGCATCTCCTCGACCTCCGCCTTCTGGGCCGAATAGGGATGCTCGTCGGTGCCGATCGCGGGGACATCCTCGTGGAGCGGGTCGGGGTTCTGCTCGTGGAACCCGTAAGCCGCGACGGAAGAGGTGTATACGAGCCGCTTCACCTTGGGTGCCGCCACCGCCGCCTCGAAGACGTTGCGTGACCCTTCGAGGTTTATGGCCCGGCTCTGCTCCGCCGTCCCGAAGATGAGGAAGGCGAGGTGCACCACGACGTCGGCTTCCTCGACGAGTGCCGCAACGGAATCCGGCTCGAGGACGTCGCCCTGTCGGTACTCGGTCTTGTCCCAGCCCTCGTTAGAGGGGTCGAAGAGTCTGCGCGCCATCCCCAGGATCCGCTTCACCTGGGGCGCCTTCTCGAGAGCCCTGATGAAGGCTTTACCGATGTCTCCCGTCGGCCCGGTTACTGCAACCGTGAGCTGTTTCGTGGCCACCCGGGAACCTTATCCCCGTCCCCTCGGTAGCGAATCTAGGATTCAGCCATGGATCTCGGTTTGCTGCGCAAGGATTTCAAGGCCGAGGCCGAATCCCTGGAGGCTCTCGTCGCCCCGCTCGAGGACCGAGAGTGGGACCTCCCCACACCCGCCGAAGGCTGGAGTATCCGGGATCAGATAAGTCACTTGGCCTTCTTCGATGAGGCCGGTGCCGACGCCGTTCTCGCCCCCGCTCACTTCGCTGCGGGAGTGGCGGAGCTCGCTCGTGACGTCGAGGCTTTCATGGAGGCGCCTATAGCGAAGGGCCGCGCCATGCGCCCATCGGAGGTGCTTGGTTGGTGGAGAGAGGGCCGCTATCGGGTGATGGAGGCGTTCGAGGAGATGGAGGGCATCGGCAGGGTCCCCTGGTATGGGCCTCCGATGAGCCCCGCATCGTTCATCTCCGCCCGCGTCATGGAGACGTGGGCGCACGGTCAGGACGTGGCCGATGCCCTCGGCGTCGACCGGCCCGCGACCGAGCGGCTGCGCCATATCGCCTTCATCGGGGTCAGGGCGCGCAGGTTCAGCTACCTCACACGAGGGCTGCCGGAGCCGCGCGGTGAGGTGCTCGTCGAGCTCACGGGCCCGGCCGGGGACACCTGGCGCTGGGGCGAGGGCCCGGACTCGGTGCGGGGGAGCGCGCTCGACTTCTGCCTCGTAGTGACGCAGCGAAGGCACCCCACCGACACGGACCTCGAGGTAGAGGGGCCGCTGGCGGAGGAGTGGATCTCGATAGCGCAATCCTTCGCGGGCCCTCCGGGCAGCGGGCGTCAACCGGGCCAATTCCCACGGGTGCCCAGATGAGCAGGGCGATGGAATGGGTCGGTTTCGTCCTCGGCATCTTCGTGGTCCTGGGAACGGCCGGCAGCGTCGTCAGGACCCTCATCCTTCCCCGCGGTCTCAAGTCGCGCTTCTCTGCCTTCATAAGCCGCACGCTCGTGTGGCGTTGCTTCCTGTTCGTGGCCGACCGCTTCGAGTCCTACGAGACCAAAGACAAGATCCTCGCGATGAGCGGGCCGGTGTCCCTCCTCGCCGTCCTGGTCAGTTGGATCGTCAGCTTCCTCTTCGGGTTCGCGCTTCTGCTGCTCCCATACACGTCGGGATCTTTCGCGGAGGCGCTCCGGCAGAGTGGCTCCTCGCTCTTCACGCTCGGCTTCGCCGCCACGTCCGCCCCCGTTCCGGCGGTCATCTACTTCATCGCGGCCGGCACGGGACTGATCGTCGTGGCTCTCCAGATCGCCTACCTCCCCACCCTCTACACCGCCTTCAATCGCCGAGAGACGACCGTGACGGTGTTGCAGAGCCGGGCCGGCTCGCCCGCATGGGGGCCGGAGATCCTGATCCGTGCCCACGCCGTCGGGCTGATGGACAGCCTGAGGGGGATGTACGAGGAGTGGGAGAAGTGGGCAGCCGAGGTCGCCGAGAGCCACACGAACTACCCGACGCTCGTCTGGTTCAGATCGCCACATGCCCTGCGGTCCTGGATCCTCAGCCTCCTTGCCGTGATGGACTCCGCGGCTCTCTTCACGTCGCTGGCGCCCGGCACCGCCCCCACCGAGGCGCGACTCGTGATCCGCATGGGTTTCACCTGCCTGCGGAACATCGCCGAGGTCCTCGGGATCCCGTACGACCCGGACCCGCTCCCGGACGAGCCGATCACGCTCACCTACGAAGAGTTCGCCGGGGGCGTGAAACGGATCGAGGAGGTCGGCTTCCCCATGGAACGGAGCGCGGAGGAGGCGTGGCCCCATTTCCAGGGTTGGAGGGTCAACTACGAGCAGGTCGCATACGCGCTCGCGGACATGGTCGTGGCGCCGCCCGGGCCTTGGTCCGGCACGAGGCACCACTTGCCGGGGATCACGATCATCCCGCAGCGACCGGCAGACCGCAGGCCGGGGAGCACACAGGTGGAGGACCGTCCCAAAGCCGACCGCTTCGGCTGGCACGCATGAGCACACCTAGGATCTGAGACGTGGCGATCGACCAGGCGGCAGCTCTCGAGCGCGCTCTTGCCGAGGGGGACGAGTGGCAGTCATGGCGCGCTCTTCGCCTGAGCGGAGAGGCCCCGGGACATCCCCCGAGCCCCCCGGCGCAGGAGCCCGACGGCGCCTTCATCGGAGCCAACGGCGGTCCCTCTCCGGGCGCGACCGGCGAGGCCCTCTGCCATCTCGCGATCCTCGGCCTGGCCGACTCCGGACCCAGCGCGATAGCGGCGGACTGGCTCGAGTCGGCGCGGACCCCGGCCGGAGCGTGGCTCGACTCTCCGTCCGAGGTGCCGGGGGAGCTGGACGACTCCGCCGGGGGCCGGGTCTGGGCCACCACCTCGGCTGCGTGCGGGTTGCTGGTGGCGGGACGCAATCCCGGCCCCCGTGCGTTCCTGCTGCTCCGGGGAGAGGCGGATCTGAACGGGGGCTTCACCGGCGGCGCCTATCCGACGTTCGCTGCGGCCGGCGCCTATTGGCTCGGGTCGGGGCCGAAGAGCGAGATGGCAGAGTGGGCGCTTCGATGGGTGCGCGAGCAGGAAGAGGAGTGGTGGGGCGCGTGGGAGCGCGCCACCGGCCTGACCTTTTGGGCCGCAGCGGGGATCCCGGCCGAGCACTCGACGGTCGAGCAGGTCCTCGACGAGCTGCAGGCCGAGCCCGAGCCGGCCGGCTGGCCCGATGACCTTGGTTTGACGCTGAGGGCCCTCGAGCTCATGGCCTTCTACTACGGGGTCTGACTCGTGGCCGCAGAGGTCGTTCTGGCCGAGCTTCCGCTCCGGGGGCCGGGGGGCGAGCCGATAGACCTCACCCGCACGATCAATTCGCACGGCGTGGCCGGTCTCCCGCCTTTGTCCCGTGAGAACGATGGGACCGAGCTCGAGGTGACGCTTCCGGTTCCCGGGGGCAGGCCACGCACGCTGCGGGTGCGCCCTTCAGACGGGGGCGCCCTGGTCATCACACGGGGGCGTCGTCCCGGCGCCACCGCGAGTGAGGAACTCATCGCCGGCGTCCGCCACATCCTTCGGTGGGACGAGGACCTGTCCCACTTCTACCGCCTGGCAGCCGAGGACCCCGATCTTGCCTGGGTGGTGAGGGGCGCGGGCCGGATGATCCGTAGTGGGACCGTCTTCGAGGAGGTGGTGAAGACGATCTGCACCACGAACTGCGCCTGGTCCGCGACAGTACGGACGACAACGGCGCTCGTCGAGCATCTGGGGGTTTCGGACCACCGGGCGCTGTCGGTCGACGTCGAGCTCTGCTGAGGCCGAGCCTCAGACGGGGGCGACGCCGAGCAGGCCGTCTCGGGTGACGAGCGCGGCCAGCTCCTCCTCCGACAGGTCGTCGGTGCCGGCCGGCCGGCGGGGGAGCACCATGTAGCGGGACTCGGCGCTGGCGTCCCAGACGGTGATCTCGAGCTCGGGCGGG
>JAUJNU010000049.1 GCA_030448085.1 Actinomycetota bacterium | reverse complement strand
CTGCGCCGGCGGTGACCTCGACGAGCTCGAGCGATGGAGCGACCTCGCGGAGTCGGAGATAGCGGCCGCCCTCTACGACACGTTCCAGGGGATGGTGCGGGCCATCCGCTCCAGCCCCTCGGTCGTCATAGCGGCCATCCCGGGGGCCGCGGTAGGAGCCGGCATGGACCTGGCCCTCGCGTGCGACCTGAGGGTCGCCTCCAGGGCCGCCCGGCTGGGGCAGGTGTGGGTGAAGCTTGGCGTGATCCCAGGGACGGGCGGGGCCTGGCTGACGCCGCACCTGGCGGGACCGACCAGGGCGGCCGAGCTTCTGCTGACGGGTCGCCTCATCGGGGCAGACGAGGCTTTGGAGGCGGGGTTGGTCAACCGGGTGGTGGAACCTGACCGGCTGATGGAAGAGGCACGCGCCATGGCCGAGTCGATCCTGAAACACCCCCGCGACGGAGTAGTTGCCAACAAGAGAGCGATGGTGCTGGCGACCCAGCCGGCTCTGGAGGAGGCGCTATCGCACGCACGTGAGGTCCAGCCTGGTCGCTTCACCTCGGACGAGTTCCGACGGGCGCTGCGCAGAGCCAAAGGTTAGGTCTGCTTCTAAGCGTCCGGCCTCGTCGGTGTTGGTGTCGGGCGGACCTACGCCTCGTTCGCCTCGGGCACCTCGGGAGCGGTCCTCACCCACGCGGGGCAGCGGTTCTGGAAGGAGCACGACATGCAGTAGGGCGTCGGGCGGGAGCGCCAGTCCTCTAGGTCCGAAGCTCGCTTGATCGCACGTCCGAGCGCCGTCATCTGCTTCTCGAACGCGTGGAGCATGTGCTCGTTGGGCTTCAACGTCAGGACCGCGGGGTCGCTCAGGTAGACGAGCCGGATCTCGGAGGCGATCACACCGAACGCCTTCCAACAGACGAGAGCGTAGAAGCGCAGGCCGAAGAAGGCAGCGTGCTCGCGGGACTCGCCTGGGATCTTCCCGGTTTTGTAGTCGGTAAGGATCCAGGACCCGTCTTCCTTCTCCTCGAGCCTGTCGATGATCCCGCGCAGGTGGATGTCTGGAAGCTCGTACTCCACCCACCACTCGAGCTGGCTCGCCTTGACGGCCCGTGGATCCTCCAACTTGAAGAGGTTGCGCAGCAGGCCCCGGCCCTGTGCCAGCCACGCCGGCTCGTCCTCTGCCCGCATCCCCTCGGGGCGGATGTCCGGGTTCGTGCGGACCTCCTGCCACAACCCGTGCAGGAGAGACTCCGCCCGAGCCGGCGTCCGCTGCTCCGAGGGCTCTGCGTAGAGCCGCTCCAGAACGGCGTGGACCAGCGATCCGCGCGCCGCGGCCCCCGACACCGGCTCGTGCAGCCTGTCGATCGCCCGGTACTTGAAGAGCTGAGGGCAGCTCTTGAAGTCGGTCGCGCTCGAAGGCGAGAGCTTCAGCAGGGTGGAGGCCATACGCGAACCCTAGAAGGGCAGGGTTCGGATTCCGCGGATTTCCGCGGTAGCGCTAGGTCTTCTAGATCTGGCCGAGGAACTCGGCGACCGCGCCGTTGAACGCGTCTGGGCTCTCGAGGTTCGAAAGGTGCCCGGCTCCGGGGATCACGACCAGCCGGGACCCGGCGATACCCTCGTGTAACTTGCGCGAGGCCTCCGGCGGGGTGACGGCGTCCTCCTCGCCCACGATCACGAGCACCGGTACGTCCACGGAGGCGAGGTCACTCGAGGAGTCGGGTCGGTTCTTCATGGCCTCGAGCGCGCCGATGAAGCCTGCAGGGGGATTGTCCATGAGAGAGCGGGCTCTGGCTACGACATCGGGCTTGGCGTCCTTGGTGGTGGCGCCGAGCAAGGCTCCGGGCAGAGCCTCTCTGAGGCCCGCGGTCCCGGACTCGGACACCATGTTCTGCTGGCCCGTCCTCTTCTCTATACCCTCCGGCGGGTCCGCCTCGGCGCGTGTGTCGGCCAGGACCAGAGCCGCCACCTTGGACCTGTAACTACGCATCAGGGCGAACGCGATGTAGCCCCCCAGGGAGATCCCCACCACCGCGACTCGGGCGAGCCCGAGATGATCCAGCAACCCGTTCAGGTCCTCCGCGTAGGAGTCCATCGAGTAAGAGGAGCGGTCCTCGGGGGCATCGGAGGAGCCGAAACCTTTGAGGTCCGGCGCGATGAGGCGGAATCTCGACCCCAGAGCTTCGATCTGTGAGTCCCACATCTTGGAGCTGAGGGGGAAGGCGTGGATCAAGAGGACGGGCATGCCGTCCCCGCCGGTGTCGAGATAGCTGAGCTGTGTTCCGTTGACGCTTGCCTGAGGCATCTCTTCCCTCTCCGTCGTATGCGAGCCGCGGCGAGGATACAGGTCACTCGCCGGCCCAGGCGGAGCAGTCCCACGGGGAAGCAGGACGCCAAAAGAAAAGGCCCCCGGGGTTTCCGGGGGCCTTTTCTTCGTTACCCGTTGCTAGGCGGCTGCGTTCAACCTGTTGCCCCTGCGGTGACCGAGGATCTCGGCCACGTGCTCGAACACCTGAGGAGCCGCGTAACCGGCGGCGGCGAGCATGAGCCCGGTGCCGGCGTATCCGAGCGCCTCCGACCGAACCTCGATGCCCCACTGTGCGAAGAGCGAGAACCCGAGGGCCCATGCGACGATCGCGCCGAGGCCGATCGTGAAGAGCGACTGCACCTTCTGCAGGTTGACGTACTCGTTCAGCATGTCTACGACCTTGAACGTGCCTATCCCCAGCAGCACTACGATCGCGAACTCGTACACCCTGTACCTCCGTTGGCTAGGAGCGGCTCATCCGCTCACTGCACCGTTGGACGCACGAGTGACGAAAGCGGTTACCTAAGTCCTCGACTTAGTCCTTGCCGGCCGCGAGCTCCGCCTCCGGGTCCGGGCCCGGCTCGGGTGCCCCGGGAGCGGTCACCCCTAAGAGACATCGCGCACGCTATGCCGCGATCGCCTTGCGCGGAGGCCACCTGGATCAGCTGTTCCCCGGGGGTGAGGTCTCCGGCCGCGAATACGCCCTCTACCGTCGTCTGCCCCTGTCCATCGATCTGGCCGTTACCGGCCTCGTCGAGCGCGCAGCCGTGCGAGCCGGCGAGATCGGTTCGCGGCTCGTGCTCGAAGTAGAAGAAGGCGAGGACGGCAGGAAGCTCCTCCCCGGTTTCCAGGACGACGCCCTTCATCGCTCCGTCCTCGACCTGGAAGCTCGTGATCTTGCTCTCGAAGACCTCGATGTTGTTCCTACGGAGGGCGACCGAGCAGGCGCCATCGCCCTCGAAGGGACGGCCGTTGGTGACGAGACTCACCTGGGCGCCCCAGTCCATGAGGTCCAGCGTGAACCCGGAGACGTGCTCGCCCCACCCGATCGCAACCACGTCCTGATCGCGCGCTTCATACCCGTCGCACGACGGGCAGTGGAAGATCGCCTTGCCGTAGAGCTCGCTGAAGCCCGGGAGATCGGGAAAGACGTCTTCCACTCCCGTGGCGAGCAGAAGGCGCTGGCAGGTGCGCTCTTTGCCGTCGATGGTTGCTACGAATCCTTGACCCTTCCGCTGCAAGCGATCCACGTGCCCCCCCGACCTCGTCACGGTGGGGTAGCCGTCCACCTCTTCTCGTGCCAGACGGATGAGGTCCCCCGGGGAAGCGCCATCGCGTGTGAGGTAGCCGTGCGACTGCTCCGCCGGGAGGTTGCGCTGCTTCTCCTCGTCGATCATCAGCACCTTGCGGCGGTATCGGCCGAGCCACAAGGTCGCGGCCAGGCCGGCCGGGCCTCCACCGCAGACGATCACGTCATGGTCAGGAGGCATCGCTCTCCGCCACCGAGCGGACGGGGAAGCTCACGCGAGCAGCTTCGTACTCGTCTAGCGTGAAGACGACCGTGTAGTCGTCTGCGGCGTACTGGAACTCGAGGTCGGCGACCTCATCCTCTAGGTGCTCGACATGGCTCTCGGTGGCGATGTGGATCTCGCGCGGGATGCTCTCGTATATGACCCCTCCGCCCGAGCCCTCTATGCGCCATTGCTCGGTGAAGGTCCCGTGGTGGTTGCCCCACGCGCGCATCACGACGAAAGCCCCCGCCGTCCCTGGTTCGTCCTGCAACACGACCTCGTTCTGGAGCCCGGGGTGAACCTTGCCCCCGCGCGTCATGAACAGCTCCCTGTCGATCACTTTCGCGTACATGAGTCGTGCGTTCATCTCGGTCCTTTCTAGACGGGTGCGTAGGTCTCGAAGGTCACGCCGTTCCGGGTTAGCTCTTGCTCCAGAGTCTTCAGGCCGAACGCCCCGACCGGGGCGAGTATCCCGCTCTGCTCATACCCATCTGTTGACATCTGCACCGCGCCGGTGGCAAGGAGCGAGGCAGTGAGCCCGTACATGTCGCTCCCGGTGGCCACGACGGTCCTCCATTGCTCTCCCGAGCGTGCCTCACCGAGGATCGTCCAGCGGCTGGAGCCTCTGGCCGCTTCATCAGGGCCCTCGGGAAGGAGCTCGAGCGCTTTGCGGAGGACCGACCCGGCGCGTGAGCTCATTGCGGCCCCCACGATCGGCAGGGCGGTGCTCATGGCGACCCCCTCCACCGCGCCTGTGGTCACGTAGAGTCTCAGTGCCTCGAGGTCCAGATGCAGCGGCGCCAGGTGACCGAGAGCGAGAGGGAAGGAGCGGGAGCGACGGGGGCCTAGCGGCGGCGGCATCGGCGCCCATCTCATCTGCTCGCCCGCCCTGATCATGCGCGGCTTCCCCCCCTCGATCCACGGCCCGGGGGCCGCGGCGACCCCGACCGCAGACTTCAGCGTTCCCACCGAAGCGATGCGGGGTACGGAATAGGTGATCGTCACCTCAGGCGCGCTCATGCCTTCTGCTGCCATCGTGGCGACGACGTCGCCCGGGACCTCGTCGAATCCCATCGCGGGAGCCATGGCTATCCCTGCTTCAACGGCCTCGGGGTGCCGGCGTACAAGGCTCTCGACGAAGGTTCCCTCACCGGTTGAGTCGATGTAGTGGACCTTCGCCCTCAGCGCGGCCTCGACCGCGGTCGCGCCCATCTCGACGAAGGGGCCGACGCACGTGATGATCACCTTCACGTCCGCGCAGGCCCCGGCCAGAGCGTCGACGTCTCCTACGGCGGCCACCCTCGTCTCCGGATCGCCGGTCTCGCCCGCGAGCTTGTCGAGCTTGTCCTTCGATCGTCCAGCGATGGCGAAACTCGCGCCACGGTCCGCAAGGTCACGAGCGGTGAGCCTGCCCGTGTACCCCGTCGCGCCGAAGAGCAGGATGTCGGGCATCGGTGGACCCTACCCCCAGAGCCTTCTCCCCTCGCGTAGGGTTTCGTGCATGAGCCAGATGGTGCACCTCGTGCGTCATGGGGAGGTAGAGAACCCGAAAGGCGTTATCTACGGGCGCCTTCCCGGGTTCCACCTTTCGGAGCGCGGCCAGCGCCAAGCCGAGACCGCCGCCGAGCGTCTGCGGGAAAGGGACATCGCAGCAGTGTGGGCCAGCCCCATGGAGAGGGCGCAGGAGACGGCGGCGGCCATCGCGGCTCCGCACGGGATCGAGATCATCACCGACGCGAGGCTGATCGAGAGCGACAGCACGGTCGAGGGGTTCGGCCGCAAGGCCCGGGACTTCCTTCGCTCGCCGAAGCACTGGTGGCATTTCCGCAACCCGATGACGCCGTCGTGGGGCGAGTCCTTCGTCGAGATCAGGGAGCGGATGCTAGCGGCGATCCACGAGGCGGCGGGGTCCATAGACGGACGGGAGCTGGTGGTGGTGTCCCACCAGACGCCGGTGCTCGTAGCGCGGCTCGCGCTGGCCCGCCGCAACGTCCCACCGTGGTTGGCCTTCACGCCGTGCGGCACGGGATCCGTCACGAGTCTCGAGCTCGACCACGGCAGGGTCATCACCGCGGCCTACTTCGCGCCGCCGATCTAGCAGTAGCCTCACCACTTCCCAGCCTAATGGAGGTAGCGATGTCCTACGTCGTAGTCAATGCGATCACCGTTCCCGAAGCCAACAGAGAAGAGCTCGAGCGAAGGTTCGCATCTCGTGCAGGGCAGGTGTCGAGCGCCCCGGGCTTCGAGGCCTTCGAGCTGATGCGTCCTGCGAACCCCGGAGCCGGGGACAAGTACCTCGTCTACACGCGCTGGGACACGAAGGAGTCGTTCGAGGCGTGGATGAGCAGCCGGGCCTTCACGGAAGGTCACGCGGGGCCGCCGAAGACGGAGGGGGTCGAGCAGAAGCCTGCAGGAACCGCGTCCGAGATCTGGATGTACGAGGTGATCCAACACGAGGAGGCTCCGGCTCGGTGAGCGGGGCCTCCTTCGACGTCGTCGTAGTGGGGGCCGGGCACAATGGGCTGGTTTGCGCCTGCTACCTCGCCCGCGAGGGTCTGAAGGTAGCGGTACTGGAGCGAAGCGACCGCGTCGGCGGTGCCTGCGTGACCGAGGAGCTATGGCCCGGCTTCCACATCTCAACCGCTTCCTACTCCCTTTCGCTGCTCCTTCCGGAGATCATCTCCGAGCTTGGCCTGAAACTCGACGTGAGGCTGAAGGACCCGGTCCTCTTCGCCCCTCAGGACGAGGGCGGTCTGTTGCTGTGGCGGGACCCCGTGCGGAGGCACAAGGCGGTGAGCGCGATCTCTGCCCACGACGCAGACGCTCTGCCCCGCTTCGAAGCTCTGTTCGAGGAGGCGGCGCGCTATCTGCGTCCCCTTCTTTCGTACCCCGCCACGCGCAAGCAGGCGCGCAGGTCTTTTCGCCGGAGCGAGGTCGAGAAGCTGTTCGCCAAGACCGTGGACGGATCGATCGCCGATCTATGCGAGGAGTACTTCGAGAGCGATCTGATCAAGGGGCTCATGGCCTCGCAGGGCATCATCGGATCGGCCGCAGGGCCGAGGACGCCAGGCAGCGCGTACATATACCTGCATCATGCATTCGGGGAGGCCGCCGGTGAGCCCGGGGCGTGGGGCTTGGTGCGCGGCGGGATGGGCGCGATCACGGCTCAGCTCGCCGCGCTTTTCCGAGCTGCGGGAGGCCAGATCTATCTTGAAGCCGAGGTGGATCACGTGCTAACGGACGAGAGGCGTCGAGCCTCGGGAGTCGTGCTCACTTCGGGCGACGAGATCAAGTCCGGGACCATCTGCTCGAGCGCGGACCCCAAGCGAACGGTCCACCTCCTTCGGGACGCAGGGCTTCCGACCGAGTTCGTGCAGGACATCGAACTTCTACCTACGGCGGGGACCGTCGTGAAGGTGAACTGCGCGTTGAGCGGCCTTCCTCGGTTCGAGGGTATGAGCACCGAAGGGATCGGGCCGGAGCACCTCGGCACGATAACGATCGCCCCCTCGATCGACTACCTCGAGGAAGCGTGCGATGCGGCTGCTGAAGGGCGGCCGGCGGAGGCCATGTTCTGCGAGGCGTGGATCCAGACGGCCGCAGAGCCGGAGCTGGCACCCGAAGGCAAGCACACCCTTTCGATCTTCGCCCAGTACGCGCCGTACGAGCTGGCCGAAGGGACATGGGACGAGCGGCGGGAGGAGATCGGCGACCTCGTCATCGCCTCGATCGAGAGGTACGCCCCAGGGCTGAGCGATCTGATCGAGCACCGCCTCGTCCTCGGCCCCCCCGACCTCGAGGCGAGGTTCGGGCTCACCGGCGGCAACATCTTCCATGGTGAGATCCTGCCCGGCTGGCTCTTCGAGGACAGGCCGGTTCGCTCGTGGCACCGCTACCGAGCGCCGCTGGCGGGGCTGTACATGTGCGGTTCTGGGGCTCATCCAGGCGGGGGAGTGTGCGGGGCTCCGGGGCGCAACGCGGCCCGCGCCGTTCTGAGCGACGTCGCATCTCAGGGGGGAGCGATAGCCGGCTCCCGCCGCGTCACCGTTTGACCCCCTACAGTTGCGGGTACAAGCAGAGGCGACAACTATCTAGAAGCCGGCTGCCCCCGCCGGACTGGGAGGTGACGCAATGGGTATCGGAGTCAGCATCTTTCTGCTGGCGGTAGGAGCCATCCTTACGTTCGCACTGGAACAGGAGGTGTCCGGCATCGACCTCGACACCGTCGGCATCATCCTGATGGTGGTAGGCGCACTTGGGTTGTTGCTAACGATGATGCTTCTCGGCCGGCATCGGGACGCTGGTAGGACCGACGTCGTGGACCGCACCGTGGTTCGTGACCGCGAGATCCTCTAAGAAGCTCACCAACGCGCACTACGAGAAAGGGAGCCGGGGAACCGGCTCCCTTTCTCTATGCTCGTTCCCCTTCGTGCTCCTGGCTAGCTGCCCTCATTCCCCGTCTTGGTTCGTCCCCTTCTGGTAACGGTGAGCCGGGCGTTCCCACTTGAGCGAGTTCTCGAGCATCTGATAGCCCGAGTACGTGAGGGAGTAGTTGGCCAGGCCGAATGGATGGTCGAACTTCTCGGTGGGCATGGGGAGCAGCCCCCCGATGATCCGGATGCGGCCGCCCTGGTAGTTGATCGACCCGTAGCTGATGTTCGCCATGCTTCCCGTCGTGCCGACTGCCCGCTGCCACCCTCGCGCCTCTTTCCACGCGTCGGATGAGACGAAGTGGACCGGGGCGTTGAACGCGTCTTGATCGTCGGGGGTCTGGATGGCCATGCCGAGCGGCACCGGCTCGTACGTCTGATGCCGGTGCCGCTCGTTACCGGACGCTCCCTCCGCCGCGCTCGGCTGGTTGATCTTCCTCGCGAGCTTGTCTTTGTAGGTCTCCTCCCTCCTGCGGGTAGCGAAGTTCACGTATCCCGCATAGAAGGTTTCCTTGGAGACTCCTCCCTTGGTGATGCCCATCTTCGGAAGCATCCCCAGAGCCTTGTCCGTTAGCACGAGGTTTCCGTTGCGCTTGCCTACCCAGCGCTTCAAGCGGGGGGCCAGCTTCTCGTAAACCTCGTTGGTGATGACGATGGAGTCGTAGCGGCGCTTCCAGCCGTTCGTGGTCCTGATCTGCCGGGGTGTCAGACGTTCGAGTCCGGGCTTGGTGTACTTCTTCATCATCTTCCAGAACTTCATGTTGGTGCTGCGGTAGCCGACCTGCCCGGGGTCGGCCCAACCTCGCTCCTTCGTGAACTTCACGTCGAGCCTGAAGATGTTGGGCGTGGCCCCCTCTATCCGGACCCGGTACCGGCCCGCAGTGGGGAAGTTCGCGTGCAGGGCTTGTCCCCCCTGAACGTAGATCGAAGACTGGTTGTAGTAGGTGTTGACCAATTCCCATTCTTCGCCCTGGACCAGATCTTCCTCTGCCTTCTTACGCTCCAAGACCGCCCTATTGAAGGCGCACGGCCCCGCGCCTTGTGCGTTGGCGCAGGTGAGCTCGGCGACCAGTCCGCCGTTGTATACCCCCTGCTTCGGCCCTTTCACGTCGAAGGCGACGGTGTAGTCGTTGGTCTCGTTCAGTAGCGCTTCCTCTGGCTTCTGCTGCGGCAGCTTCGTGAAGCGGGGAGGGGTCGTGGTGCGATCCGAGGGTGCGCTTGCGACTCCCTTGTTGAAGACGTATCCGACTCGGCCCTTGGTCCGGAAAGTTTGATCCTCCGGCTTCAGGCTGTAATTGATCATCGAGTAGATCAAAGACTTGTTGCCGTCGACGTGGAGCTGTTCGACGCTGCGCTCGA
Source organism: Actinomycetota bacterium (assembly GCA_030448085.1). Next base: position 940 of record JAUJNU010000049.1, on the reverse strand, counting down.
AGCACGACCCGATCCCGCAGTTGGCGACGTGAGAGAGCGACATCTCGTTGTCGATGCCGTCTCCGTTCAGGCCGATGGGCGAGTCGATCCAGTCGCCGATGCCTCCCGTGATCGTGTAGTCGATCGTGTCCCACACGGTCCCCCACTGAACGCCGTACAGGCGGGGGTCGCTCTTCGGTTGATCGTTAGACTTGATCAAGGGGTGGTAGGAGAGCCTCTTCTCGGCGTCGCGCCACGCCCCCTTCACCGTCTGCAGCACCCGTTCGTTCTTGCCGTAAGGACGTTGAGCCCCCCCGATCAGGGTGAAAGAGAAAGCTCTGTCGATGAGCTGCCCGTGGAGGTCGATCCCCCCCGTCCATTTCGGGTCCCCCTGTCCGTCCTTAGGGCCTATCGCCTGCAGGATCTTGCCGAAGCTCTTGCTCTCGGGCTCCGACCACGGGGTGTAGGGACGGTACGTGAAGCCCTGGGTAGGCCAGTCACGGTTCAGGTCGACGCCGTTGCCGTTGTACCGCTGGTAGAAGGGGAGCCCATTGGTTCGGTCTCCTCGTCGCCAACCGTCTGAGTTCGGATAGATGAAGTAGATGACGGACTTCTTGAGGGCCTTTCCTGCGGTGATGGAGTTCTTGGGCGTGGTCTCCATGAGCGGATGTGGTGCGCTGTTATCTGGGCTCTCGCAATCGACGATGTCCGGGGCCTTTTTCGCTTCGCACGCCGCCCACGTGGCGAGGTCCTCCGCGGCTCGTGTCCCTCCCTCGACACCCGCCCTCTCGATCCCGTGGATCGAGAGCGGGAAGACGAAGTACTTCTTCCCTTTGTTGGGGACGGATTCGTCCGTGACCCGCACCATGTGGAGTGGCTCTCGCGCGCGGGTGAATGCGCCGTCGAGCGCCGCAGAATGTGGAAGCCCGGCAGACCTGAAGTCCTTGCAACCGCCGTCCTT
>JAUJNU010000048.1 GCA_030448085.1 Actinomycetota bacterium | reverse complement strand
GCAGGTCGGCGACCAGCCGGCCGACGGCGAGACCGGGGACCGCACGTAGCCAGCACGTCCGACGAGCCCGTCCTCCCAGACCCGGCGGGCGGGCTCGGGCCGTCGCGCACCCGGGTCCGGCTCGACCTCGGCTACGACGGCACCGCGTTCGGCGGCTGGGCGGCTCAGCCCGGCCGGCGCACGGTGCAGGGGGTGCTCGAGACAGCGCTCGGGGTCCTGCTGCACGCCGAGGCGCCTCGGGTCACCGTGGCCGGCCGGACCGACGCGGGCGTGGCTCTACGACGAAGGGCGGGAGGTTCCCGAGATCGTCTCGATGGCCAAGCTCCTGGCTAGTGAGGCCGCTCTAGAGGTGACCGACGCAGCCATCAGGGTCTTCGGCGGCTATGGGTACATGCGCGAGTACCCCATCGAGCGGCTCTACCGAGATGCCCGCTATTTCGCCATCGTCGAAGGGACGAGCGAGATCCACCACAGGATCATCTCGGGAAGAATGGTTTACCCCCAGCCAAGGTAAACTTTGGTGGTTCTCGAGCTTCGTGGAAGGTGAGGCTACGCAGGAGGTCCCAGCGGCCGGGGGGGAGCCGCCTCTTGCAGGATGATCCTCCCGCGGGTCGAACAAAGTCAATCACTTCTCCAGCAGTGGGCTGAGGGGCCTGCCTTGCGCCCCCTCAGCCGGGAGAAGCGTATTTTTACGGGCCGGCTGCGGCGGGAGAAGGCGGGGGAAGAGCATCGCTTCACGGGTAGCTGTCGGGCGGAGGACTAGCGGCTTCATCCAGGAGATCGGGAAGATGTTCTCGATCGGTCTCGAGTCCCTGCACGTCATGTTCCGCCGGCCCTGGCCCCGGGGCGAGTTCCTCGAGCAGGTCTGGTTCCTCATCAAGGTCACGACGGTCCCCGTCATCCTCGTCTCGATCCCGTTCGGGATGATCATCTCCCTGCACGTCGGGTCGTTCCTGCGCGAGTTGGGCTCCGAGGCCCACATGGGGGCCGCGATGGTCCTCGCGGTGGTGCGCGAAGAGGCTCCCGTGGCCACCGCTCTCCTCATAGCGGGAGCAGGCGGGTCGGCGATGTGCGCGGACCTCGGCTCCAGGCGGATCCGGGATGAGATCGACGCCATGCAGGTGCTCGGGATCGACCCGGTGCATCGGCTCATCATGCCCCGGCTCTTCGCTGCGGCCCTCGTCGCCGTCCTCCTCGACGCGATCGTCTCGATCGCCGGGATCGGGGGAGGCTGGTTCTTTGCGGTCAAGGTCCAGCACGTCACGAGCTCGAGCTACTTCGCCTCGTTCAACGAGCTGTCGCAACTCGCCGACCTGTGGGTCGCGTTGGCCAAGGCAGCGCTCTTCGGTTTCCTCGCCGGGATGGTCGCCTGCTACAAGGGGTACTTCGTGAGGGGTGGGCCCAAGGGAGTCGGCGACGCCGTCAACCAATCGGTCGTCATCACCTTCATCATCCTGTTCTTCGTGAACTTCATCCTTACCGCCCTGTACTTCAACTTCGTCCCCCAGAAGCTGTAGGCGAGGAGAGACGTGGCACTAGCAGGCAAGGCTCTCAAGACCACCGCCGCCCCTTTCGAGGAGATGCTGGACCAGGGGAGGTTCTACCGCCGGGCGATCGCAGCCCTCCCGCGTGCCCTCAGGTACAGGGGCATCATCCTCGGCCTGATCGGTGACATCACGATCGGCGCCGGCGCCGTCATCCTCGGCGCAGGGATGTTCTTCGTCATCTTCTCGATGTCGTTCTTCACCGGCACCCAGGTGGGGCTCGAGGGTTACCAGGGTCTGCAGCAGATCGGAGCCGAAGCGTTCGTGGGGCTCGTTTCGTCCTGGGCGAACACCCGCGAGATCACCCCGCTGATCGCCGGTATCGCACTCGCCGCGCAGGTGGGGGCCGGCTACACGGCCCAGCTCGGCGCAGCGCGGATCTCAGAGGAGATCGATGCGCTCGAGACCATGGCGATCCCCTCGCTCGTCTACATGGTGGCTACCCGGATCTGGGCGGCGCTCCTGACGATGATCCCGCTCTACCTCGCTGCTCTCTTCTCCTCGTACCTGGCAACGCAGGCGATCGTCACGAAGTTCTTCGCGCTTTCCTCGGGTACCTACACCCATTACTTCCACCAGTTCCTGCCCGCCATAGACATCTATTACAGCCTCATCAAGGCGATGATCTTCGCCGTGGTCGTTACCCTGATCCACTGCTACTACGGGTACAACGCGAGCGGCGGGCCCGCCGGAGTGGGCGTCGCTACCGGGAAGGCGATCCGGCTGTCGATCGTCGTGGTGGTCATCCTCAACCTCTTCCTCTCGCTGCTCATGTGGGGCGGCGGCGACACCGTGAGCATCGCCGGATGACCAGGCGTCTCCTCGTCACCGTAGGAGGGCTGCTCTTCCTCGCGCTCGTCAGCGCAGGGGTCTACTACAGCGTCAGCTACGCCTACGGGGCCTTCGGCGACTACTACTACCTGACGGCCGACCTCGATCGGGCGGGACAACAGCTCAAGGTGAACGCCGACGTGAGGGTGCGCGGAGTAAAGGTAGGAAAGGTCTCAGGCATCGACCTGGTCGACCGTCGCGCCCGATTGACCCTGGAGATCGAGGACGACTACCAGATCCCGAAGGCCGCGGAAGCCGTCATCTCTCTCAAGACCCCGTTGGGGGCGAAGTACATCGACATGCAGTTCGACCCCGATACATCCGGCCCCTTCTTCGCCGACGGCGACATCGTTGCCAACGCTCGCATCGGCCCCGAGCTGGAGGACCTGCTGGAGGACGGGGTCCACGTGCTGGACGCTATCGATCCAGATGACGCGGCGAACCTCATCACGGAGCTGGCTCGTGCGTCGCGCGGGCACGGCGTCGACGTGGACAGAGGGTTCGAGGCGAACAGCGACCTGTCAGAGCTCTTCGCCAACACACTCGACCCTCAGATCGAGGCCCTTCGGGACTTCGAGACCCTCTTCGGGGAGCTGAAGAAGAAGGGCGTCGACCTCAACCGGCTGGCGGATGCGATCAACGAAGGCGTTCCCGTCTATGCCTCCGAGGAAGCCCAGCGGAACCTCGACCGAGCCCTTCGAGCCGTCGTGCCTTTCTCCAGGGACCTGAGAGACCTTCTCGTCCTGGACCGTGAATCATGGGACGAGCTCTATCGCACCCAGGAGATCGTTCTGGGAACGATCGCCCGGAACCCCGAGGGACTGCGCGACCTGGTGCACGGGCTGTATCGGTATGTGTACAAGCTGGGTCAGCCGATCGACGACTTCTTCCTGCTGCCCGACCACAGCGCAGGCGCCGGGTTCACGAACTTCATCGGTGGTGACGAGGAAGGCGGAGGCGAGCCTGGGAGCGGCGAGATCAAGCAGGTGTGCAAGGCCTTCCCGAAAGAGGTCCGTGACCTGATCCCCGTGTGTGTGCAGAGGGGCCAGATTTGAACATCAACAAGGTGATGCTCGTCAAGGTCCTGATCTTCGCGGCGATCTGCAGCGTGGCCACGGGCGCGTTGGGCATCAAGCTCGCCAACTCCCGGATCTTCTCCGACACTTACATCCTGGAGGCGGAGTTCTCGGACGCGACGGGTGTGCTCAAGGGGGACGCGGTGAAGCTGGCAGGCGTCGACGTCGGCCGGGTCGAGTCTGCGGAGATCGAGAACGGCAAAGCGATCGTCCGCTTCAACATCGACGATCACGTACAGCTCCCGACCGACTCCGAGGTCGCGATCCGCTGGAGGAACGTCCTCGGCCAGCGCTATCTGTACGTCTTCCCGGGCGAGGGCTCGGTCATGTACGCGGAGGGCGATCGCATCACAGACGACCACACGAGGGACGTCAACGACATCGGTGAGTTCCTGAACCGGATCGGCCCCATCCTGAAGGCCATCGACCCCGAGCAGGCGAACGCCTTCCTCGACTCGGTGAACACCGCGCTCGAGGGCAACGAGAAAGACGTGCGTCAGCTCATCGACGACGGTGCGAGCCTGTTCAAGACGCTGGCCAAGGAAGACGACGAGATCAAGGGTCTCCTGGAGAGCGCCGACACAGTGACCGCCGCCTACGGCGAGCCAGGACGAGGCGCTGGGCGACATCTTCGAGAACCTCGATGAGATAGGCGTCGTGCTGGAAAGGCGCACCAGCGACATCAATTCCCTCGTCGACAACTTCGCGGTGGTGCAGGACGAGCTGGACCGGTTCCTCGTGGAGAACCGCGAGAACATCGACATTTCACTCGCCAGCCTGGACAACGTCGCCGGGAACCTGGCGCGCAACAGGAAGAATCTCGGCAGGACCCTCCGGTCGCTTCCCCTGGGCACGGTCAGCTACCACCAGACCTCCAGTTGGGGCGAGTACTTCAACGTGCGGATCATCAAGCTCTTGATCGAAGACTCGAACTCCGACACGGTCGTCGTGCAGGAAGAGACCGATGACCAGCACAGCGACAGGGGAGGTCGTCCGCGGGTGGGAGACCCTGCGTCCCCTGCCCGAAGGGCCAGCGCTATCACGGGGAAAGAAAGGCGGGGTCGGCGCCACCCCGCCTGAGACCGAGCGTGAGCCGGCGCGGCCTCAGGGGATCGAATCGATCCGAGGTTCATGCTCCTGGGGGCCGACCGATGAGGCTCTTCGGTCGCCGGAAGGGCGGCACCTCCGTCCTCGAACGCAACCAGCTGATCATCGGAGCGGTGGCGGCATTGCTCATCCTCGCCTTCACGGCCGGCGCGCTGCTCCTGTCCGGCGGGAAGTTCAAGGACACCTATCAGCTAACCGCCGTGTTCTCGGACGCGGCGGGGTTGAAGGCGGGAGACGACGTGAGGGTCGCCGGCATCAAGGCCGGGAAGGTGGACAAGGTCGCCATCATCAACGGGGCAGTGAACGTAGACATGAACGTGAACTCCGAGGTCGTCATGCCGGTCGACTCGAGAGCCGAGATCGTCGTCGAGACGCTGCTCGGAAAGAAGACGGTCACCTTCTATTACGGGGACGAGGAAGAGATGATCGCGGACGGGGGCGTCATCCCCCTCGAGCGCACCCACACCCCGGTCGAGTTGGTAGAACTCGCGGACACCTCCGTCGACCTCCTGGAGAAGTCGGATGCCGAGGCGTTCGAGACCTTCATGGAGGAGGTCACGAAGATCACGGACGGCAAGCGCACCGAGATCACAACCCTCATCCGAAGCGTGACGACCGTTGCTACCGCCATCGACGACAGGCGGGAGGAGCTCAGCCGCCTGATCGACTCTCTCCGCACCATCGGGGCCACGTTCGCAGACAAAGACGACACCCTTATCAGGTTCATCGACAACTACAACGTGATCCTCGGGAACCTTGCCGAGCGCACGGCGAACCTCGAGCGTCTGCTCAAGACCACCGACCGGGCATCCCACGAGGTAGCGAGCCTCGTCAGCCGGAACCGTACGACCCTCGACTCTTCGCTCAGGAACCTGCACAAGACCTTCCGAACGATCGACCAGCACCAGGTCGACCTGGCGGCGACCATCTCTCTATCTCGAGGTTGCGGTCCGCGGGTATCAGAGCGTGGGTTACTCCAAGGGGATCCCCAACAGGTGGGCGAACATCTTCGTGCAGTCGCTCGGCCCCCTAGGGGTGGACGCTTTCCTCGGGCCCCTGCGGCACGCTCGACCAGGCCTCGACAAGCTCCTCGGCGATGAGGCCGATGAGTGCGAGAAGGAAGACGATGACGGAGGAGGGCCTGTGCCCGTCCCACCACCTCCGGTCACGACCACCATCCCCGGGGCTAGTGACGGGGGCGAGGACACGCCTCAGGCGCCGGCGGGCGACGTGGGGGACCTGATCGACTCAGTCACCGGCGAAGCCGGGGTCGGGGACGAGCTGGAAGATGAGCTCGAGGAGGTGGCGCCATGACGAAACGAGCTCTCATCGCGCTGACCTTGGTGCTCGCGCTCTTCGGCTCCGCGTGCTCCCTCATCGGCGGCGATGAGCCGGAGGGCAGAGTGATTAAGGCCCGGTTCTCTCGGGCGATCCAGGTCTTCCCCGGCAACAGCGTCCGGGTCCTGGGCGTGAACATCGGACGAGTGATCGAAGTCGAGAATGTAGAGGATGGCGTGGATGTCACGTTCCGTATCGATGCTCCGGACATCCGTCTCCCTTCCGACGTCCAGGCGACGATCGTCCCCATCTCCCTCCTCGGCGAGCGTTACATCCAGCTCTTCCCCGCGTACGCGGGGGGCCCCGAGTTCACCGGTGACACGATCGACCTGGCCCGGACCGGGGTTCCGGCCGAGCAGGACGAGTTGCTCCGGAGCCTCCAGGACTACTTCGGTGAGCTCGACCCCACCAAGGTCGCCGAGTTCGTCTCGAATGCCGCCGAGGTGCTGGAAGGAAACGGCGACGACCTCAACCACTTGATCGAGGCCGGGTCCAACGCCGTAGGGGTGCTCGCCAACAAGCGGGAGTCCCTTTCGGGCTTGATCCAGGAGTTCAACACGTTGACGAACGCGCTCGCCACTCGCCAGAAGGGGATCGGCCGCCTCATCAAGTCCTACAACGTGGTCGGCAAGACCCTCAATAGGAACCGCGCCGCCCTCGAGGGCACTATCACCGGCCTGAACCAGGCCGCGGCGGAGCTGGCCTCCCTCCTGATCGAGCACAGGAACCCTCTCGGTCAGGACATCCAGACCCTCACCCGCACGATGCGCACCCTCAGCAAGAACGCGGAGAAGCTCTCCCGCACCCAGCATTGGGCCTCGCGGCTGTTCGACACGGCGCAGCGCGCGGACGACCGGGAGCGGGACTGGTTGCGCCTGCTGAACCAGGGCGAGCCCCTCGAGCAGCTGATCGAGAAGCGGCTGAAGGAACGGCTGGCGGAGCTGTGCAAAGAGCTCGGGCTTCCCGACTGCTCGCAAGGCCGCTACTGGGAGAACAAGATGCCGCACCTGTTCTGCACCGGACCGGGACGTTGTGGCGGCGAGATGAACACCCCGGGCGAGGTCCTCGAGGAGGCCGTCCGCAACCTGCCGGTCGAGGAGGAGAAGGAGGTCTCGAAGGAGCTGGGCCTCAGCAAGAGCTGCAAGGACGCCAAGCACCCCCAGAGGTGCAGGCGCAACAAGAAACAGGAGGACCGCGACCCCGGGGGCGAGCTCGACAAGATCCTCAAGGAGATCCTCGAAGAGGCGTCGGGAGCGATTCCCGCCGGGGACCAACTGACGGGGGGGCCATAGTGAGAAAGGTAGCCCTCACCATCGCCCTCGCCCTGGCCTCACTCGTTCTGGCCGGCTGCGGCACCGAGCAGATCCAGGTAACCGCCACATTCTCCGACGTCGGAGACCTCGCCACCCAGGCTCCCGTCACGATGGCCGACATCCAAGTGGGCGACATCGCCTCGATAGAGCTCGCAGGGAACGAGGCCCTCGTCACGATGAACCTCGACGCGGACGCGAAAGTGCCCGAGGGCGTCACCGCCCGGGTGCGCAGGACCAGTGTCCTCGGAGAGCGCATCGTCGACATCGTCCTGCCCGAGGACCTCACCGCCGATGCCCCGCTGCTCGCCGACGGAGACCACATCGAGTCAACGCTCGTGAGGAGCGACCTCGAGGACCTCGTTGCCGAGGGGTCGGACCTGTTCGGTGCTCTGTCCGCCTCACAGCTCGCCATCCTCATCGACGAAGGCGGCAAGGGTTTCGGAGGGAACGGCCTGCAGATCAGGAACCTGTTGAGCAACTACAGGGACATCATCCACGCCTATGAGGGAGAGTCGAAAGAGATCGTCTCACTCATCCACTCCCTGAAGGATTTCAACGACACCCTCGCTCCCCGGGCGGACGAGCACGCCCGCTCGGTCGCGAACAGCGCGAAGGCGCTGAAGATGCTCCGGGAGGAGAGCCTTCGGCTCGAGCAGGCTGTCATCAACCTGGCCGACCTCGCGAAGGGGAGCAGGAGCTATCTCGAGGCCCACACCGACGACATGAGCACGTTCTTCCGCCAGGTAAGGGTGATCCTCGCCGTCCTCGATGAAGAGCAGACGTCGATAAAGAGGTTCCTGAAGTGGGCCCCCGGGCACAACTACAACACCCAGGCGGTCGAGTACAAGACGTTCAACCAGGTCGTCCAGCAATTCGTCATCTGCGGATTCAACGACGACCCCAGTAACCCGGCCAGGAGATGTGTGGGCGGGGCCGACGGCGAAGGGGGCGGCCCGTGAAGCGGCACAGGACGCTTCTGAACGTCATGACGTTCCTCGCTGCGGCGGCGGCCCTCATCTACTTCGGGGGCAAGAACCTCGTCTTCCAGCAGGCGCCGGGGAACGAGCTGCATGCGATCTTCACCGACGCCTCCGGCTCGCCACCCGCAACGACGTGACGATGCGCGGCATCCCGGTGGGAACGGTCGACGACGTCGTGCTAACGCCTCAGCAGGTTCGGGTGACATGGTCCTCGACCCCGGAGTCGAGATACCAACCGGAACGAAGGCAGATCGTCAGGCGCAGTCCGATCGGCGAGCTCACGATCGAGTTGCTCCCCGGCGAGGGCGCCGCTGCCCAACGGCGCAACGATCGACGTTGCCTCCACCCGGCCCCCTCCGACGTCTCGAAGACGATCGAGGTGCTGGCGGACGTGCTCCACGAGGTCCCCTCTGAGGACCTCACGACCGTCGTGCACGAACTGTCGGAGGCCGTGGATGGCCGCTCGGAGGACATCGCCCGGTTCTCAGAGGATGCCGCCGACCTCCCGGAGCGGATCCTCGAGGTCCAGGAGGAGCCGAGGAACCTCACGTAAGGGCCCCAAGGTGACCGGCGCCTTCGCAGACAACGCCAAGCTTCTCCTCGCCGACGACATCACGCAGACCGCCCTCCTCGCCGACATCCTCCGCGACCGGCGCTTCGACCTGGTCGAGCTCAGCAGGAACGGCGCCCGTTTCACGGAGATCGCATACGACCTCCTGCACGCCGAAAGGGCGAACCTCTCCTGCTTCCTCAGGGACGCGGGCAACTTCAACGCTGCCATCGCAGCCCGGCAGCCTGAGCTGGTCCAGTCCTGCAGGAGAACCACTGGTTCTTCGACGCGGTGGACGCCGACGTACGCGACGACCCCGATCCCGAGCGAGGATCCTGGTTCCGAGTGCACCTCATGGAGCTGCCAACGCCGGGACGGTCCTACGAGCCCCATCGACCGACGCCGGGGGTGTACACGGGCGGCAGCTGCATATCGAGGTACGGCCGCGGTGTCGGACCCGCGCGACCAGCCCGTCCCGCCGGTGCTGGCCCACGGGTCCAAGCTGCAGAGGGCAAGTGATTGCTGCAAAGGTCTCAAGAGGTGGCTCCCCTGGATCCTGTGTGCCCTATTTCTGGGAGCCGCAGTCACCTTTGGGGATCCTCTGGCAACGAGCTGAAGGAGACTCCGTCGAAGGCCGGTGACGTAGAGAAGACCGCCGGCGAGTTCGTCAGGGCGCGCCAACTTCTTCCGCCGACACGATCGACACGGACACGGCAGAGATCAAGTCCTTCGGCGTCGGGAATTTCCTCGAGGAGGCCGGCACGTTCTTCGGTGAAGAAGCGATCGCGGCGATCGAGGAGGCGGAAGCATCGGTCACGGGCGAGTTGCAATCCCTCCACGTCCAGGATGTCTCCGGCAGCGAAGCCTCCGTGTTTGCGGTGTCGAGTTGACCATCGAGAACGTCACGTCCGAGCAGCCGCGCACAGACCTCATCAGGCTGAGATGGACATGATCGAGACCGCCGATGGTTGGAGGGTGAGGGTCGCCGTCATCGACGCTCCCGGAGAGACCGCGCCGGCCCCCTAGGACCTGGCCGGGCTGATCAGGAAGAGGCGGCGACGCTTGGGGGCGGTCGCGGCGAAGAAGTCGATCCCGGCTTCCCCGCCGTGCGCTCGGATGCTCGAGCTTCGGGGGACGTGGCCGCAGTCCCCCCATACCTCCACCCGGAGCACGGGGCAGAGACTCCTCCACTTTCTTTCCGAACCCGCACGGGATCAACGTGTCATGCCTGCCGAAGATGTAGAGGGCGGGCGTCTGCATCGCCGAGAGGCGCGCCCAGAACCCGCTCTCGCCGTCGGGCTCATCCAGATAGATGCCGGGCAGCGGGCGAAGAACGCCATGCGGGCACGAGGGTTTCCACGTCCTGGAGGATGTCGTCGGCCCCGCCTCGAGCCAGGCGGGATCGATGTGCGAGACGACCTCGCGAACCAGGCTCTTGATGACGCCCACGACATAGCTCCGCAGGATCAGGGCCACGCCGAAGCCAAGCTCGGGACGCAGGATCCGCCAGCATCAAAGCGGGCATTTCCGAGAATGCGGTCGCAGGACAGAGGCAGGCGATCGCGGCGACGGTCTGCGGTTGCATCATCGCCATCTCCTGGGCGATCCGACCCCCATCGAGTTGCCGGCGACGAACACTCGCTCGTACCCGACCTCGTCGATGAACTCGAACACCCTGCGGGCGAACTATCTGGCGTCGTAGCGGCGCGGCTTGGACGAGGCGCCGAACCAGGTGGAGTCGATGGCGAAGACCCTGTGGTGCCGGGCTATCCCGGCACGACCGTCAGCCAAGAGGCGTTGCTTCGCTTCAGGCCGTGTATGAGTATCGGAGGAGGTGCGTCCACCCCGGCCCGGCCACGAGGGTGGAAACCTTGTTCTTGCCAACAGAGATGTCTTCGATCGTGAAGCGGAACCCGGCCAGAGGACGCTCGAACAACGGCTCGAACAAAAGGCCCTTCTGGATGCTCCCTCGAGCGAGAGCTTGCGCTGCTCCGAACGTCCGATGCCGGAGGTGCGGAGCCTGCGTACATCTCTCGCCAGGTCGAGGGTGAGGTCTTGATCTCGGCGTCGGGCTTGCCGGTCGGGTGCTCGACCCTGCATCCGCCTTCTTGACCACGACGACATCCCTGCAGACGTTCCCGATACGGAGCCTGAACCGGAAACCTGAAGGGATGCGTCGTTGCCTACATAGCGGTCGGGCAGGGATTCGAGAGAGTCGACGATCCCCACAACGGGCTCCGCTGAGGACTGCAATGAAGGCGTACGCCGCTGGGTCATCGCCACCATTCAACTGGAGGAGCGGCCCCGGGCAATGAACCGTATATACCTCAACCGAGGATCTTCTCGGCGACTACGGCCCTCTGGTTGGAGCCCGGCCTTCGAAGGCATCTATCCACTGCGCCCGCTTATAGAGACGGTGAAGGATGTGCTCCCGATGAAGCCGATCCCCCCAGCACCTGGATCGCTCGCTCCACAGACGCAAACCGCGCTTTCTCCGCGGCGGAGCCTTGGCTGCGGCGGCTGCGACCCCGGCCCCGGGGTCTGCTCGGCAGCGCACCACGCCGCCCAGTAGGCGAGCGAGCGGGGCGAGCTCCGTTCCCATGTAGGAGTCCGCGACCTGGTGGGAGACGGCCTGGTACGAGCCGATCGGCTTCCCGAACTGGGTTCTCTCGTTCGAGTACGCCTGGGCGATCTCAAGGGCCCGCTGCGCCACTCCGACACCTTCGACGGCGAGAGCCGCCAACGCGGAGCCGGATCCGCTCCAGCACCGGGCCGGCTGCACTGGGCTCGACGACGAGGCGACCGCCGGCGTCCTGGTCGTAGACGGTTCCGTAACCCCTCGTCGAGTCCATCGTGGAGGCTCCGTGCACCACGGCATCGGCGGCCTCGGTCACCCACAAGCCGAGGCCGTCATCACTCTTTGCCGCCACGAGGATGTGGCTGACGAGGCCCGCGTCGGGCACGAGGACCTTCTTCCCGGATAGGCGCCACGCATCCCCGTCCCGCACGGCCTTGGCCGAGGTCGATCCCCCCGCGTCTGAGAGCAGCGCGGAGCTTCCCTCGTCGGCCCAGGCGAAGGTGAAGGAGACCTCCCCCCCGACCAAGCGGCCGACCAGCTCTGGGTCACCCTCGATCGCCGGTAGCGCCAGCGCGATCGAGGACAGGTACGGGCCGGGGTAGAGGACGCTCCCGAGCTCCTCGAACAGGACGCTCTCGTCGAGGAAGCTCATGCCGGATCCTCCGGAGGCCTCAGGCGCGGAGAGCCCGAGCCAACCGAGCTCCGCTATCGCGCCCCACGAGGCCGGGTCCCATCCCGCATCGGAGCCCGCCAGCTCCACGACGGTCGCCTCGTCGAACCTGTCGGCGAGGAAGGAGCGTGCCTGCGAACGCAGCATCTCCTGCTCTTCACTGAAGGCGAAATCCACTAGGCGCGCTCCCCCATCTCCTAGCGGCTCCTCGGAAGACCCAGTACGCGCTCGCTGATGATGTTGCGAAGGACCTCCGACGTCCCTGCTTCGATCGTGTTGCCTCGGCTACGCAACTGCTGGTACTGCCAGTAGCCGTTCCACACACCTTCCGAGGAATCGAACTGCGCGTGGGGGCCGAGGATCTTGAGGGCGAGCTTCGTGAGCCTCTGGTTGGCCTCTGACCAATGGAGCTTCGCCACCGAGCCCTCCGGTCCGGGAATGCCGGTCTTCACCAGCCCGGTGAGGGCCCGATAGTTCGTGAACCTCAGCGCTTGGAGGTCGCTCCACTGCTGCGCGATCTCCTCGCGGATGAGTGGGTCGTCCGCAGGACGGACGCCGTCGGGCCTTCGCTCCTTCGCCAGCTGGATCAGCTTCTTCACGAGCACCTCGAAACGGGCTGTCAGGGCGAAGCCGAGCGTTCCCCTTTCGTGCAAGAGCGTGGTCATGGCCACGCCCCAGCCCCCATTGACCTCGCCGAGCACGTTCTCCTTCGGGATCTTCACGTCGGAGAAGAAGATCTCGTTGAACTCGGGGTCACCGGTGATCTGCCGAAGCGGCCTCACCTCGACCCCGGGAGCGTGCATGTCGGCCAAGAGATAGGTGATGCCCTTGTGCTTCGGAGCCTCGGGGTCGGTCCGCACGAGCAGGATGCAGTAGTCGGCGATGTGGGCGAAGGACGACCAGACCTTCTGCCCGTTGACGACGTAGTGGTCCCCCGCGTCTTCCGCCCTCGTCCTGAGGGAGGCGAGGTCCGACCCGGAGCCCGGCTCGGAGAACCCCTGACACCAGACCTCGTCCCCGGACAGGATCCCCTTCAGGTGCTTCTTCTGACGATCCGTGCCGTGGACGATGATCGTGGGCCCGGCCATCCCGAGCCCGATGACGCCGATGTGGTCGGGGGTCTCGGCCCTCGCGCTCTCCTCGAGGAAGATCGCCTGGTGCGTGTAAGGGGCGCCCGCCCCACCGAACTCCTTCGGCCAGGTAAGGCCCGCGTAGCCGGCCTCGTAGAGCTTCTTCGCCCACTCCCTGGAGACGGACTCGTCGAGCCTGCCGGCTTGAGGGTCGCCCGCGGCGGGCACGTTGGCCTCGAACCACGAGCGCAGCTCCTGCCGGAAGCTCGCTTCCTCGGGGGAGTCGCGGAAATCCACGGGGGGAGGATACATACCGGGGGTGCTGGACGAGGACGCAGGGGTCCCGGGGCGAGTAATCTTGCCTGGACCGCAGGCGGCGGCCAGGCCAAGACTTAGGGATGGGACACGCATGGGTGGATCTGGGACCTCGACTGCAGGCACCGGTCGCAACAAGTACGACGACGACGAAAAGCCGGATATCCAGATCTCGATCAAGGATCTGACGAAGTCCTTCGGCGCCCAGACCGTGCTCGAGGACCTGACTTTCGACATCCCCAAGGGGCGCATCACCCTGATGCTCGGGCCCTCCGGGACCGGGAAGTCGGTCTTCCTGAAGCATCTCGTGGGCTTGCTCAAGCCGGACCGCGGCGAGATCTGGATCGACGACAAGAACGTCCCCGCCCTCAGCGAGAAAGAGCTGTACGAGGTCCGCAGGAAGTTCGGAGTCCTGTTCCAGGACGGGGCGCTCTTCGGATCGATGAACATCTACGACAACGTCGCCTTCCCGCTGCGCGAGCACACCAAGAAGAAGGAGAGCGAGATCCGGGACATCGTCAACGAGAAGCTGACGATGGTGGGCCTCGTGGGAGCCGAGAAGAAGCTCCCGGGAGAGATCTCCGGAGGTATGAAGAAGAGGGCTGGCCTCGCCCGGGCTCTCGTGCTCGACCCCGAGATCATCCTGTTCGACGAGCCGGACTCCGGGCTGGACCCGGTGCGAACCGCCTTCCTCAACGAGTTGATCATGGACCTCAGCGACCAGCTCCAGGCCACCTTCATCGTCGTCACCCACGACATCTCGACGGCCCGCAAGGTTTCCGATTACATCGGCATGCTCTACCGCAGGAACCTCGTTCGTTTCGGGCCGGCTCGGGAGATGTTCGAGTCGGACATCCCCGTCGTCCGTCAGTTCCTCTCGGGCGACACGGACGGCCCCATCGGCATGTCCGAGGAGAAGGACTCGACCAAGAGCGCCCAGGCGAAGAGCTCATCAGGTCTCACGGCCGAGGAGACCGAGGCGATGGAGAGGGACGCCGGCGCGCCTCCCGATGACCCCGACGGCGGGGTGGCCTCCACGAGCGGCGGGGTGGCCTCCACGAACGGCGGGGCCCCCCGGAAAGAAACCGACGCTCCGCCCAAGAACGGGCGCCGGTTCTTCGGCAGGAGCAGGAAGAACCGCTCCGACGAGGGCGTCCCGGACGAGAGCCACGGAGCCAGCTCCCCGACCGCTGACCAGCCCACGGCGGCGGTGCCCTCCTCCGACGGCGCAAACCGTAACGAATAGCCGGAACCCCCTGGTTCCGGGCTGAGCGCTGCTATAGCGTCAGCGCTCATGGCTCGGCCCGTTAGGACGCTGGTCGTCGAGACCGGCAACATGTTCGCCATCACCCTCGAGGCGTTCCGCATCATGTGGAGGCCCCCCTACCCGTGGCGCGAGTTCGTCCGCCAGTCCTGGTTCATCGCCAGCGTGTCCATGATCCCGGCGGTTCTCGTCTCGATCGCCTTCGGCGCCACCATCGCCCTGCAGGTGGGCAGGACCGGCACATCGGTGACGGTGTCAGGCGGCGGCCGCCGAGCTTCGATGCGGTGCTTCACTGGCTAAGTCGTGGCGAGGAAGTCACCCCCGGGTCGACGGCGGCTCGGTCTTGTCCCAGATGCTCTCGAACTCGTCGGCGACCTCGTGCCAGAGCCGCTGACGACCTTCATCAAGTGAGGTGATTTCATCGTCCCAACGTCCGAGGAGCACGAAGTCGTGCGGAATGACTCTGCCGGCCGCGTCTCGCCTTCCATCAGGATCTGGGAAGCGCAACGCCGCCACCTTGTCGGCGACCCGATGCCAGGCTTCCGGCTGATCCCCGACGTTCGAGAAGGCGTCTTCGTACACGCCTAACGGGTCCTCGAGTCCGCCTTTGCGGAGGAACCGGAAGCCCCAGGTTCGCCCACGACTGGCCCAGATGAACCTGGCGTTCTCGCCTGTCGAACGCACGCTCACCTTCGGCTCCTGAAAAGGATCCCGTCCTTTTCGCCCTCATCCAAGTCCAA
>JAUJNU010000047.1 GCA_030448085.1 Actinomycetota bacterium | reverse complement strand
TCGCGTGCGTAGGTCTCTGCCTCGTAGCAGTCCTTTCCGTACCCACCCAGCTCGACGTGACGCGAGGTGTGGTCCTCCGGAAGGATCGAGGGCTCTCCTGCGCTCGACCCGTAAACAGCGGTCGACGACTTCATGACCACCTTTCGCAGCCGGGTCGCACGCTGCGCCGCCGCCAGGAGCTGCATGGTCCCGATGACGTTGTTCTCTTTCATCTGGGAGCGGCCCCCAACCCGGCCGGGGGTTGACGCGATGTTCGTGTGAACGAGGGTGTCGATCTTGGTCGCCTCGAGAACCCGGGCGATCATGGGGTTGTTGATGTCCGCCCTTACGAACTCAAGCCCTTTGATCTTCACTGGTGGCTCGTGCAGGTCGACCCCGACGAGGGTCGTTACGCCGTCCTCAGCCTCGAGCCTCTTGGCCAATCGCAGCCCGAGGAACCTCGACACCCCGGTGACGAGCACACGCCGGCCTTCTGTCTCAGCCGTCATACGAACACCCTACCCCCGGCCCACCCAGGTCTAAGTGGCGAGCGGGCCCACGATGACCGTCGAACGGGCGCCGGCCCGGAGCTTGGCGGCGGCATCCCCCTTGTTGATGGCGAGGGAGAGCTGACTGTAGGAGTCCTCCACCAGAACGAACTCCCCCGGGCCCACGTCGGCGAAGCTCACACCGAGCCGAACCGTGAGTCGCTGACCCTCGAGCCTTACCTCCAGCCTCTCGTCGGTGCCGAGGCCGGCTCCCTCCAACTGTTTCCGCATCAGGTTCATCTGCAGGTTCCCGAAACGGTCCACCTGCAGGACCTCACCGTGGAGGTGGTCGTCGTGCACCCACGCGACGGGCACCTCGATCCGAACCAGCCCGTCGGGATCCAATGCCTCGCCCATGTCGGCCGGGGACACGCCACCGGCGATGTGAGCCGCCGCGGGTGCAAAGACGTCGCGGCCCTGGAAGGTCCTCGAGACGGGCGTGAGGTGGAACCTCGGGTCGGTCAGCTCGTGCACGCTCTTGATGCCACCGGACGCCTCCGCGGCCGGGATGAGCAGGCCGTTGTCCGGCCCCACGAAGATGTCGCCCCACCCCGCCTCGATCGCAATGGCCTTGCGAGCCGACCCGACGCTGGGGTCGACGACCGCCAGGTGAACCGAATCCGGCATGTAATGCGAGGACTGGTGGAGGACGATCGCTCCGTGCCGGATGTCCTGACGCAGGATGTTGTGGTGCACGTCGATGATCCGCAGGTGCGGCGCCACCCTCAGCATCACTCCACGACAGACGCCTACGAACTCGTCCTCGAGGCCATAATCCGAAACGAAGGTGACGAACTCCCGCCTTTTCACCGGGAGGGTTACTTCCCTTGCTGCCTGCGCTGCCAGCGCGTCTTCTTCAGCATCTTGCGGTGCTTCTTCTTTCTCATCTTCTTGCGCCGCTTCTTCACTAGGGAAGGCATAGGAACCTTTCTATTCAGATCCAAAGAGCTGTCGTAGGTCCACGGGACCCTTCGAACGACCGCTCGTATCGATTCTTACCGATCCAAGCCGAAGGCCCTTCACGCCTTCGGAGACAGGGGAGATCATCCGCAGGATGTCCTCGCCAGAGTCATACTCCAAAACCCCGATGCCGGAGCAGGACCCGCGACCATCCTCCATGCCGACGACCAGATCGTCCAACAGAGCCAGGTCGAAGTCCGGGGGCAGGGTCGGCATGAAGACGGTGGGCTTCACCCTCCAGCGCGAGGTGGCCCCCGAGAAGTACGCAGCGAATTGCTCCTCCCGGAACGTGATCCGCTCCTCTACCGACCGGACCTGCGCCTCCGGGGAGACCTCCAGCTCGAGAACCTCCGCCGGAGTGAACCTCTGGGCGTTGCCGACTACGGGCTCCAGCTCTCCGCCCCTTTCGAAGGCGATCACGTAGTCAGGCTGCAGGAGGTCCATCTTGAAGAACTTGAGGGATTGACCGTAGATGCCCGATACCAGGCTCGTGGTGTCGACGATGACCAATCGGGCCCCGGCCTCCTTGGCACGTCGAGCCAACTTGGCGGTATTCGTCACGAGAGGGAGCAGATGCCCCTTCGGCACGTGTGAGCCGACGAAGCCGAGGCCGTCCGCCCGTCTCAGCTCCTCGCGGGTGAGGGTCGTCTCGCCTGAGATGTGTCTCAGCCCGACCGTGGTGGGGGGGCCGATCGTGGATTGCACCGTGTCCGCATCGACGATGGCTGTAGGAACGCCGGCCGCCGCCGCCCTCTGCGCCAACTCGATCCCGAAAGTTGTCTTCCCGGTGTCGATCCCCCCCAGGAGAAAGACGACGCCGGGGTTCGACAGGAGCCGCTGGTACGCGACCTCCGTATCGGCCCTCATCAAGCACCCCCAAAGAAAAGACCGTCCCTCCAGGACGGTCGGTGTATCCGGTGAGCCGGCTCTTAACCGGGGTCCATGTATCGATTCTGCAGGTATTCCATGACATCGGCCTCGCGTATCCGGTAGCCACGGCCCACACGCACCGCGGGCAGGGTCGCCGGACCTCACGAGGCGGTAAACGGTCATGTTGAAACCCTCAACCTCCGGCGCGACCTCGGCAACGGTTGCGAAGTTAGATGCTGCGCCCCTGTTGATCTCGTTCATGAGGGCGTGATTATAGGTGCTGGCTTGGCTCGCTGTCGTGCCGGAGCCGCTCATATGAGAAGGCGCCCGTCTTCCAGCACGAGCTGTGAGTCGATCTCGACCCGAGGCTTCAACACGATGCCGTCCTGGTGCGACGACGCGGATCGTCCCCGAGAAGGAATGATTGTCTCCGAAGGCCACGTGGATCGAGCCGAGGATCTTCTCGTCCTCCAGGACGTTGCCGGTGAGCGTCGCGGCGTCGTTGGTCCCGATACCCAACTCGGCTATGGCGAAGGCCTCGGGGCCGTGGGGTTCCAGCGTGGCCCGGAAACGCTCGGCGTCGGGGCCCTCGAACTCACCGCGTACTCCGTTCTCGATCACGGCCGTGAGAGGTGAGGCGAGCTTCTTGATGGGCCAGATGGAGCCGTCGAAGACGATCCTGCCGTTCGTCTTTCCTTCCACGGGGCGACGAACCCCTCTCCGGGGAAGGTTGCCGAAGGACCCGAGAGCGGCCAGGTCGCCGTCGTCTGCGATGCCCTCTCCCGGCCCTCGATCGAGAACGTGACGTCGGTGCCGAGGTCGGAGGATCGGACCTCACTGCATCGTCAGGGCCTTTGCGAGAGCGCCCGACAGCCTGCGGACCTGCTCGAAGTCGGCGCCCATCGTGCGAAGGAGCATGTCCTCGGTGATCTCGGGCATCGTCGCGGCCCTCGCCCCATTGGCGCAAGCGCGCGGCGGCGAGCCTCTGTATGGGAGACGGACGGTGGTCGGGGCGATGAAGACGTCGCACTCGAGCATCGCGGCGGCGACGGCTGGCGGCACCTCGCCCCGTGCGTAGACGCGGCTCGCTCATCTCCATCAACAGGGTCTCTGCCTCGAGGGCCCGGCCCCCATCTACCAGGCGCCCGCTATGGGGCGGCGCTTCGGGTCCGTGAGGATCAGCACCTGCTCGCCCTCTTTGACTGCGAGACAGTCCTCGAGCACCGCCCGATAAGCACGATCTCTGTCCGTCATATCTCCTCCCTCCGATGATGCGCTCGAAGAGTCGCCATGAGGGCTCGTAGAGACGCGGGGGCCGATTGTCGTCCATCGGGATGATGATGACCTCTTGCCCTCACCCCCAGGCGATCGCGAGGGCGGGGTCGTTGATGTCCATGACCGCGATGGTTGGGATCCCGCGCTCGATAGCCGCGCCGGCGAAACCATGGTCCCCGAGCACGATGTCCGGCCACGGGTCCTTCTCGAGCAGCGCCTCCATGGCATGAGCCGAGTGGGTGTGCCGGAGGCTCCCCCAATCGGCGAGGCACCCCACCCCGCCGACGTACCGGACCTCCCTCCGGCGCTTTCTTGCTGTCCGAGGGGATCCTTTCCTCCTCGCCGAGGCGGAGGAGCTTGCCGCCGGCGGCCGGTAGGCCTCGACCACGCGGATGTGGTGCTCGAGCATCCCGGTGGGATGACCGGTGACGGCAAGGAGGGTCGAGCCCTTGCGGGCCTCGTCCCGAAGCCGGGTGGCGGCCGCGATGATCCCCGCCACCGTCTTGTCGGGGTCCATCGTGTCGACGCCGGCCAGGTCGCCGATGTCGGGCGAGCAGCCCGTCAGCTCCGCGAGGTAGCCGAGCGCCTCCTCGGGCGTGGTGAGCGTGAGCCCGGACAGCCCGAAGCATCCGTCCGCGTCGCCCTCGACACAGGCTCTCAGCTTCGAGATGTTGTTCTGACGGGAGTGCGACTGATGTGCTCCCGCGATCCCGGCGGCGACGAGCGCGCGGGCAACCTCGGACGGGGTCTGCGAGGACATGAAACGATCCTAAGGTGAGGCGGCACGGAGGGCTGCCATGCCCGGCGCCAGAGGCCCGGCTTCATTCCATCAACGGGAGGTTTTTACGTGGGTACCGAGATCTTCTCGCTCGAGGGAAAGGCGGCTCTGGTGACCGGGGCCTCACGCGGCATCGGTCGCGCCATCGCATTGGGGTTCGCCGAGGCGGGGGCCGATGTGGGGCTGGCGGCCCGGAGCCGGGACGATCTCGAGGGGGTGGCCGCGGAGGTCGAGGCGAAGGGGCGGCGGGCTCTGGTCCTGCCCACCGACGTCACGGACCGGGCCCAGATCGAGGCCATGGTCAACCAGACGGTGGAGTCCTTCGGAGGTCTCGACATCCTCGTCAACAACGCCGGCGGAACGAAGTTCATGGCGCCGATCGTGACGCTGCGCCCCGAAGGGTGGGACAAAGTTATGGCGCTGAACCTCGACTCGGTCTTCCACGCGACGCAGCTGGGGGCCGCGGCGATGCTGGCCTCGGGCGGGGGCTCGATCATCCAGATCTCTTCGGTCGCCGGGATCCAAGGCGCCCCCACGCTCTCCTTCTACTCGGCGGCCAAGGGAGGAGTGAGGCTCATGACTCAGTCGGCGGCCAAGGAGCTCGCCCAGGCCGGCGTGCGGATCAACTCGATCTCGCCGGGGTGGGTCGCAACCGACCTCAACACTCAGATGAGAGAGGACGAGCACGCCTTGAACGCGGCCATCTCGATGATCCCGATGGGCCGGCTCGGCGAGCCTGAAGAGATCGTGGGGGCCGCGATCTTCCTCGCCTCGGACGCGGCTTCCTTCGTTACGGGAACGACGCTCACGGTCGACGGGGGCCAAACGGCCTAGCGGCGCGCCGAACCGGTTCTTGTCGACTTATCGGACACATATGGGGTCTGTATCCACTCAGAAGTTGGTTAGTGGGTGCAGTTGCCGGTGGGGGCCGGGGCCGTGGCGGAGCGGGCCTGGGTTAGGTCGTTGACGACCTCGGTGCCGGTGAGGGCGTAGCCGGTCTCGTCGTCCGTCGTCGAGGCCGCGAACACCACCCCCGCCACCTCACCCGAGGGCAGGACGAAGGGCCCACCCGAGTCACCCTGGCGAACCGGGGAGCGCAGCTCGTAGATCTCCCTCACCACGATGTCCTGACCGTAGATGTCGCGGCCCCTGGCCTCGTAGCGACCCTGGACCGCAGCTCCATGAGCGGTGAACCGGCCCTCCTCCTTCCCCGGGTAACCGAGCGTGGCCCCTGCCGTGCCCCTCTCGAGTCCCGCCGCCTCCAGCTTCAACGGGGGGCCGGTGAGGTCCGTTTCCACCCGCACCACAGCCAGGTCCTTGCGGGGGTCGAAGTGGACGACCTCGCCACTGTGGTTGCCGCCGTTCAGCTCCTGAACGGTCACCGAGTCGCCCCCCGCGACCACGTGCGCGTTGGTGACCACGGTCTTCGGCCCCGAGATCCATCCACTGCCCTGCTGGACCCCCCCGCAAGCGTCGAGGACGACCCTCACCGTGGAGCCCTTGCCCGCCGCGATCGCCTTGCGCGCCTCCGCATTCGAGGGGAGGTCCACGGGCTCGGTGAGGCGAGGGAGCCCGGCGAAGACCTGCGGGAAACCCGAGGTGTCCAGGTAGTGGCCGAAGTAGGCGAGGACGTCGGGCGGGTCGGGAAACGTCTTGCTCGCCAGCTGAAGGATCGTCGAGTTCCGGACGGTCCGGGCTACGGGCCGGGGGGCGGCCCTCACCACGGTCGTACCGACGAGCCAGAACGTGAGGATCGTGATGACGACCCCGAAGGCGGCCCCCAGGCCGGAGTCCACCCCCCCGAGCCGGGCCTGCTTGGCGAAGCCGCCGAAGCGATGCCCGATCAGGTACCCGAGGGTCTGACCTATCGAGAGGAAGACGAAGACGACGAGCATGGAGATGAGGGCCGTCGTCATGCCGGCGTCGTCCGAGAAGGACTCCGCTATGCGGGGGCCGAGGGCGAACCCGGCCAACAGGCCTAGGAAGCCGCCGCCGAACTCGAAGAGCTGTCCGAGGATGCCGCGCCGCCATCCCCTGATCATCGCCAGCAGAGCCAGCGCCACAACGATGAGGTCGACGACGTTCAAGAGCCGGCCATCAGAGGATGCCGAGGCCCGTCATCAGGGCCATCAGCGTGAGCCCGAAGCAGATGAACGCGGCCACCCCAAAGATCAACCACGGGCCGACCTCGACCTTTCGCGCCCGCAGGTGCGCGACGGTGAGGACCAAGGCCGGGAAGAACGCTCCATAGAAGTAATGCCGCCAGTTGCCTGCCCTGCTCCCCGAGATGAAGAGGATGGCTCCGACGAGGAACTGGATGCCCACCACCACCTGCAGCACCCCGAGAAGGTTCCAGTAGGCCCCGCCGGCATCCTTGTTGCGGATCAGGAGGAACATCGACCACAGGAACATGAGTGCGAACCCGGCAGGGATCGAGTAGGCGATGATGCGGTGGAGGGTCTCGATCACCCGCCGAGGTTATCCCCCCGCACCCGCCAAACTTCGCAGTGGGTCGAGGCAGGAGGCGAGGACGCGCTCGACGCTGTCGCTTACCCCCTCCCGGTTCGGACGAGAGACCTCCTCGGGCAGTCGGTCCTCCAGCCACTCGGACGGGATAACTCCGGCCGCTTCACACATCTCCGCGAAGAACATGCACCACACCTTCGGGACCACCGTCTCGGCCTGATACCCGCCTCCACCCGTTGCGACCCAACGTCCCTCAGCATGCTGGTGGATCGTGTCGTGGACCAAGCGGGCCATGCGGGGATAAGCGGCCATCGTCAGTCCGAGGTTGGCGAGCGGGTCGCCGTGATGGGTATCCGAGCCCAACTGGGTCACGACCACGTCCGGCCGGAAAGCCTCTGCAACCGACGTGAGGACCCGCTCGAGGGCCCAGAGGTAATCGTCCTCACCGGTGAAAGGGTTCAGCGGCACGTTGATCGACGTGCCTCGTCCGGCCCCCGCACCGGTCTCGTCTTCGAAGCCGGTTCCCGGGTAGAGGTAGCGCCCCGATTGATGGAACGAGATCGTCGCGACCCTGGGATCGTCGTAGAAGATCCACTGCACCCCGTCGCCGTGATGCACGTCGACATCGAGATAGATGACCCGCCAGTCCGGCTGGAGCTCGAGGATCTTCGCGATGGCGACCGCCGGGTCGTTGTAGATGCAGAAGCCCGACGCCTCCCGCCTGCGGGCGTGGTGCAGCCCACCTGCTGGATTGAACGCATGAAGGAAGCGCCCCGAGGCAACTGCCTCGGCTGCCGTTATGGAAGCGCCGCAGACGGCCGCCGAAGCAACGTGCATCCCCCGGAAGATCGGGTTGTCCCCGGTGCCGAGCCCGAACTCGAAGCCGGCTGAGGCGGGGACCTCGCCGCTGTCGATCCTCTGCACCGTCCGCACGAACTCCTCGTCGTGCGCTTGCAGGATCTCCGCGTCCGCCGCCGAGCGAGAGTGAAGGATCTCCACGTCGGCGAGGGCGTCGAGACCGAGCTGCTCGATGCGGTCGTACGTGATCAGCACCCGCTCCGGGCGGAGCGGGTGTGAGGAACCGAAGTCGTACGCCTTCGCTATGTCCTCGACGCGAACGAGGGCGGTCGGGTCACTCACCCATCTGAGCGCGTTGTAGCTTGCCCGAGAAGTCGATCCCGATCGTCTTCCACTCGGTGAACTCGTCGAACGACTGCGGACCGGCCTCGCGGTGCCCGTTCCCGGTCGACTTCATCCCGCCGAACGGGACCTGGATCTCGGCTCCGATCGTGGGCGCGTTCACGTAGATGACCCCGAACTCCAACTGCTGCGTGGCTTTGAACACGTTCGTGATGTCGTGGGTGTAGATCGAGCAGGAGAGCCCGTATTTGGTCCCGTTGGCCACCGCGATCGCCTCATCGACCGAGCCGACCTTCATGATCCCCGTCACGGGCCCGAAGATCTCCTCCTGTGCGATCCTCATGTCGGGAGTCATGTCATCGAAGACGGTGGGGGCGACGAAGTACCCGTTCTCCAGCCCGTCGCCGGTCACCTCTTTGCCTCCGTGAAGGAGCTTGGCACCTTCCTTTTGTCCCACCCCGACGTATTCCAGCACCCGGTTCTTCTGCTGCTCGTTGATGACGGGAGCGAGCTCCACGTCGGGCTCGAGCCCGTTGCCGACCTTCATCGTGCTAACGCGGTCGAGGATCCGCTCGGTGAACTGGGGCCTCACGTCGTCGTGAACGATGAGGCGCGACGTGGCTGTGCACCTCTGCCCCGAGGTTGCGAATGCCCCCCACGCCGCCGCCTCTACCGCGAGGTCGAGCTGGGCGTCGGGCATCACGATGATCGCGTTCTTGGAGCCCAGCTCCAAAGAGCACCTCTTCATGGCCCGGGCGCA
Organism: Actinomycetota bacterium; assembly: GCA_030448085.1. The sequence continues at coordinate 5,085 of JAUJNU010000047.1, read as the reverse complement.
CTTCTCGTTGATCATGCGGCCGACCTCGAGCGATCCGGTGAAGGAGACGCCGCTGATGTCGGGGTGATCGACGATCGCGGCCCCCGCGTCCTCGCCGTAGCCGTTCACGAGGTTCACGACGCCGGGGGGAAGACCAACCTCGCGGAACATGTCGACGAGCAACGCGGCACATAGAGGCGTGTCCTCGGCAGGCTTGAACACCGAAGTGCAACCGGCCACCAGTGCTGGAGCGATCTTCCACAAGGGGATCGCCACAGGGAAGTTCCACGGGGTTACCAAGCCGACCCTATCGGGTCGCGGATCGTCATGTGGAACTTGTTGCGCAGCTCCAGGAAGGTCGAGTCCCCGGAACCTGCGCGTCCTTCGCGGCCGTAGTGACATGAAGTCGATGCCTCCTGCGTCGGCACGAACTCCCAGCTGGTATGCCGCTCCTGCTGGTCATAGATCTCCGAGAGCTCTTCCTTGCGCTCCCTCGAGCTTCAGCAGCGCAGGATGATCGCGCCGTTCCGGACAGCGTCAGCATCCAGTCGTGATAGGCGTCCTTGCGGCCTGCGCCGCCCGATCCCTCCGCAGCGCCACCGCCCGCAGAACGTCCGGGCACCTCCGGCGATCGGCGCAGGTTGCGGGGACTCAAGGTCTACCGGAGGCTGCGCCTACCCACTCCCCGTTGATGATTGCCCGTCCTGGCCCATCACTACCCCCCGATCAGGACGTCGTCGTCCTGGTTCAGTGGGGCATCCTAAGGGCACGCTCGGGCGGTGGACCCTGGAAGGCCACGGCTCACCAGGAACGCTGCATGGCCGCCTGGATCAACGACCGGAAGGCGCTCTGCGCCCGAGCTATCAGGGGCGCAGATGGCCCGGGTGGTGGTCCCGCCGGGCAGGGCAACATCCCTGCGTAGCTCGACGAGTGCATCTTCTCGTCCCGCAAGGAGCTTCGCCGAGCCGAGCATGGTCTGGACGACGAGCTCGGTCGACACCTCGCGTGAGATACCGAGGAGGATCCCCGCCTCGATCATCGCCTCGAGCAGAAGAGCAGAAGTAAGCAGGGCCGGAGCCCGACATGGCAGTCACCGCGTCGGGGAGGTCTCCGGCACTGGCGACGACCCGGCCCGCGTGCGCCGGGGACCTCGGCGGCCTTCACCAGGTCCGCCTCGCTGGCGTTCTTGCCGCCTGCGATCCCCGCCATGCCCTCGTGTACGATCGAAGGGCATTGGGCATGGCCCGGACGACAGGCACCTTCTCGCCGAGCCGCTTCTCGATGAAGCCGACGCTGATCGCCGCCACGACCGACAGGACCACCCTGATCGGCTCCACGTACTCCGATATCGAAGTCAGCAGGGCCTCGATGTCCTGCGGCTTCACCGCGAGCACCGACGTCCGGCCCCGGCCACCGCCGCTGCGTTGTCGATCTCATCCGCGAGAACACCGTGGTTCTTGTGCGGCTCCGCTACTCGCTCTTCCCGCCTGGCGGTCACGACAATGTCGCAGGGGAACGCCAAACACGATGCGGGAGATGATCACCAGCCTTCTCACCATCTGACCGCAGCCGAGCACTGGAGAAGAGAACTGCTCGCGGGGCTAAATGATGGCGAAGTCGTCCAGGAAACGGTGCAGGAGGACGCTTTGTAGGTGTACGAAGAAATGCGGGTGCAGCCATGATGACGGATCCTCTGCACTTGATCGTTCGGAGGTTCAGCGGCCGGGGACCATCTCGAGGATGCGATCAGCGTCATCAAGGATCTCAACGAAGAGGATCGGCGGGATCCTCGACCTCCTCGGCGAGGGTGCAGGACCGAAGCGGACCTTCGCCGCCGAGGAATTTCCGTCGATCAACCGCATAAAAAAGAGACCGGCATCGACACCACCGTCTCGGTGAAGCTGACCCAGCTGGGATTGGCGGTCGACAGGCGCCTGTATCGATACGCCTGAAGGCTCGCGGCCGAGGCGCAGGCGATCGGGACGACCGTCGAGATAGACATGGAGCAATCGGAGTTCGTCTTCGACACGATCGTGTACAGGTTGCTGCGAGCAGATTTCCCTCGGACCTGCGCGCGTACGAGGAGGCACCAGGACGCCGGTCGACCTCGAGACACTCTCGGGGATCAAGCCGAAGATCCGGCTCGTCAAAGGCGCCTACGCGGAGCCGGAGAGCCTTGCGGTACAGAAGAAAGACGAGATCGACCAGCAGTACAGGTTCCTCACCGATTGGCTCTTCGAGAAAGGGACCGACCCAGCGATCGCATCACATGACGAGGAGCTCATCCGACACGCCCAGCGTGCCGCTTCACAAAGAGGGCTCGACCCCCGCTCCTTCGAGATACAGATGCTTTACGGCATCCGCCGCGACTATCAGGAGGAGCTCGCCCGCCAGGGATACAGGGTCCGCACGTACGTTCCCTTCGGGTCAGCCTGGTACCCGTACCTGATGCGCAGGCTCGCCGAACGACCTGCGAACCTGCGATTCTTCCTGAGGGGCATGGTCGGGAAGTAGGGACAAGAAAAGAGGCCCCAGAAACCTCTCAGGCCAACCGCACCTCGTGCACTTCCCCACACACGAGACCCGGCCGTCCGTCGAGACCTCTGGGACCTCTTGACCGCCGGCACCAGTGGGATCCAGGGCTCCGGCGAACTTTGCGAGACCATAGCCACAGCGCCCGCGCCGGTCAACGATGCAAAAGCCCTGCGTAGCGTGCGAATGGGCAGGTCAGCGCCGTGACACTTTTCTTCGCGCTATAGGAGCTAAGTCCTCAGCAGGTGCAGAGCTCGGTTAACTCTTCGCTCACGAGACACTCGTATAACTCGAGGAACTGCCCGGCCGCGCTCGGCCAAGAGAAAGCGAAGGCGCGCGCCGCCGCCGCGGCCCCCATGGCGCTTCGCCGAGACTCGCTCGAAAGAAGGTCGTCAAGACTCGCTGCGAAAGCGACCGGGTCGCGGTCAGGCAGGAGATTGCCCGAGACCCCGTCCTCCACGATGAAGGACAAGCCACCCACCGCGGTCGCCACGACCGGCCTGGCGCAGGAGTGGGCCTCGAGTGCAGCGAAGCCGAAGGATTCCGAATGGGAGGTTACGACGACCGCATCCGAGGCGCGGTAGTAAAGCGGCAACCGTCGATGCGGGATCGGGCCTTCGAACCGAACCCGCTGGCCGATCCCGAGCGAAGACGCGAGCGACACGAGGCGATCGAGCTCGGCCATGCCTCCGGCCCCGCTCGCGCCTCCCAGGATCACGAGCCTCGTACGTGCGTCTTGGAGCTGTGCCAGTGCGCTGAGAGCAAGGTCGAAGCCCTTCAGCCGCTGGATCCTTCCGACCGCGAGCAGGACCGGCTCCGGGCCCCACCCAAGGACGGCCCGGGCTTCGCCCTGTTCCCCGGGAGAGAACGCTTCATGGTCGACACCCGGGTGGATCGTCTTCAAACGATCGTGACCGGCGCCGTAGAGGCACGCCAGTTGCTCGCACTCCTCGTCGGTCGACGCGACCAGCACGTCCGCCCGAGAGATCACCTTCTGCTCTCCGGCCAGACGGGTCAAGGGCTCGGGCAGGTCGCCCAGAGCGAGCAGCCCGTTCTTGACTTTCCCGAGCGTGTGATGCGAGTGCACGAGAGGGACGTTCCATCCGGCCGCGAGAGCGGAGCCGGCAAGGCCCGACTGCCAGTAGTGGGAGTGGACGATGTCGTATCGGGCCCGGCTCGCGATCGCATGGGCACGGATCCCCGCCACGAACTCGCCGATGTGAGGGGGCAGGGACTCCTTCGGGAGGGGCTCCTCCGGGCCGGCGACGATCGGGATCACTCGCACCCGCGGCGCCAGGTCGGTGATCCGATCCGCCGGGCTCTCGGTCCGAGTGAAGATGTCCGTAGAGATCCCGGATGACGCCAGCGCATCGGCAAGCTTGCGCACGTACACGGTCATCCCGCCCGCATCACCAGAGCCCGGCTCGTACGTGGGGGAGCAGTGATAGGCGAGGACCGCCACGCGCCTCACCACCGGCTCAACCCGCGCCCGGACTGATGAGCCTGACATTGTTCAGTGGAAGCGCCTCCGCCCCCAGCTGGTACTTGTAGCGCTCCGGTCCTCGCAGGAAGTCGAAGACCTTGAAGTCGCGCGAGATCGACTCTTCGATCAACATCGCAACGAGCAGGAGGCCCGGGGAGAGCCGCCTGGCATCGAAGTCGAAGGCTGAGTTGTACAGATAGAACGTGTTGTCGTGCTCGAACCCGAACGTCGCGGCCACCGCCTGTCCTCCCACCTCGAGCAGGTCCAGTCGGAGCCACCCCATGGGCACGAAGGCCTGTGCCATCCGGCGAAAGAACGTCGCGACCTCCGGCTTCATGAAATGTCCCTTGTGCCCCTCGGCCCCCCGGTGCATGTCGACGAACGTCTGAAGGTCGGCCTCGAGCGTTGCCGGAGTGGCGGTTCGGACCCGCGCCTCGGGATGCTCTCGACCCAGCCGCCGCTGTTTCCTCTTCAGCTCATGACGCTCTTTGGAATCGAGGCCGGCGAGGTAACCGTCCCAGGTCGGGGGCAGGGCAAGGACCGCGGCGGTCTCCTCCTGATCGATGTCGAACCTGATGCCGTAACGGTCCGCTCGTTCCACGAGGAACTCGGCGAATCCGAAAGGCACGGGCATGTTGTGCGCGTCGAACTCGTCCCAGTCCCCCGAATTCTCCTTCAGCCATGAGACGAGGGTGTCCGCCACCTCGTGCCGGTCCTCGGATCTGCAGATGGGTCCGAGGTAGTCGGTGAGGTCGATCCCACCGTTGAACCTCAGGATCCTCTTACGGTCCTCCACCTTGAGATAAAGCGGGATGACGGCCACGGCGTCGTCTCCTCGATGAACCGAAAGGACGATCAGCTCTTTGCCGTCACCGAACTCCTCCCACCAGACCCGATTCCACTCGGGGGTCGAGAAGACGCTGCGGTAATGGTCGCGGTCGTAGAGGTCACGCCACGCGGGAAGCTCGAGGGCCTCGGGCCCTCGATGAACCTCGACCCTCAGCGCCACCGTCGTCGTCACATGTACCCCAACCTTCCAGGGCCATCGTTTCTTCCGATGGCGTGGGCCGATGGACAGCAAGGGGGTGACG
>JAUJNU010000001.1 GCA_030448085.1 Actinomycetota bacterium | reverse complement strand
ATTTCTCCGAGTTCGGCACGACCTTCGAGCGGATCTGCCAGAACATCGGGAATGTGATCCAGGGCAAGCACGACGTGGTACGACTCGCTCTTATAGCCCTCGTGTCCGAGGGCCACCTCCTCTAAGAGGACGTGCCGGGTGTTGTCAAGACTATGCTCGCGAAGTCCATAGCCCGCTCCGTAGGTTGCGAGTGGAGCCGCATCCAGTTCACGCCCGATCTCCTGCCCACCGACATCACCGGCGTCAGCGTGTGGGACCGGAACACGGGAGGTTTCCAGTTCAAGCCCGGGGCCGTCTTCACGAACATCTGCCTCGGCGACGAGATCAACAGGGCGTCGCCGAAGACGCAGTCGGCTCTCCTCGAGTGCATGGAGGAGAGGCAGGTGACCATCGACGGCGTCACCCATCACCTCGACGAGCCCTTCATGGTGATAGCCACCCAGAACCCGATCGAGCACGAGGGCACCTACCCCCTGCCGGAATCGCAGTTGGACCGGTTCATGATGAGGCTCTCGATGGGGTACCCGGGGCGGGCCGCAGAGCTGGAGATCCTCGACAGGCATGGCACCGAGTCGGCCATCGAGGCCCTTTCCCCCGTCGCCGACGCCTCGACGATCGCTCTCCTCATCAAGAGCGCGGCCGAAGTCTTCGTCGCCGACTCACTGAGGGGCTACATCGTTGACATCACCGAGGCCACACGCTCCCACCCCGACCTCTACCTCGGAGCGAGCCCCCGGGCCTCGCTCTACCTCCTGAGGGGAGCCCGGGTCCGTGCGGCGACCCAGGGGCGGGAGTACGTGACCCCGGCCGACCTCCAGGAGCTGGCCATCCCGATCCTCGCCCACCGGCTCCTGCTCTCCCCTGAGGCCCAGATGAGGGGCGGCAGCTCCGAGAAGATCCTCGGCGACATCGTCGCCGGGATCCCAGTGCCCTCGGGACGCTAGGCGCCGTGCCCACCGCAAGAGGGGCGCTGATCGCCCTCCTCGGGCTGGGGGTTTGGGTCGCCGGCCGCATCTTCGGGGCGCAGGCGCTGGAGCAACTCGGCTTCGGCCTCATCGCGTTGCTCTTCATCGCCCTCGCCGCCCTCCACCTCGGCTCCCACGAGCTGCACGTGAGCCATGTGGTCAACCCCGAAAGGGTGCAGGCGGGCAAGGAGGCAACAGTCGCCATCACGCTCGAGAACTCCGGCAAAGGCGACGCCCCCCTCGTGCTGCTCGAGGACAAGTTGCCATCGGAGCTTCCCGGACGAGCCCGGTTCGCCTTCAGCGGCCTCGAGTCGGGAGGGTCCAGGAGCACCTCGTTCAGGGTGAGGCCTGCCCGTCGCGGCCGCTACCTCGTGGGCCCGCTCGAACTTTCCTTCACCGACCCATTCGGTCTGGCGAGGACCAGGCGTCGCGTCGCAGAGGCCGTCCCGGTCCTCGCCTACCCGGCGACCGAGAAGCTGTCGCTCCCGAGGGACTCGGGTCAGCGGCGGAGCTCCGCCTCATCCGCCCGCCGCCAGCCGACGGGGCAGCGTGGGGACGAGTTCTACACGCTGCGCGACTACGTGGAGGGGGACGACCTTCGGAGGATCCACTGGCCCTCCACCGCGAAGCGAGCCCGCTACATGGTGCGGCAGGAGGAAACGCCGTGGCACGCGCGGGCGACGATCGTCCTCGACGATACCTGCGCCCCCTACGTCGGCAAGGCGTTCGACCGGTCGGTGGAGGCAACCGCCTCCCTCGTGGACCTCTATCACCGCTCCGGCTACACGTTCCGCCTCACCGGGGTGATCGAGCCGGGGCTCCCGGACGGCCGCAGCTCGGACCACCTCCACAGATGCCTCGACCTCCTGGCCACCCTCGATTGCTCCGAGCCCACGGTTAGGGACGAAGCGCTGATCGGCCGCCTGGGCGAGCTGCAGCGCTCGGCGGCCGCGGAGGGCACGCTCGTGATCGTGGGCGGGGGCCTGACGGCGGAACAGGCGGGGGCCGTGAGCGTCTGCGTTAGGCACTTCCGGGCCGTGACCTTCATCTCTTTCCCGCCGAGCCACTTCGCTCTCCAGCCGGGAGGGAAGTCTGACGAGACCGCGTTGTTGCTCCAGCGGGCGGGGGTCACGACCTTGACCCTCGGCCCCCATGACCCCCTGGCACCGGCCTGGGGGCTCGTCGGCAAGAGCGGCTCTGGAGGGGGTGAGGAGCCATCGGAACCGAAGGAAGAGCTCGTCTAGCCCTCTGGGCCCTCCTGTTCTTCACCCTGCTCTCGTTCAAGCAGGTATTCGACACCACTGCGTTCTTCGGCCCGGCGATGCTCGGGATGGTTATCGCCACCACCTTGGCCATGGGCACCCGCAGATGGGGGCTAGGCGGGCTCGCGGGGGGCCTCCTTTCCCTCCTGGGCCTCGTCTGGTACCTCTCCCTCATCTTCGCGGGCCGGTTCACGTGGTGGTCGCTTCCCACCCCCCGATCGATCGAGCGCATGGGCGAGGCTTTGGGTACGGCATGGGAGCACAGTCGGGTCGACTACGCCCCGGTCCCCGAGCGCCCCGGGTATGCGATCGCCATGGTCGTGGCGACCTGGGTCCTCTCCTGGGGTGGCGAGACGGGCACCTTCCGCTGGCGACTGCCGTTGATCGCCGCCGCCGGGCCCGTGGCGCTCTTCTCGGCCGCGATGGTGCTCGGGACCGGGGAAGCCTCCGGTTTCCTCGTCGCCATCTTCCTCGCAGCGCTTCTCACGTACCTGACCCTCGAGGCGGGCCACAGACTCCGCTCCTGGGGAAAGTGGGTGAGCCCCTGGGCCGGAGGCAAAGCCGACGGGCCCGAGGGCTCCGGGAGCACGGCCCTCGCCCGGAAGATGGGAGCCGGCTCGATAGCCGCCGCCCTCGTGGCACCGTTCTTTCTCCCCGCTATCGGGAGCGGCCTTATGTCCTGGCGGAACGCCTCCGGCGAGGGCTCCGGGGACGGACCATCGGCCGACACCGCCATGGCGGCCACGGCGGGTGGGGCCGTGGATCCATGGGTGTCACTGGAGCCCCAGGGCATCCTCCAGTCACCCGACGAGCTCCTCCGGGTGATCACCGACAAACCCACCTACTGGCGCCTCCTGTCGCTCGACGCGTTCGAAGAGGGGGTCTGGCGCCAGAGCCCGGAGCTCCTGGCGCGCACCCCGGTCGTCACCGAGATCGAGGGCTACGCCGAGGATGAGGGTGGCGATACGTTGCAGCAGCTGTTCACGATCTCCGGGCTGCGCGGCGATGCCCTCCCGGCCGCGACCCAGGCGACCCAGGTCTACGGCGGCGACGTCCGGGTGGACCCTTCCGGCGGCCTCTCTTTAGTCGGGGGCTTAACCGAGGGCCTCGGCTACAGGGTCGTCTCGAGGACCCCCAACCTCGGGTTCAAGCGGTTCCGGAAGGCGCGGCCGGTCTCCTCCCGAACGATGCTGAACCTCAACTACGTCTCCGCCCCCCCTCTCTCGCCTGACGTGAGAGCCCTCGTGGAGCGGTGGACGGCGGGGGCCGAGACGCCGGTCGAGGAACTCATCGCCATACAGGAGCGCCTGCGGTCCGACTTCAGGTACACCCTCGACGTGCCGCCCCGGACTCCCCCGACTATCTGACGGAGTTCCTCACCCAGGACAAGGCCGGGTACTGCCAGCAGTTCGCAACGGCCTTCGCCCTCCTGTCACGCTCGCTGGGTTACCCCACCAGGGTCACCGTCGGGTTCCTTCCCGGCTCGCCCACGGGGGCCAAGGAGAACGAATACACCGTCACCGGCTACGAAGCCCACGCCTGGCCCGAGGTCCTGTTCGAGGGCTACGGCTGGGTTCGCTTCGAGCCCACGCCCCGGGGAGAGAGCCAGGTGCCGGGCTACACAGTGGCCCCGACCTCGTTCGGCAACAACGGGCCCGGTGGGCGGGGCGAGGATGGTAGGAACATCACCGCCCCACCGAGGAACGTGAACCCGGCGAACCCGGACCTCGGGAATGGTGAGGAGGAAACCCAAGCCAACGCCCCCGCGGAGCCGTCGGAATGGCAGGAGAGGTTCCGGGGCCTCAGCCGGATCGTTCTCCTCCTCGCGGTGCTCGTGGTGCTTGCCGTCCCGCTCGTGAAGGTGGGCAGGGCCACGGCCCGGTACAGGAAGGCGACCACGCCGGGGAATGTCGCCATCGCCGCTTTCACCCAGTTCCAGCAGGAGGCGGCGGACCTGGCTCGGGGGCGGAGGCCGTCCGAGGCCGCCACGGCCTATGCGGAGCGGGTCTCCGATTCCGGCACGGTCTCCTTGCGTCAAGCGCTGAGGTTGGCGAACCTCTACGAGATCGCTACGTTCTCGGAGCGCCCCCTGGCCCGGGAGGACGCGGACGAGGCTCGCCGGCTTGCCGGGAACCTCAGGACACAGATGTGGAGGAGCTCCTCCTGGTGGAGCCGGCTCCGGGCCCTGTTCTCCATCCGGAGCCTTCGCCCGAGCTGACTAACGCGCTGACGCCCACACCCTCTCGCGCGCCTCCGCCGGGAGCTGCCTTTCCAGTTGCGACTCGATCCGCCTGAGCGACGAGACGAAGTCTTCTCTGTCGTACAGGTGGCCGATGGTTCGTGCGGCAGGAGTCTCGATCGTCTGGTCGAGGGCGAGGAAGAAAGCCATCTGCCCCTCCTTCAGCAGGTCCATCAGCTTGCCGTCCGACATGGAGAAGATGCTCTGTCCGTCGGTGGCGAGCTTGACCTCCGAGAAGCTTTCCTGGAGCGCGGCCTTGCGACGCAGGTACTCGTATGCGCGGCGGATCTTTTGCAGGCTCATGCCGCCTTCGAGGAGAGAGCGGACCACGCGCAAAGAGACGAGGTCGCGGAACGAGTAGAGCCGGCGCACACCGGGTCTGCCGCCGGTCGCCTGCAGGCTCGGCTTCACCAGGTTGATGCGATCCCAGTAGCGCAGTTGGTGCGGCGTCGAACCGGTGAGTCGGCATGCTTGAGCCGCGGTGAAACCATCCATGAAGCGGGCGAACCTCCGTCAGTAAAGTCGTTTGAAACCCAGGGAGGCCAACCGTCCGAACACTCAGTCTCTACTTGAGCGTTCCCTCCGCTGCCCCCGCGAGGTGGACACTAACGGGCCTCGTGAGAGGCGGCAAGGGGCAGGTATGTGATAAGGGCAAGAGCGCGCAGAATTTGTGAAGCGAGTGTCAAGAACGCTTGTAGCGATCCCGCACTTTCTGCTCCCACGTGGCTATGAATCCGGACACCCGATCCTTCGGTCCGGGGCCCTTCGGCCGACGCGGGGAAAGCGATCCGGGAAGGGAACCGGCGATGAGGAAGATGCCGCCGACCATGACCACGAAAGCTGCCACTCCGACGAGCACGTTGCCGGACAAGAAGAAACCGATGAGCAGCGCGAAGCCCAAACCAAACGTCGCGGCGCCCCCCTTGACCTTCCGCCGCTCTGCCATCTTCGGGGCCTCGCGTTTCACCCCGCGTGCGAAGGCAGGATCTTCGTCGTAGAGGTTCCGCTCTATCTCTTCGAGGATGCGCCGCTCGCGCTCGGAAAGGGGCACTATCCCGCGATTGTATTTCCGACGCCCCGATACTTGATAGGGGTCAGGGGCCGTCGAGGAGCGTCGCGATGCTGACCGCCTTGTCCCCGAAGCGGTCCCGTATCGAATCGATGGCCGCGGACGCCTCGTTCCATCCCGGCTTGGCGGTCTCGAGGAGGCCCAGCTGCCTCTGCGGCGGGCCGGTCGCAAGGGCCGAAACCGCCACTCCGAGCAGGCGGATCCGAGGTCGGTCGGGGGACACCTTCAGGTAGAGCGCCCGGGTCACGTCGAAGAGCTCTCCCGTCGTGTTGACGGCGACCGGGAGGGTCTTCGACCGGGTGATCGTGGTGAAGTTGGAAAACCTGACCTTGAGGGTGACGGTCCTGCCGCAGAGCCCCTTCGCCCTCAGGCGACCTGCGGTCCGGTCCGCCAAGCGCAGGACCTCCCGCAGGATCTCCTCCTGCGAATCGAGGTCCCGGGTGAAGGTCTCCTCCGAGCCGACGGACTTCGAGGGCTCGTCCGGCGTCACCGCCCTGTCGTCGTGCCCGTTGGCGAGGGCATGGAGATGCGCGCCAACGGCGTCCCCGACCGCCCGCTCGAGCGTCCTGCGGGGAATCGCCGCCAGGTCCCCCACCGTCTTCAGGCCCAGCCGGGCCAGCTCCTCTCCCGTCTTCGCCCCGACACCCCAGAGCGCCGACACCGGCAGCGGGTGCAGGAACGAGAGAACCGCGTCCGCCGGCACCACCAGGAGGCCATTCGGCTTGGCTCTGGCGGAGGCGAGCTTAGCGAGGAACTTGTTGGGTGCGACGCCCACCGAGCAGGACAGGCCAAGACCCTCGACGTCCCTCCTGATCGAGCCGGCGATCTCCACGGGAGAGCCGAAGAGGCGGACCGAGCCCCCCACGTCGATGAAGGCCTCGTCGAGGGAAAGGGGCTCAACCAGTGGAGAGTAGGCGGTGAATATGCCCTTGATCTTGCGAGAGGCCTCTACGTACGAGGCGAAGTCGTTAGAGCGGAAGGCCGCGTGGGGGCAGAGTCGTCTGGCCCTCACCATCGGCATGGCTGAGTGGACCCCGAAAGCCCGGGCCTCGTAGGAGGCGGACGTGACGACGCCCCGGCCCCCCTGGCCCCCGACCACCACGGGCCGGCCGCTCAGGGCAGGCTCCTTAAGCATCTCCACGGAGGCGTAGAACGCGTCCATGTCGACGTGCAGGATCGGCTCCGGCACACCCGGAGCCGATCCTTGCGACGATCTCGTCAGCGGGCGCGCCCTCTCCTCCACTTGGCTGCGTCTCTCGAGGCCAGGAATCGCCGGTCTCCCTGGAACACCGCCCTCACCCGGTCATCGCGTCGCATCCGTCGTTTGATCTCAGTCACCGCCCTGCCGTTGGGGCGGGTGGTTGCCGTCCCAACTTTCCTGCCGTTCACGTAGAAAGCCACCTCGCGTCCCACGATCGGGGCCCTCGAGTCGAGGTCCCGCAGCCGTGACTTCAGCGTGATCCTCCTCGGGTGGCGCTTGAAGTCCTCCCGGTAGGCAACCACCTTCACGCGGCTGTCCTCGTGGAGCACGGTGAAGGCCTCCTGGTCCGTCGAGGCCTCTACGGCATCGGAGCCGAGGTACGCGGCGACGATGCCGTCCGTGCCCGAGCGCCCCCGGATCCTCACCCGGCTGGAGGCGACGCCGTCGGCGTTCGTTGTCGCCGAGTAGCTGCGGCCCTGGAATTCGAAGCGGATGGTCTCCCCGGACACCGGCCCCGCCTGGGTCTCGAGGTACGCCTTCAGCCTCACGGGGTCCGTCGTCTGGCCCGACCGCCGGCCCCTGATCTCGATCCTCGTCGGCGTCTTGGGCTCGCCCCCGCATGACGGGTCATCCGGGGCGGTGCCCGGGATCATCACGTCGTTGGACACGGCGGAGGGGTTGGCGGGGTGGGCAGGCTTGTCGGTCGCCGGGTTCGCGTCGTACGTCTGTATCGCCACGAACGTGTCGCACTGGTCGCTCGCGACGAGCAATGACTGCTGCACCTTCGCCGATGAGGGGGACGGGGGACCCTGGACCTTCCTCGCGAATTGGAAGTTCTCGTTCGTGAGGTGGGAGCGCGACCTGCGGATGTCGTAGGAGTGGGCCCTGCCGCACACCCCGTCGTCGCCGGGGGCGGTCCATCTGATGACCGTCCCGCCGGATGTCGTGTTGGCCGTGAGGTCTGTGATCACCCTCGGACGGATGGCGTCGGTCTCGACGTTATTGGTCATCCAGCCGTCGTGGCCCCACTCAGGCCAGGTGGCCTCGTCGCAGACCTTGGCCCCATCGCTCTCCCAGACGAACATCCTGCCCTCACGGATCACGTGAGCCACGTCCCGGGCCCCGTCGCCGTTCCAGTCGCCCACCGCGGGGGGAGCCACGGTCCAGCCCCCTGTGAACTTGGGCCAGCCCTCCGGGTCAAGGGTCTTCAGCCCCGGTTCTTCACCGTCGGACTTGAACGCATGCAGGTCGTTGTAGGCGGTCCCCTCGAGGATCTCCTCCTCGCCATCCCCATCCACGTCCGCTGCGGCGGCGGTGGTGAGGAACTGAAGGTCGTTCACCTCGCGCGGGAAGGCGGGGATCTGGTCCCGTGGGGCGGCCGCGTCCTCCCCGAAGGTCTCCCATATCGAAAGGTGGTTATCCGACAGCAACTGGTCGTCCGGAAGGGCCACGTCGAGCAACTTGCCGAGCCCGGCCGCCGGGGCGACGAAGCCCAACCGACCCTCCCCGAAGGTCGAGAAGATCGCCCCTCCCACAGCCGGGATCGAGGGGGCGTCGGGTGAGTTGCTCCCGGGGCCCAAGGCGTCGGTCAGCAGCACGCGGTCCTGACCATCTGGGTTCTTCCCGTAGAGGGACCGCCCATCCCTCCTCAGGATGTATCCGGGACCGGCGGTGCCGTAGATGCCGACCTCGAGGCCGGGGTTAGCTGTGTTCACCTGCCCGAGGATGGGTGAGCCGTCGGGACCGTTGCCCACCACCGGCAGAAGCTCTAGCAGAAGCGAGCCCACCCGCGCGGGCCATCCCGGAACATAATCATCCGCGTTCGGGTGTCCCGTGGCATGGGGTTCGCCCGTGACGCGGTTCCGCCCCTCCCCTGACATGGCATAGAGCCTCTGGTTCCCGCATTGGACGGCGGCGTTGAAACCCGGAGGCTCTCGGGGGGACTCCCCCGTGGGGTCTTGGGGGTCGGGCGGGTTAGCACACAAAGCCCGGAGAGTGGGGTCGTCGAAGTTCGGGACCTCCTCGTACTGCTCGTTCACGGCGCTGAGGATCTCCACGGTGCCGGCGGGATCGCCGTCGAGGTTCCCCGTCCCGGGGCTGGTGACGATCTTGGCGCCGTTGAACCGCTGAGCGATCTCAGTTGTGTCCCCGTCCTCGTCCGAGTCCTCGGTGTCCACCCGGTTGCTGATCTCGTGCGTCACCGGGTCGACGCTCTGGAGGTAAGTGGTGTCCCTCAGCATCATGGGCCAGCCGTCCACCTCTTCCCCGGTGGCGTCGAAGGCATAGAGATGCCTGTCCGCGGCCCCCGCGAGGATCTCGAGCGAGTCGCTGTCGGGATCGATGTTGGACAGGGTCGGACTAGCCAGGAACCACCAGATGACCCGGTTCAGCTTGTCGTGGCGGTTGACCAGGTCGGGGACGAGGTCCGGGTCGTTCGGGATCGTCCCCGGGCCCGTGTAGCGGCCCTCGACGAGCTCCGGATGGTCGTCGTAGAAACCGGCCTCCCTGTCGGGCCTCTGGGGCGCCGAGTAGGCCGGGTTCGAGCGCACCGGGAACCCGGGCACCACTTGGCCGTCCTGATCCCAGGCCCAGATGCGGCCCTGGAAGTCGCCGGCCACCACCTCGAGGTCGCCATCGCGGTCGAGGTCGCCCACGGCCGGGCTCCTCAGCACCGCCGAGTGGACCGGGGTGGTTATCTCGCCCGACTGGAAGGCGGGGGCGTCGTAGTGGAAGCCGGCGTCGGTCGTGTGAACCGGCCACCCGGGCACTTCCCCGCCGTCCGGCTTGTAGGCGTGGACCTCGCCGTTGGACGTGGCGACGATGATCTCGTCCACCCCGTCGTCATCGAGGTCGGCGAAGCGGGGGGCTGCGGCCCCATCCGCCTCGAGGTCCCGGGGGAAGCCGGGGAAGAGGGCGGGATCGTTGTGCAGGTAGAACTGCTTGGTGCCTATGCCCTGGAGGGGAACGGTGGCGGCGGCCTCGTCGCTGTTCGGGTCGCTGCCCCCGTTGGCCCGGTCCACCTCACCCTGAACGCTCTGAAGGATCGGCGCGCCCGCCCCGTCCTTGGAGGTGACGACCACCCGGGCCACAACCCCGAACTTGTCGGGAAGCTGCCGGTTCTCGTGGTCCCCACGACCCGTCACCGGGTCGGCCCCGGGGCCCTCGGTCCCCTTGCCCTCCCGGGCAGCATCCAGCTCAGCCTTCACGACCTCCGGGTCGATCGTGGCGAGAACGCCGTCGATGGGCTCGGCCTGATCACCGGTGTGGGTGAGCGTGACACCCGTCGTCTTGTACTCGGGTGACCTGTAGTTCTTGCGGTCCGCCTCGTACCAGGTCCAGATGCCCCACTCGACCTTGTAGTCGTACTTGGGGGTCCGGCGCGAGGCTACGGTGCCTTTGATCTTGATCCCATCGGCCTGAACCGAGGGATCGGCCGGGTCGACGATGTCGAACCACTCGGGCGATGTGATGTCGGCCTCGGGCGGGATGGCGTTCTCGTGGACCGCCCTCACCATGCGCCTCGCGTTGATGCGGCCGTAGCCGAAGAACGGGTCCCAGCCTTCGGTGGCGCCGTACCGCTGGGTCTCCGGGTAGCTCCTGTCGGTGTACGGGACCGGGGTCGTGAAGTTGATGTCGTCCGCCGTCCTGGCGACGAGCTGGTCGATCTCCTCTGCCGAGAGCATGTGACCCTCGGGGACCCCGCCCGGGCCGTCCAGCTGGCCGTAGTCCTCGAACGTCCCGCCGGTAGCGCCGGCATCGCCATTGCTCTCGAACCGGTTCCTGCCGGCGGAATACATGAGGCCCGCGACGCCGGCCATCCGGCCGACCGCCTCGGAGGAGCATGAGTTGGAGGGAACGGAGGCCGTTATGTAGGCGCCGAAGTTCGTGCAGCCACGGAACTCGAGGTAGGTCGGCGGCCGTGCCGCGCCGGGGAGCTGAGGCTCTCCGATGGAGTTGAACGTGACCGCGTGCTCGAGGACCGAGGGCTGGTTGTGGTGACCGGCGGATTCGTCTGCCGCCGAGGCGATGAGGACCACCCCCCTCTTATAGGCGTAGTTGATCGCCTCTTGGGCGAAGCGGGAGTTGTTGAGCGTGCCGAGGGCCGACTGGAGGACGCTGGCGCCGTTGTCGGCTGCGTAGATCATCCCCTCCGCGGCGTCGTTGACGTCGGCGATGAAGGAGTCGCCCACCCGCATGTGCATCACCATGCAGTTGGGGCAGGTGCCGACCTCTCCGCCTTCGTCGTCCTCGTTCTTGTTGTTGGCCTCGCCGGTCGAGTCCACGGCCTCGCCGCTCCCGTGCCCGTACTGGACCTCATCGAAGGGGTCGTTGTCGTCCTCGTAGCTGTCCCAGCCGACGAAGTCGTCGGTGTAGCCGTTCCCGTCCTGGTCGATGCCGTCGGAGAACTTGAAGATGAGGTCCTCGGGGTCGATGATCCCGTTCTCGTTGTAGTCGGTGTCTGCCGTCCCCGGCTCACCCCGCACCGTCTCGTCACCGCTGCCCCCGCAGTCCTTCTCGTCGTCCCAGTCGGGGCAGTAATCACGGATGTTGAAGATCCCGTCGTCGTTGACGTCGTAGTCCCGCTGGTCCGGGGAGAATCCGGTGGTTCCCGATACGGGCAGCTCACCGTGGTTCAGCCAGGTCTTGTTGTTGACGTCCCGCATAGGCTTGCCGAGGTTGTTCCACTGGACGCCGGAGTCAAGGACGGCGATCGTGACATCGGGACGGCCGGTCGTGGTGGTCCAGGCCTTGTCAACCGAGGCTCCGGTGACGCCGAACTGCTCCTGGGGGTTCTCGTTCACCTCGAGAGGGCTGCAGTTCACGAACTTCTCACCGGGCCTCTCGGGGCCGTACAGCTCGCACGCGGTTCTCGAGCTGTACTTCCAGTCGTTGTCCCCAAGGTCGTTCAGCTCGTACATGTCGTCCGGGGACGAGGTCTTCATGTAGGAGCCGTAGTCATACGGGTCCGAAGGGCTCGGGCTAGGCTCCGGATAAGGGAACTCGGCCTGGGCCGACCCCCCCATGAGGCCGAGCAGCAGTGCCAACGTAAGAACGATCGCTGCGTAGACCGAGACCTTCAGCTCACGACGTCTCATCAGTGTTCCCCCCACTCCCCATTCGCTCTGACGCGCCCGCCGAGGCGGCCGATGTCCCGATACGGTCTACGAAGATTAGCCACCTCGGCCCCATAACCTTCACCTGCCCGCGCTGCCGCCGCTCGAGTGCCACATACGCCCGCCGGGAGGCTCGCTCTGCGGGATCACTCCGAGGGACACCTTGGCCCTCTGTCTCGTGAGGCATTCCTCCAGGCCGTGCCCGTCCTTTCGGTCCCGGGCCACCTCGGCGAGGTCGAATGCCTCCTCGGCCACGATGGTGATCCCGACGTTCCTCGGGTCGGTCCCGTGGCGGAATGATGCCCCACCCCTCTTCTTCAAGGTGCCCTTCACGAGCAGCAGCCAGGAGTGGAAGACGATCCTGGCGCACCAGGGCTGGACCCGCTCGAAGAAGGTCACGTCGAGGGGGCCGGTGATGTCGTCGAGGGTGATGAAGATGATCCTCTGCCCCGACCGGATCGCAGGTGTCTGGCTCGCCACCTTCACCCCCGCCACCCATACCTCCGAGTTGTTGCGATGGCGAGCAAGGGCCGTGACCGGGACGCAGCCGAGCTCGGTCAAGAGGGGCTTGTAGAGGTCCATCACGTGCCGGCGAGCGTCGATCCCCGTCACCGCCAGCTCGGCCTCGGTCTCCTCGAGAGGTGTGTAGACGGGAAGGCCCGGGAGGCTCTCGTGGATCGGCTCGTCCAGACCCAGGCCCAGTTGCCCGGCTTTTGGCCTTGTGCCTCCGGCCAGGTCGATCACCCGCCACAGGAGCTCGCGCCGGGCCCGGTTTGGCTCGAGGGTGTCGAGCGACCCCACGTGGACGAGGTTCTCGAGCACCGGCCGGGACAGCTCGGTCCGGCGCCACAGGTCTTCCAGCGAGGTGAAGGGGCCGCCTTCGGCCCGGGCGGCCAGGAGCGAGCCGATCTCGGGCCCCGAGATGTCACGCACCTCCGAGAAGGCGAGCCTCACCCCCAGCCCCTCCGCGACTGGCTCGGCCCGGTAGGCGTCGTAGGACCGGTTGATCTCGATCGGCAGGATCGGGATCCCGAACTGTCGGGCATCGGCAACTATGAGGCGGCGGGGATACATCCCCGGGTCGTGAGTGAGAAGGCCGGCGTAGAACTCGACGGGGTGATGGGCTTTCAGCCAGGCCGACAGATACGTGGGGAGAGCGAAAGCGGCCGCATGCGCCTTGCAGAAACCGAACGAGGCGAACGCGAAGACCTCCTGCCACAGGGCCGCGGCCTGAGCCGGGCTGAACCCGTTCCGGATCCCCCGCTCCTGGAACCAGCGACCCACCTCGTTGTCGTCGGAGACGCCGCTGCGGGGGCCGTCGAGCCCTTTGCGGGCGGGGTTGCTGTTGGGGTCGTCGGGCAGGCTCGGGCGGGCCGAGTCGAGGTGCCTGCGCACGTAGTCGGCGTCGTCGAGCCCGCACCCGGTGACCGCGGCTATGACCCTGATCACCTGCTCGTGATAGACGATGATCCCGTTCGTCTCGGCCAGGATCGGCCTCAGCTTGGGGTGCATGTACTCGAACTCCTCGAACCCGTGCCTGCGGCTGAGGTAGGGCGAGACCATGTCGGAGCTGACGGGGCCGGGTCGGAACAGGGAAATCTCGACGATCAGGTCCTCGAAGCCCTGAGGCTGCAGGCGGGCGAGGAGGTCGCGCTGGCCCGGTGACTCGATCTGGAAGCACCCGAGGGTCTTCGAGGTGCGGATGAGGCGATAAGCGACCTCGTCGTCCATCGGGAGGCTCTCGAGGTCGGGAGCCGTGCCCGTCAGCCGCTTCACCTCGGCGCAGGCATGAGCCATCGACGAGAGCATCCTCACGCCGAGGACGTCGAGCTTCACGAGGCCCAGCGCCTCGACGTCGTGCTTGTCGGCCTGGAGCATCCGGAAGCCCTCGTAAGAGGTCTGCATCGGGACCCTGTCGGCGAGGTCGCTCGAGGAGAGGATCACGCCGGAGGGATGGAGGGCGAGGTGGCGCGGAAAGCCGTCGATCGCGAAGCAGAGCTCGAAGAGCTGCTCGAGCCGGCCCCCGCTGAGGTTCGTCCCCTGCAGCTCCGGGAGATGGGCTATCGCCTTCGGGATGTCCCTCGCCCGCACCCGGGGGAAGGCTTTGGCGACGAGGTCTATCTCCTCGGGCGGGAGCCCGAGGGCTTTGCCCACCTCGCGTATGGCCATCCTGGCCCTGAAGGTGTCGACCATGCAGCACATCGCGGTCTGCTCGAGCCCGTACGTCTGGAGCACGTGGCCCAGGACCTCCTCACGCCGGTGCGACTCGACGTCGACGTCTATGTCGGGGAGCTCCTCGCGCTTGTTGTTCATGAAGCGCTCGAACAAGAGGTCGTAGCGGACCGGGTCGACATCGGAGATCCCGAGCACGTAGCAGACGAGGGAGCCGGCGGCGCTTCCCCGGCAGGTGCAACGGATCCCGAGGACCTTCCGAGCGTGATGGACGATGTCGCTGACGAGCAGGAAATAGGCGGCGAAGCCCCCGTCGGCGGAGGCCGCCCCCGCCCGCTCCTCGCCCCAGTGCCGGCTGCCGTCGAAGATCATCCGGAGCTCGTGCTCGAGCCGGTCCTCGACGGCCCGGGGGATCTTGTCGTAGCGGCGGGCCGCCCCTTCGTAACATCGCCGTCTCAATAGCGCCGCCGCGCTCTGGCCCTCGGGGATGGGGATATGAGGGAAGTGGTAGCGACCGAGCCCGAGATCGACATCGCACGCCTCGGCTATGGCGAGGGTCTCGTCCGCCACCTCCGGCACGTCCCTGAAGATGGCTCGCATCTCGTGCGGCGCCTTCAGCCCGTATTCGGCGTTGGACCTGAGCGCCTGCGTCTTCGAGAGCGGGACGATCTTGTTGATGGCATGGAGCAGCTCGTGCGTGGGAGCCTCTACCCGCCTCACGTAATGGACGTTGTTGGAGGCAACCGCCTTGATCCCGGCCTGGCTCGACACCTTGAGGAGCCGGTCCCGGAGCGTGCGGTCGCCGTAGCCCCTGTGGTCGAAGACCTCGATCCGGTAGCCGTCGCCGATCGCCCGGCGCCACCTCTTGGCGGCATCGACCGCTGCCGGTATCCGGCCCGCGGCGGCGAGAGCCGCTACCTCGCCCTTGGCGCAACCGGAGAAGACGAACAGGCCCTCGGCACGGGCCGCTATCGCGGCGAGAGAGGAGACGGGAGTGCCGCGCTCGCTGCCGAGATGAGCGTCGCTTATGAGCCGGCAGAGGTTCCCATAACCGGTCTTGTCACGGGCGAGCACGGTCACGTGCCGCTCGGTATGCGCGGGCCCGGCAACCATCCGCTCGGCCCCGAAAGATCGGGCGTACCCCACTTCTTTGCAGGCCTTCGAGAAGCGCACTGCCCCGAGGAGCGAGTCATGGTCGGTGAGGGCAACAGCCTCGTACCCGAGCTCCGCCGCTGCGACCGCGAGTCCCTCGGCCGACACCGCCCCGTCCAAGAGGGACCAGTTCGAATGACAATGCAACTGCACGAAGCTCACAGGCGTGCCCCGGTTCGCCCGGTCACTCCTACAAAGCGGCTGGGATCTCCGTCCCGCTTGCCTTGGCCAGCAGCTTGCCGTCCGGGCCCAAGACATCCGCCTCGACGAACAGGACCCGCCGGCCCCGCTTCAGGACACGGCCCTTGCCGGTGAGCTCCATACCCGCGACCGCAGGGCGCAGGATCGAGATCTTCATCTCGGCGAGGGCGGGATATTCGGTGTCGGGAAGGTGCGCCGACGCGGCTCCACCGAGAAGAGCGTCCGCGAACGCGGCAATCACCCCACCCTGGAGGTTCCCCGCCGAGTTGCAGAGCTCGCCCGGGACCGTCCAGCCGAGGGTTATCTCCTCGGTCGGGTCCGGCGAGGCCTCGATCCGGAAGCCGAGCTCGTCGTTCGCGGGGATCGTGACTCTCCCCGCCACGATCGCGGCCCAGCGGGAGTCGGGTTCCATGGCTCGGACGATATCCGCGCCCCATCCTCAGTCCCATATCCGGGCGATGCGCCAGCGGTTGGCAGCCATGTCCCGGTAGACGTCGTAGACCGCGCCGGGAGGGCCCTTGAGGAAGCCGTCGGAGTCGACCTCGCCGCTCGAGAGTGTCCCTGCGGGGCGGGCGAGGACCCTGTGGTACTCGCGGTCCCGGGCCGAGCGGGCGTCCCACCACTCCCCCGCCTCGCGCCAAGAATCCAGGCGAGCATCGATCTGGTAGGACCGTCCTCGCCACGAGAAACCTACCGGCGCGTCGGCCTCGAGGGGGTCGGGGGTCACCTCGATCGGCTCGTCGTAGCGCTTCGTCACCCTCGTCTCGGCCTGCCAGCACAACCGGCCCATCGGATCTACCGAGAGGCATAAGGGGGCCCGAGGACCGGCTCCGCCGAAGCGGTAGACCGGCCCTTCAGGCCCCTTATTGAGAGTCCGAGCCTGGGATCGACGAGGGCCGGGGAACCCTCGCTGGCACGGTCCGGGGAGAGCCGTTCACCAGTCTCGATCTACCAGAGTCGAACATGTGTTCGATAATAGAGGACGCGCGCCACATCCGTCAAGAGCAATCTGGGTTTCGAGCCGCCACCTCCACAGAACCTTCTCTTCCTCTTGACGATCTCTCCGCGCCTCGTGGGTACCTTCTCCTTTGAGCCTGCGGTTCTTGATCGTCGGACCCTTCTCGTATCGCCTGTGTTGAGGAGGGAGCGTCGGTGCCGCAAGACCTCAGCCTGACAGGAGAGCAGCCCTCCGATCAGACCTTCGGAGGGTCATGGGTCGTTGGCCCCGCCCTGGTTTGTGCTTCCTTCCTCTTGCTCGTCAGCATCTTCCTCTTCGTCGGACAAACGCGGGACGGGCCCGGCCCACGTGAGCAGGCGGCTGTGGAGTGCGCTGCCTCGATGTCGAGCGAGGACCGCTTCGTACGGGTGCCGGGGAACCGCTTCGCGCTAGCCCCTGCGTTTCGAAGCTGCGTCGCGTCTCCGTGGAAGCGCTACCCACACCTGCCCTGGTTGCTTGATGCTCTCGGAAGTGCCGGGGTGGGACTGACTTTTTGGCTCCTCGCCCCTCGGAGGCCCGCCCGACCAAGAGATCGAAGGTGAGCGCAAGCACCACCCAGGATGATGCCTATGGAAGAGGGGCGGATCGGGCGCGCCACATCCGTCAAGAAAAGATTCAAGGAAGCAGGGTGCAACTGTAGTGGGAGCTTCTGCGTCTTCCCAGCGATGAACTGGTCATTCCGTTGAAAAAGGGGAGGATGAATATATGCGGCAGCGCCAGGGCAGAAGGGTCACGATGACCAAGAAAGTTCGAAACGTCCTGCTCGGGTTCTTAGCCGCCGCGCCCGCGATGCTTCCATCCCCGGGCGTCGCGCATCGAGACGTGCGGCTCTCCATCTGCATCCCGTACTACGCCGGCTCCGAGTGCGCGAAACGAGGCGAAGCTCCGTCGTACATATACGGACAACGGATCACGGTGAGGGGTCGAGCCCGCCCCGCTCACGAAGGACAGATAAAGATTCAGCGGCGGCTGGGGCGTCAACCGTGGAAAACGGTCGCCCGAGTTCGATTGGTCGAGGGACGATACAGGTACGTTTGGCAGACTTATCGAAAGCATGCCGACCAAGACACTCCGTACAGATTTCGGGCTTGGTTACCTCATCACGATCACTCAAGAACCCAGAGCGTCTACGTCCTCTACGGAGAGTAGAAGGGTCTGGGTGGAGATACCGACACCCCGTGAAGCCGGCTAGCCGACGAAGCCGAGGGCGGAGCGAGCCAGGGGGCTCATCTTCTCCGGCGTCCACGGCGGGTACATCACGAGCTCGGTCGAAACCTCGCCGATGCCCTCGATATAGGCGGTGGCGGCCTTGATCTCCTCGTCGATCATGGGGCCGATCGGGCATCCCATCGTCGTGAGCGTGAAGTCGACCTTGACGTCGTTGGACTCGTTGACGTCCACCTCGTAGACGAGGCCCAGGTTCCAGATGTCGATCCCCAGCTCCGGGTCGTTGACGGTGCCGAGAGCGGTGATGACTTCGTCCTTGATCTCTTGCTGAGTAGGCATACATCGATGCTAACGCTGGAGGGCCGATGCCTGTTCCTGCCTGGCCTGACGTTTAGGGTGGACACGTCCCCGAGCGAGGAACGGTCCCCGGCATGAGTCTCATCGGCAAAACCATCATCTCGATAGCCCTCATCGTGGCGATCGCCGTGGGCGTCTTCATCTGGGACCCCATGGGCAACACCTCCGAAGCCGAGCCCCCCGGCGGGGAGACGGGTGACCCGGCTGCGGCAGAGGCGTTCGGCAAGCGGCCCAACGTGCTCTTAATCCTGTCCGACGACCAGCCCTTGAAGACGATGTCGGCGATGCCGAGGACCAAGAGGTGGTTCGGGCAGGAGGGCGTCAAGTTCCCCCACGCCTTCGCCACCACGCCCACCTGCTGCCCCTCGCGCGCCAGCATCCTCACGGGTCGCTACGCGCACAACCATGGAGTCCTCAACAACGCCGACGCGCCGAAGCTCGACTCCACGCTCACGATCACGAGAGCGCTCAGGAACGCCGGCTACCGCACGGGCATCTTCGGCAAGTACTTCAATTCGATGCCCATCGAGGACAAACCCAGGCACTTCGACGAGTGGGCGATCTTCAACGTGCCGGGCGCCTACTACAACCGGAACTGGAACGTGAACGGCAAGGTGCGAAGGATCGCCGAGTACAGCACGACCTACATCGGAGACCGGACGCTCGAGTTCATGAAGAACACGGAGCGCCGGGACGACCAACCTTGGTTCGCTTACGTCACCCCTTCCGCCCCGCACTCCGGCTTCACCGCCGAGCCGAAGTATCAGGACGCGCCGGTGACGCCGTGGACCGGCAGGCCCTCCCTCTACGAGGGGAACCCCAACGTCGACCCGGGCGGCTTCTCCGACAAACCCCAGTACATCCAGGACGCTAAGCCGAAGAAGGGCCGCAGGCTGAGGAAGAATCAGCTCCGCACCCTGGTCTCGGTAGATGACATGAACCAGCGCCTGCGGGCGAAGCTGCGCCGGCTGGGCGAGGAGGAGAACACCCTCGTCTTCTACATGTCGGACAACGGCTACCTCTGGGGCGATCACAACAAGGTCTCGAAGTTCGTTCCCTACACGCCCTCGATCAAGGTGCCCCTCTACATGTCGTGGCCGGCTCTCGTCGAGGGGGGACGGACCGACCGAAGGCTGACGGCCAACATCGATCTTCCGACCACGATCCTCGAGGCGGCGGGAATCGCGGGCACCACTCCCGCGCTCGACGGCCGCTCGCTCGTGGACCAGTCCTGGACGCGAGACCGGATGCTGACCGAGAGCTTCGTCAATGTCGAGGCGTTCACCACGGATCTCCCGCCGTGGGCCTCGCTGCGGGACAACAAGATGCAGTACGTCGAGTACTACGGGGAGGGCGGCGAGATCGTCTTCCGCGAGTACTACGACCTGAAGGAGGACCCCTTCCAGCTCCTCAACCTGCTCGGTGACGACGACACGGGCAACGACCCTCCGGCGGAGGAGCTGGAGGCGCTGCACGTGCAACTGGAGGCAGATCGCAGGTGCGCCGGCCCCGCCTGCCCTTGAACTACTGGGCCTCTAGACCGAGATCCCCAGCAGCCTCGCGGCGTTGTTCTTGAGGACGTTCTGCTCCTTCTCGGGATCGAGCCCGAGGTCGCCGATCTCGTCCAGGATGCGGCCCGGATCGAGCATCGGATAGTCGCTCCCCCACACGAACCTGTCGTTCAGGCGGCCGCGGCAATCCCGCTTCACCTCTTCCGGTATGTACTTCGGTCGCCACCCGGAAAGGTCCACCCAGACGTTCGTCTTGTGCATCGCGCTGGCGAGGACCTCGAGGTGCCACGGGTACCCGAAATGGGCCATGACGACGGTCAGCCCCAGGGTGCCTGGCCGCGACCATGTCCATGAGCATGGGCCGGCCGTAGTCGAACGCGATGCGCCGGAGCCGCCCGGCACCCCGGCGCCCAGCCCCGTTTGGCCCACGTGGACGACGATCGGTAGCGAGTGCTCCTCGCACTTCTCCCACAGCGGCGTGAACTTCGGGTCGTTCGCAGAACGCCTGCACCTGAGGATGGAGCTTGAGACCCTTCATCCCCAGCTCGGTCACCGCCCGGTCCAGCTCCTCCACCGCGCCGGGCTTGTGGGGGTCGACGCCTGCGAAGCCAACGAACTGCTCGGGGAAGGCGGTGCAGATCTCGTGCACCATGTCGTTCGTGAGCGGCGGGAGGCCCGTGGCGGTCTCGGCGTCCCAGCCGAGCAGCACCCCCAAGAGGTCCCACTCCTTGTACTCGGCGCCATGTCCTCGACGGTCCGCACCCGCACCTCCTCCTGAAGTACTTGGCGGTGACCTCGAGCATCGGCCCGATCGAGCCTTTTCAGCCACTCGGTCGTCGAGGCATGGGTGTGGAAGTCGATAGCTCGGGGCATCGGTGCAGCCTCCTCTTGAGTTTCTTTTGTCTAGTGGTGCGGCTCTACAGGGAAGAAGAAGGAGATGGCCATGATCACGTAGGCCGCCAGCAGCTGCGCCCCCTCGATCCAGTTCGAGCGGCCGTCGAGAGCGATGAACCCGAGGATCGCGGAGGAGACCGCCACCGCGGCGATCTCGAACGAGCTGAAGATCAGGTCCATCGGCTTTCCAACCGCGAGCGAGACGAAGACGAGCATCAGGGCCACGAACAGCGCTATCTGCGTCGAGGACCCGATCGCGATCTCGATCGCCACGTCCATCTTGTTGCGTGCGGCAAGGAAGATCGCCGAGGAATGTTCGGCCGCGTTCCCGACGATCGGGACGACGATCAGTCCGACGAACAACCTCGAGAGGCCGAGTTTCTCGACGGTCGGCTCCAACGCGCCGACGAGGAACTCACTCATGAGGGCGACGAGGACCGTGGCGCCCACCAACTGTCCGACGGCCCGTCCCGTCGACCACTTCGGCTTCTCCGTCTCGGCGTGCGAGGCACCGAACAGCGACTTGTGGGTCTTGAACGTGAACACGAGGCTCAAGGCGTAGGTCCCGAGGAGAACGGCAGACACCCCGACGGAGACCGCCTCGGTCCGGAATCCGGTGGCCTCGGGGCTGAAGCTGAACAAGGCCGGCATCAGAAGACCGACGACGGCGATCACCAGCGAGGACGAGTGCAGGCCGAGGTCCTGTTGAAGCTCTGCTCGGAGCGGGTCCACCCACCGACGAGGAACGCAAGGCCGAGCACCAAGAGGACGTTTCCGATGATGGAGCCGGTGATGGATGCCTTAACGACCTCGAGCTCCCCCTTCAGGATCAGGAAGAAGGCGAGGATCATCTCGGTGACGTTTCCAACGTCGCATTCAGCAACCCGCCAACCTGGGGGCCGGAACGGATGGCGAGGTCCTCCGTCGCGTGACCGATCTGTCCGGCCAGCGGAAGGATGGCTACCGCCGAGAGGGCAAGATCAGGGTGGGCTCAGCGTGGGTGAGCTCCAGGACGATCACGATCGGTACGAATACAAGCAACCATTCGAGCTTCGGCTTCGGCATGGGAAGGAGACTATTACCCGGGAAGGGGTGCTGGTCGAGCATGCTCCGCAGCTCCGCAGCCGCGTTCGGTGGGTCCGCCGCCTCGGTTATGGCCCGGACGACGACGATGCGGCGGGCGCCTGCCTCGAGAGCGGGCCCCAGGTTCGTCCGGTCGAGACCTCCGATGGCGAACCAGGGATCTTCCCGTCGTCGGTCTCTGCTGCGTACCCGACGAGCTCCAGCCCGACCGCCGGGCGGCCGGGCTTGGTCGGCGTCGCGCACCGGGCCGACGGCGAAGCACCGACTAGCTCATCAGAGCCCAGGACCCGATCGATCTCGGCGCGGGTGTGGTCGAGACCCCGACGATGGCGGTCCCGAGGATCCTTCGGGCCAGGGCCACCGGAACGTCCCTCTGCCCGAGGTGAACCCCGTCCGCAGCCAGAGCCAGAGCGACATCGGGCCGGTCGTTGAGGATGAAGGGGACCCCCGTCTCTCCCGGCACGCGGCCGCCAGCGGCTCCGCCACCCTCATCAGGTCGAGGGCCTCCATCTCCTTCTCGCGCAGCTGGATGGGGTCCACGCCGGCCGCGGCGAGCTCGGGGACGAGGTCCACCAGTACTCGGCCCCGACCGTCGCACCGGACACCAGGTGA
Organism: Actinomycetota bacterium; assembly: GCA_030448085.1. The sequence goes on along the minus strand of JAUJNU010000001.1, from coordinate 113,595 downwards.
GGCGCTTGTCGGCCATGCCGCCGCTCATAGGGCCATCACCTCGGGTCCCCGTCTCCCTCGTTCCAGTCGGCATCGGGGTCGTCCCCCGCCTGCCTCTCGTACTCCTTCATACGGGCCGCTACACCCTTCAGAGCCGGTGGCACCCGAAGGAGCCCCAGGATGACTATCACCGAGGGGCTACGTCTGCCACCACCTCGTACCACCGCTTGTCCAGCAGGCTGGCGGCGGCCACCCAGGCTCGAGCACGACGACGAGGACGAGCGCGAGCTTGCGCGGCCCCCGGTTCTCCGCGGCCTCCTCGAATCGCTCTCGTGTCCTGCGGAGCGGCTTTCGCGCCCCTGCTCCTACGGAACTTCCACCAGGTCTCCCGGGACGAGTAGAAGCGCCCCAGGCCCTCGACGAACCCCAGCTGAGGACCGCTACGAGCGCGGCGATGAGACCCGTGGCTGCCATAGGTCCAAGCCTACGGGCCTGAGGAGACCTTCTTCGTCTGGTCGGCCAGCCCCGCGGTCAGTTGCACGCCGGAGATCTCGACCGTCCCGGGCCCGGCGGGGGCCGCATTGCGAAGGGGATTCGTTCGCTGTCAGCTCCAGCTTGAGGAGCTCCCCACAGGCAACTCGTACGCATTCCCGTTGAGACGGAAGGAGACCGACTGCACCTCCGCGGCCCCCAAGGGGACGACCCGCGGTCGACGAGGGTCTGGCCCGCTCCCCCGGGAGCGACGTCCCACAACCGGGCCGCGACGTACATGTTCGACGTGGATGGGACGGCGGTCAGAGACACCTTCGGGATACCCATGAGCGTCGCCCTGAGAAAGCCTCGCTGGTTGCCGCTAGGTTTCCGCTCGCCACGGCTGGGTCGGTCACCCTGCACGAAGAGGTGTCTTCCACCGACTCGTTCACGGGATCTATCTCGGCACGATGAGGATCGTCCACCGCGGTGTCGAGGGCGCCGTCGAGGGCCGGCAGCGGGGTGGTGATCCGTGATCCGATGAGGCCCCTCCACCAGGTTGCGCGATACAGATCGCCCAGCCCCTCGTCGCAAACAGTGGTCCGGGCCTCTACATCCGCCGAGGCCGCGTGCCGGATCCCTTGAGGTAGTGGTTCATCCACCTCGTGATCGCATCGTTCACGTACTTCGTCTCGGACTCCTTGTTCTGCGCCTGTGGATGCCCCCAGTCCCCCGCGTACATCTTGATCAGGTGGGAGCGGTCCGCGGCCTTCAATCGGTTGAACATCTGGAGCGACTGCACGACCGGGAACAGCTCGTCCGTGAAACCCTGGATGGCCAGCGTGGGGTGACGTGGGAGGTGCCCCTCACGTAATACGCGGATCGCTTCCTCAGGACGCTCTGCCGCAGATGGTCGATCACCTCAGGCTGCGAGGCAGGGGTTGCCTGACCGTGTCGTACCAGCTTTCGACGTAACCGGGCAGCTGATATCTCGCCGCCTGCCAAGTGAGGAGGTAGAAGGCGTGTGACGTACGACGATTTCAGCACCCCCATCGGCTCCGAGAGCCGCTCTTCCACGCTTTCCGGAGCCCTGTCCCCCGGGTGCACGACCCCGTTCGGCAGGAGGGCCTCGTGCAGGTCCGTCCATCCGATGACGGGAGCCGCTGCGGCGACCTCGATGCGCTTCCCTTTGGGCGAGTGCCACACATTCCTGCGAGTCAGCAGCCAGGTGTGCCCACCGCCGTAGGAAACACCTGTTACCCCCACCTTGCGCCGCGGAAGGACACGCCCGTCGCGCTGATGAGGCTCTGATCGACCAAGCGTCCCACGAGGTGCTGGGTGTCCTTCACCTCGTGGTCCTTGCTCACCAACTGGGGCCGGCACGCCGGGCTTGACTCGTAAAGCTCGGGCCTGTCGTCTGTCGAGAGAACGGCAGGGGTCCTTACAGGTGCTCCCCCAGAAACCGCGGAGCCCGTGTAGTTGATGACCGCATAGCCTTTCGAGGCGAACCAGAGGTTGTTGTAGTGAGTATCTGCCCCCCGCTCCCTTGCACGGGCATGTCGGGCTCCGCGACCCCCTTGCAGTTCTCTAAGCCGGTCCCGGCCTCGTAGGAGGCCTTACAGCCACCGAGCCCGTGCAGCATCACGATGATCGGGAAGGGGCCCCTCCCCCAGGCGGGAAGCGTCACGTCTGTGTCCAGCAGCACCGCGCCGTCCTTCGAGAGCACTTGGCCGCTACAGACCCTGAACGCTTCCCGTCAACGACCGTGCTCGTGCACTTGAGGGGAGCCGCGCCGCAACCGTCGGGGCGTTAGGGAAGATAAGCGCCGAGCCGACGAGGGTGAGCGACAGCGCGAGCGACGAGCGGATAGATCTCCCCACCAGAAGGTCCTTCCTAGATGAGCGCGGCCACGGGTGCCTTTACGATGACTCCTGCCGGGGTGCCCGTCTAGGGGGTTCGGCTAACTGACCGCCAGCCCTCGAAGGACCCCCGCGACGTCGCCTCGAACCGGCTCGGAGTGGCCCGGCCACGCCGCCGATGGCGCCAGGGCGGCCATCTTCACGAACGAGGCTCTCATCGGCTCCTCGTTCCAGTTGAACGCCGGGTGCGGGGCCTGCGGCGGCTTCCTCAGGCCGGTCTGCGGATCGAGTGTGTAGAAGAGGTCGCTCACGAGCGAGGCCGTCCTCGGCTCTCCACAAGGCGATCAGCCCGGGGGCATGTCCCGGCAGATGGATCACTTCGAAACCCGCGACCACGTCCCCTCCCTCACCTCGCCCGTCACCCGGGTGGAGCCCGCCATCCCACACCCGGAGCAACCTGGCCATCACCGGTGCCACCGGGAACCTCAGCTTGGCCAGATCGAAGTAGTCCTGCCCGCTCGCCGATTCCACGTGCCTCTTCTCGTCGGGGTGGCACAGCACGGGAGCTTCGAGGAAAGGTGCGGCGCCACGGTGGTCGGGGTGGGCGTGCCCAAGAACCACCTGCTTGATCCCCCCGAAGCGATGGGCGGCCTCGGTTATGACACCTGCCATCGACCTCACGCCTGCGTCGAAGACGGTCACGCCCCCCTCGTCCTCGATCAGGAAGACGTTCATGGTCTTGGGGGTCCCACCCCGCAGCAGCCACACGCCGGGAGCGATCGGCTCGAGGTTCTTCACCGAAGCCCTAGTTCTCGCTCCACCATTGCAACCACAACCGGCGTGACACGAGCAGGTACTCCCTCTCGCGGAGAAGACCTCGAGCGTGACGGTCCCGTCCCACCCGGACCTCTTCAGGAGGCGGATGGCTTGCTGCCGGTTGATGGCCCCCGCCCCCAGAGGGCAGATGAAGGTCCTCGGCCCCACCTCGATTATCCGAGACGTGAACGTGGGCCAGCCGGTCGTCGAAGGCGGCGAGCAGTGCCTCCGTCCTGTTCGGCTCCCCCAGCCCAAGGCGCAGGTTCGCGTGGCCGATGTCGAGGTGGAAGCCGACCTCGGCACCCTTTCGAATATCGCCTGCAGATCGTCGACACCCGAGAAATGCCTGTCGAGGTTCTCGACCATGATGCGGATCCCCCGGGCGGCCGCGTCCTCAGCGAGGTCCCCGATCGCGTCGGCGTTCATCTTTAGCATCTGGTTCTTCGGATGGAGAGGGACCCTCTGGTCCGGGTGCACGTTCACCAGCTCCACCCCGGCGTCGGCAAACGTGTCCAGAGCACGCCTGTAGAGGTCGCGCGAGGTTGCCCGCAGCTCCTCGAAGGGGCGCGATCGGGAGATGCCAGGCGGTGTGGCCGACGGCGCCGAGGCCGAGGTCCCCCAGCAGCCTCCCTACCTCTCGTCCGTCAGGGGTCCAGGTGGCCGGCGGCTCGAGGGTTAGGTCGAGGAAATCGAAGCCCTCCCCCGTGGATGCGGTGGATCTCCTTCAAGACCGACCGCCCGGGGAAGTTCATGGCACCTATGAGCACCGCAGCAACCCTACCTGCCCAGGGGCAGCAGGCCCGCTTCCGTCCAGGGCGTTTCTTTCCTATCCTGGACGGGGATGGAGAAAACCGACCGCCCCATCCGGCGGGAGTGCCCGTGATCGAGCTCGAGAAAGACGTCGCAAGGGCGGCCTTCTTCGACCTCGACAAGACCCTGATCCCGGGCTCGAGCCTGTTCCTGCTGGCGGCGGCGCCTACGAGAGGGACATGTTCCGGGTGCGACCTGCTCCGGTTCGGGTGGGGCCAGTGGATGTTCCGTCTGCGTGGTGAGGTCGGCAAGAACGTCGAGATGTCACGGCAGTCGACGCTCAACTTCGTGACCGGCCGCAGCCAGGAAGAGCTGCTCGAGTGGGGGCGGGAGATGCGGAGGAGCGGATCATCCCGGTCGTCTACCAGGACATCGTGAAAGTGGTGACCACCCATCGGAGAGCGCGGGGACGCCACGTTCCTCGTTACAGGCCCCCATAGAGCTGGCCGAGGTCGTGGCCTCCGAGCTCGGGATGACAGGTGCCGTCGCCACGATCTCCGAGGTCGACGAGGACGGCTTCTACACGGGACGCCTCGTCGGCTCCGTGATGCACGGCCCGGCCAAGGCCGGCGCGGTGGCCAAACTCGCCGCCGAGCACGGCCTCGGCCTCAGTGAATGCGCCGCCTACTCGGACTCGATGAACGACCTTCCGCTCCTCGAGTCCGTCGGCTTCCCCCACGCCGTCAACCCGGAGCCCGAGCTGAGACGGATCGCCCTCACCAGGGGCTGGCCGATCCACGAGCTGCGGACACGCAGGAAGGCGTTCCTCATCGGAATCCCCGCGGGCCTCGGTGGCGTCACCGTCCTGTCGAGCGGCATCGCGCTCGGCATGTGGCTCGAGCGCAGGCGCACCGCTAGAGAAGCGGCCTTACTTCCTCCGCGAAGCGGTGGGCTGTTTCGACGATGAGCGACGAGGGGCCGAACACGAGCAGGTCGACCGTGCTCGCTCCCAGCGCCTCCAGCTTCCTCAGTCCTTCCGCCACCGCCTCCGGGGGGCCGTGAGAGGCATCTTCGGGTTCGGCTCATCCGAGAACCACAGCGGGTTCTGGAACAACAGCTCGAACCCCCTCTGACGAACGGCCCTCTTTCTCGAGGAACCCGTAGAGGAGGGTGAGCCGCGCTTCGACGGCGTCCAGGCCGCTCCCCTGCCCCCGGCCCGTCGCCATCGCCCAACCGTCACCTATACGCGCTGCCCGGGCGAGGGCCGCGTCGCTGTGGCCGCCAACGATCAGCGGGATGGGGGCGGTGGGGGACGGTAGGAAGCCTGCCTCGGACCAGGAGTAGAAGCGACCGTCGAAGGCCGCCGGCTCGCCGGACCAGATCGCCCGCAGTGCCGCCACGTACTCCTCGAGCCTCGCCCCCGGCCCTTGCGATCCATGCCGAGCGCCTCGAACTCCTCTTTCATCCAGCCGGCCCCGATCCCGAGCTGGATCCTGCCAGGGGCCATGTTCTCTATCGTCGCGAGGGACCTTGCCGAGCACTATCGGGTGCCGGTAGGCGCCGATCAGCACCCGGGTCCCCAACGTCACCCGCTCCGTTGCCCCGGCCAGGAACCCGAACAGTCCGAGCGGGTCGAAGAAAGGGTCGGTGACGCCGACATCAGTAGGAGCCGTCCCGGCTGTAGGGGTGCGCGGACTCGAGGTCCGTCGGCGTGAACAGGTGGTCGAACATCCACACGGAATCGAACTCGAGGGACTCCGCGGCCCGGGCGACCTCGACGATCGCCTCTGCGCTCGCGCCGGGGCCGGCGCTGGGCAGATGGAGACCGAGCTTCAGGCTCACTGGTCCCCCGAGCGGAGCTCGCCGAAGGACAAGCGCCCGAGCCGGAAATCGAGGCGGACCTCAGCCAGCCGGGCCGTTGCCGTCACGTCTTCCACCTCCTCGAAGAGCTCCGGCAGCGGGATCGTGACCGCCGGCACGGAGCCTTCCGGGTCGAGCACCAGGTTGCCCTCAGCCACGCCAACGAGGCGCTCACCGTTCCGACCTCGGGGAGCTCCGCAGAGGCACCTCCGTCCTCGAGCGTGACGGTGAAGGGGGCGCCTTCCTTCCCGAGGACGGCGTTGATCTCGTTCTCGGAGATGCTCGCACTGCCATCGGCGCTCTTCGCCGTGGCAGAGCCCGCGCCGCCGCTGATGCGCGTCTTGCAGCTCGAACCGCAGCTTGTTGAGGGTCAGCTCCACGTCGATGAGTGTGAGCCCACTCCGAGTGAGCTCTCCCGCGGAAACGTTCACGTCGGGCAGGGTCCCGCGCAGCACGTTGAGGAGGAAGGGGAAGCCGCCGAAGGAGACGTCCGGCTCGGCCTCGAGCTGAAGGCGATCCTTCAACTGGCGAGCCGCTGCAGCCTCGCCCACGTTCTTGGCTACGAAGTCACCCGCCACCAACAGAGCGGCCACTATCAGCAGGAAGACGAGCAGCTTCTTCACCCGGCGAGGCTACCCGCTCGGGGGAGGGGGGCGGGGGCCGGGGGCCGCCACTTAGCTTCGGGTCAGGAGCTTTCCGTCCATGAAGCCTTCCTTCAGGGCCGCCGTCAGAGCGATGGCGCTCAGCGGCTCCGAGAACCTGAAGCCCTGACCCGACTCGCAGCCCCAGTTGAGCAGCTTCTGATGGTGCTCCGCGAGCTCGACCCCCTCCGCGACGGCGCTCATCCGGAAGGTCTGGCTGAGTTGCACGATCGCCTGCGCCAGAGCGGCCTCGTCCACGCCGCGCTCTATGGACTGGATGAAGGACCTGTCGATCTTGAGGATGTCGATGGGGAACCTGCGCAGGTAGCTGAGGGACGAGTAACCGGTGCCGAAGTCATCGATCGCAACCTGCACGCCCAGCTCCTTCAGGGCATTCAGCTTCTGCACGGTGGAGTCCGAGTCCTCGATCAGAAGGCTCTCCGTGATCTCGACGCAGAGCTCGGTGCCATCGAGGCCGCTGTCCACGAGGGCCGACCGCACCATCTCGACGAACGCCGGATGCTGCAGCTGCCTCTGAGACACGTTCACGTTCACGTGGAGCTTGGGGATGTGGGATGGCAGGCTCGTCTCCCAGGCCTTGGCCTCGCGGCACGCCTCCCGGAGTACCCACTCCCCCACCTGGAGGATCAGACCGGTTTCCTCGGCGAGCGGGATGAACTCGAGTGGCGGGACGATGCCCCTCATCGGATGCTCCCAGCGAACGAGCGCCTCGGCCCCCATGACCCGGCCCGAGCCTAGGTCGACGACCGGCTGGTAGACGAGGAAGAACTCCTCCCTCGTGATGGCGCGCTGCAGGTCCGCCCGCAAGCTGAGCCTCTGCTGCACGGCCAGCTTCATCGACGGCTCGAAGAACTCGTAGCCGGCCTTCCCGTTCCGCTTGGCGACGTACATCGCTGCGTCGGCGTGGCTGAGAAGGGCTTCGGCATCGGGGTCCTCGGACCCGTCACCGTTCGTCGCGATCCCGATGCTGGCCTTCACGCTGACCTCTGTCGACGCCAGCACGAAAGGCTCTTCGAAGGCCTCCGTGACACGGTCCACCACGACCTTCGCGTCGGAGACGCTCCCGATGTCCTCCAGCAGGATCACGAACTCGTCTGCGCCGAGCCGTGATGCGGTGTCCGAGGGCCGGAGACACTTGCGGATGCGCTTCGCGACTGCGATGAGGAGATCGTCACCCGCGGCGTGGCCCAGAGACTCGTTGATGGTCTTGAAGTCGTCGAGGTCGAGCAGCAGGACGGCCACCGAGACCGGGGACGAGCTCCTGCGGGTGAGGGCATGGCTCACCCGATCGTTGAAGCGCTCCCTGTTCACGAGGTCGGTGAGGGTGTCGTGGAACGCGCTGTGGCTGAGCTGGGCCGTGAGCTCCTCGCGCTCCTCGAGCGTCTTGTGAAACGCGGCGTTCTGGTCCTGCAGCTCCTGGAAGGTGAGGGTCGCCTGCCATGCAAGGAACGCGATCAGGATCATCGCCAGCGCGTAGGTGACGTAGAGGGAGGAAGTGGACGAGCCCTCTGTAGAAGAAAGGGCGAGCTGAACGAGGGAGGCGGCTATGGCGAAGAGCCCGGCCACCAAGAGGACCAGCCGTGTGCGGACGCGCTGCGCCCCCCTGCCGTCGTCCTCGCGCACGTCTTCGGCCGATTGCCCCATCCCTTGCCCTATCGGCAGGAAGGCCCTGGAAGATGAGGGATTTCCGACCAACGACCGAGCGAGTAGTGGCGTCTGCCCGGCTTGCCCCTTTTGCCCCTGCGGGCGCGGACCCGCCTTCGTGGTTGGTCCTAGGCTTGAGCGTCGTGAGTGATCGGATCAGCGCCGGGGGCCGGGTGGTCTCCTTCTTCGACACCCCCGGCGAGCCTCGGGCATGACAGGTGGCGTCGAGGTCCTGGCTCTGCCGACCGCTGAGGTACCACCCGACGTGCTCGAGGATATCCACCGGCTGATGCTGGCGGCCTTCGAAGGGGATCTCACAGACGAGGACTGGGCGCATACGGTCGGCGGCGTGCACTTCATCGTCGAGGAGCGCGGGTCGGTGGCCGCTCATGCTTCGGCCGTGCCGAGGGCCCTCGAGGTGGCGGGGAGGCCTTTTAGGGCCGGGTACGTCGAGGGCGTGGCCACGGACCCGGCCAAACAGCGACGGGGGCTGGGCTCGGCGGTGATGAGCGCCGCCTCCGAGCACATCAGGTCCCACTTCGAGATGGGAGCGCTGGGGACCGACCTCTTCAGCTTCTACGAGCGGTTCGGGTGGGCCAGATGGAAAGGCCCGACGTACGTGCGACGGGACAACGGTGAGCTGTCCCGCTCGAAGGACGAGGATGGCTTCGTGATGGTCCTGTGCTTCGGGCCGAGCGCCGACTTGGACTTGTCAGCTCCGATCTCGTGCGAGGAGCGCCCGGGCGACAATTGGTAAAGGGCTCTTCTAGAAGGCGTCGGCATCGCGAACCTAAGTCACGCGGCCGCGTCCACCACGGACGGCCCAAGGGAGGGGAGCGCCTTCCACTCGTGCTCGATCCCCCGCATCATCAGCGCGCTGTCGAACGTTGCTGTGCCCCGGGGAAACAGAGAGGGGTCGTCGAAGAAGCTCGAACGAACCTCATCTACGGCGAAGGGCGTCACCTGCCACGAGTAGGCCTTCAATCGCAAACCATCGTGGCGCTGAGGATCGGATGTGGCCGAGTAACCCGCCGAGCCCGCTTCGAAGAAAGCGGATATCTCCTCTAGCGACGAGAAGAGGGAATCCGAGGGAAGGGCGTTCGCGGTTCGTCCCGAGACCATCACCTCCGCCGTCCCGTCATCGCTCCGGAAGGCGACCCGGTAGTGCGGGTCGGACTCCCTCACGTCGAAGCTCGCGTGGTGGTGGACCCCTGGGAACAGGCGACCGCCGACCATCACGTTCAGGCGGGAAGAGGTATCCCGCCGAGGGATGAAGACGCCTTCCTGCGACCCCGTCTCGTCCTCCCACACGACCGCGATCCGATGAGCGGCGTTCTCGGAGGTGACTCCGGCGGTCGGTGGCAGGAACCCCGGCCTCATGTGCGCCAGTCGGATCAGGCAGATGCCCGCTACGGCCCGGTCCCCGACCACCTTCGGGCTGAATGGACGTGGCAAGACCTCCTCGAGGACGTCGGGGTCCACTGCGAAGTTGATCAGCAGCCGCCGGTCGATGGTCCCTTTCATAGTGAGCTCCATGGCGCTCCTCCCGGCTCCGGTGTTCATCGAATGATTAAATCATACGCTTAACACCCCCCGCCGCAAGTTCCGGCCGAGATCGAGGATCTGCCGGGTATCTGAAGCTGGACGTCCTCACGTCCCCCCTGCCGACGCGCGTGGTGTCTTGTCTATTCCACCTCGCTCAGGTGCCGAGCTTCAGTCCCGTGGGACGAGAGCCCCGAGGAGCAGGTGAACGACTAGCGCGGAGGTTCTGCCGGCGATCCGGATCTAGAGCCCGGACATCATCGGTGCAACCGCCATCGGGACGATTCTTGTCTCACCCCTCGTCAGGATCAGTCATGCACATCGCACTGATCGAGCAGGCCATCGAGTTGTTGGAGAAGGCGAGGCGCGGACCTCCAGTCCGAGCTGCTGCCTGTCGCGGCAGCACGTCGGCTGCTCGGCAGCTACGCCCGTGCTCGTCGGTTATCAGACTTCGGGATCGCCAGCCTGTCGCGCAAGGTGGGGGACGCGGTGGAGATATCCAAGCTCACCGGCACTTCGAACGGTCACGGGAAGGCTTTGGTCACTACCGGTCAGGTCATGGCACAGTCGGCGGAGCTCACCGCCGCTGTGCAGCACGGCGACATCTCCCTCGAGCAGGCCGGCGAGATCAGCTTCTGCCGAGGAGTCTTGCCCCGGCGCAGCGAAGAGCTCGTCGCAGTTGCCCAAGAAGAGAGTTTCCATGTTCTAAGGGAGAAAGCTCGCAAGAAGAAGCTCGAGGCAGAGCAACACCTGGACCTCTTCGCTCGTCAGCATGCAGCTCGTTCGGCTCGCTCACACACGGACGAGCTCGGCATGATGCACATCCACCTCGCCCTCCAGCCTCACGTCGGCGCTCCGATAGTGAAGCGGCCGAAGCAGAGGCAACCCGCCTGGCCAGGCACGCGCGGGCGAGATCGGGCGCCCGAGGCGCTGAGCCATACGAGCGCTACCTGGCCGACGCCTACGCGCCGTTCTATCTCGCAGGCAATGGCAAGGCCCATCACGACGGCCCGAGCTGGTCGTGCTGGTGAGTTACGAAGTGGCAAAGAGGGGCTGGAACGACGTGCGCGAGGGAGAGGTCTGCAAGATCCCTGGGCTGGGGCCGGTCTCTCCGCAGGGGCGAAGGAGATCGCCAAGGACGCTTTCCTCAGTGGGGTCATCTACGACGGCAAAGATCTGCGTCACCTGCGTAGGTGGACCCGGAACATCCCGGTCGAGGTGGCCATCGCGCTCGAGCTCGGCGAGCCACCCTCATTTGATGGGGTCGCCTGCGTGGATTGCGGCAACCGCTTCAGGACCGAGTTCGACCATCTCGAGCCTCATGTGGCTCTCGGCCCCGCTTCTTACGACAATCTCAACCCCCGGTGCTGGCACTGCCACCGAGCGAAGACCGAGCAGGACCGGTTGGCAGGGGAAGCTCAAACCCCCTAACCCTGACGGTCAATCAGCCAGCGGTGACCCAACCAAATGCAGTATCTGCGTGATCGTCCTCCTCGCCCCACTTTGCTGCCTCGGGCCCGACGTCCCGTTCGTCTCGGGTCCGTGGGGAAACGGGGAGGCCCGGCGATCGAGTCGCACCGGGTCACCGCCAGCCCAGAGTGCTGATTGACGTTCCCTGAGTAAGGAAGGTTGGGCGTGCACGCCCACTTGAAACCGTAGGCCTCATCGAACGGGACCGGATCGCTCCCCTCTGTGCAGTTCGGGGTGGGATGGACCTGGACGTGGATATGCGCGTAGTCCCCGTTCGAGGGGCGGGGCCAGGCAACTGCTCCGATCCGGTCCCCCGTCTGAACGGGTTCCGCTCGGGACCCGCTTGTATAGGTGCCCTATCGCGGCGCTCCCTCCGGAGTCGAAGGTGACGCAGAGGAAGTCGTCGCCGCAGCACCGGGCCGCCGGTGGGCGGTGCCCGACGTGGGCGAGCTGACGGTAGCGCCGGCCGAGGAATATCTAGTGCGCGCCATGCACCCTCGGGGCCCAACGGACCGGGGGGCGACGGAGAGGTCGAGGGCAAGCGTTTCGGTGTGCGTGACGCCACCGTGGTAGCCCTGGCACACGTACCAGGTCTCCCCGGGTGGGATGGGGAGCACGAGGGGCCTGGTCGGGGAGGCTGCCGCCACAGCCGGCGGGCTCACAGGGGCGGGGCTGGTTAGGGCCACCACGCAGGCCAACGCCGCGGCGAATGCCCATGCCCGGCGGCCATTCACGCGATCCATTCGATGCCTCCTGCGGCCAGATGACGCCGCTGGAGTTGAACGGCGGAGCTTAGAAGCCTGGGACGGTCAAGAAGCTACCTGAACACCGAGTGACGGAACCCTCCCCGCCGTGGACCAGCTATTTCACAAGCGGTTAAGGCAAGGATCGATCGCTGTGAGACAGGTTGTGCCAAACGGGTCCCTTGTTCGGGACCATGTCATACGCTCTCGGGTGAAGTCGGTGCCGCCCTTCACGATCGTGCGTCAGCGCCACCCTCGACGATCGGGCAACCCGAACTCCTCCACCGAAACGGCCCGCAAGAGAGGTGCCTACCCCAGCGCGTCGTTCAGGGTGGTGTCGGCCCCGCCGCCGCAAGAGGCGGTTGCGAGGCTCACGATCGCGACGGAACGAGGGAACCTGGTGTGCATGTCCTGCCCCCTCGTGTCCCCATCAACAAGAACGTGACTAGCCCGGCATCCGGCGCTCAGATGTCGCCTGCGAGCAGCCAGATCACGCCACCCAGCACGAAACCAAGAACGCCCAATGCGGTTGCGGCGTTCGCTTGACGGATCGACCCTGTGAGGTGGCTCTTTTGCGCCCTTCGACGCCCAAGGTCGTGGCGAGGCCACCCAGCATGATCGGCAGCGACAAGAAGAAGGCGACGCCGCCGACGAGGCTCAGCACACCGCATACCAATCCGACCTTTGCAGGCTTGTTGTTACCGTCGCGCGTTTCACGCTCGTCTTCCGACGAAGACAAACAGCAAGACGCTGAGCACCAAGATGGCGGGAAGCAATATCCGTGCCTCGGGATCGGGTGCCAGATGGGACATCCTCCGCCAGAACCGCGTTCAGCCGGGGAAAAGCCCGACGGCGATCGTCGTCACGATCGCGCTGATCCACAGTGGCTTCTGGTTCCGGTCTCGATCCGCCATGTGAGCGAAGCTTATGGGAAGGTACCTTCCCATACAAGTACCGGGGCCCAGTCATTTCTTGTATCGGCGCCATGTCCCGATAGCCGCGACGGGGACGGCAGCGAAGGCAAACGCGAACCAAGAGGCGTAGATCGCGTTTCCGATGAAGGTGTGCCGACCCATTTCGTGTTGGATCACTGCGAGGCAAAAGAGCACGACGGCCGTCAGGGTCAGGCGAGCCGCCGGTCTGAGCCAGGGCGCTACAAATCCTTTCTTTGCTCGCCACGCGAGATCGGCGGGCGCACCGGCGGCGGCTCTCGCCAGAACGCCCAATGACCGCCGTCCTGCAGCCTGTTCTTCCCAGACGTCCGAGAGGACCTCGTCCCTCCGTTCAACCGCGACCGAACGCGGGAGCGCCAGCGTGTAGAGCCCAACCCATCGATCGACCACACGTGTCGCAAGGCTTGATCGTGTCAAGACGTTGCCTCCCTTGGGACTGATGCCTTCGACCGCCCGCGGTCGGAAGCTGTAACCACAACGCGACCAGCGTCTGTGATGCGATACAGCCGGCGGCGCGGTCGCCGCTCTCGCTCGGCGTCAGCAGGATCCTCCCAGCGAGACTCGAGGTAGCCCTGCTCGCGCAGCCGATCGAGGGCCTTGTACAGGGTCCCGTGGCCGATCAGGCGCTTACTGTCGTCCTCGGGTCCCAGTTCCGTCGCCAGAGCGAACCCGTGGATCTCGTCACGCTTAGCAATGACCTCCAGGACCCGACGCTCCGACTCCAGCAGTTCTCCGAGACGTCGTCTCACCGGTTGAGACTATGGGCAATGAGCTCGTAATGGAAGGAGGTACAAGCCTCATCCTCATCATCGGACTAATCGCTCTCGCTCGGCCGGTGTAACAGCTCCGCCAGCTCGCTCGCGTTGCGCTGCGCGTAGTCTCTGTGGCAGTTGTTCATCAGGATGTGGGTCGTCGACGCCTGTTCGGAGAGTTTCTCGATCTTGGGAACCCAGTCCTTCAGCTCCTCGGATGAGTAGAGGTAGGCGAAACGCCTCTGCACCGACCCGCTCTCCCACTCCTCTGCGTTATGGCCGTGGAACCTCACCACCGCAAGGTCCGATGTCGCGGCTACGACGGGCGGGATGGAGCTGACGAACCCCTGCGGCATATCGACGCACACGTACGGCAGCCCGTGGCCCTCCAGGAAATCGAGCGTCTCGCTCACGTTGTCCTCGGACATCCACGTCTTGTTCCGGAACTCGACACAGATCTGGAAAGGCGCGGCCCTGCGGGTGCACTCGAGGACATAGTCCTTGTTCTTGCGGCCGATCGTGAACCAGGGCGGGAACTGGCACAGCAGAGCACCCAGCTTGCCGGCTTCGGCCAGCGGCTTGAGGGCGGCCAGGAACCGATCCCAAACCTCATCGACGGCATTCGGCTCGAGGTCACCGAGATAGAGGCTCTTCTTTCCCTGGGGGACATCGAGGTCCTTGTACAGGGCCTGGGGCTTCGTCGGGTGCTGCGTCAAGAGCGAGAACATCTTGATGTTGAAGGTGAAGTCGGGCGGAGTGCGCTCGACCCATAACTCCGAGTTCTTCTCGCTCGGCGGGAAGTAGTAGGTCGAGTCCACCTCGACGAGGGGGAACTGGGTGGCGTAGAACTTGAGCCGGTCCTCGGCGCTGTCGGCGCCCTTGGGGTACCAACCCGATCCGAGAAGTGACTTGTCCGTCCAGGATGCGGTGCCGATCAGAAGATCCCCCATCGATCAGGGGAAGTTCGTGTCTACGGTGATGTCCTCGGCCGGAGCAACGCGGGTCGGAACAAGCCCAACGCGCTCGATCTCCTCGGCGAACACGTAGGCATCCCTCAAAGCACAGGCCCTCGGATCGTTGTTGAAGTAGACGTAGACGTCATCTTCCGGACGGTACATCCCGGCCACTCGCTCCGCCCACTCCGCCCGCGACTCCCGCTCGTAGCACGGCGGCGGAATCGCGAGGCCGCTGTGGAAGCGGAGGTATCCCCTACACGCTGTGTTCCAGAGCGGGGCGATGGGCCTGGCCTCCCTATCCGCGAGGGTGAGGGCCGCGCCGTGCTTGCGAAGCGTCTCCTCGACCTCCGAGTCGAACCACGTATCGTGCCGGAACTCCACGGTCAGAAGCAGCCCCTTGGGGAACAGGGACAGCGTGTGGTCGAGGCTCCCCACGTCCTTCTGCAGGTTCGGTGGCAGCTGCAGGGATATCGGCCCGAGCTTCGAGCCGAGGTGGCTCGCGTGGGACATGAAGCGGGCGACCGGCTCTTCGGGGTCCTTCAAGCGCTTGATATGCGTGAGGTAGCGGCTCGCCTTGACGCCGACGATGAAGTCGTCGGGTGTGCGCTGTGCCCAGGCAGCGAAGGTTTCCTTCTTGGGCAGGTGATAGAAGGAATTGTTGACCTCGACGGTCTGATAACGCTCGCAGTAGAACTCTAGCCACGCCCTCTGCGGCACGCCCTTCGGGTAGAAGGTCTCCTTCCAGTGGCGGTACTGCCAACCGGACAGGCCTATGTAGACAGTCATCCTTCGGCGAGGGCCAACGGGGACGAGGCCGGCGAGATACCGACCAGCGGGAGGGGGCTATCGCGACAGCGCCTTCTCGAGCTCAGCCTTGGACATCTTGGAACGGCCTTCGATGTTCTTCTGCTTCGCCTCGTTGTAGAGCTGGTCTCTCGTACGCCCACCGGAGCCCTTGCCCGACCGCAGCCCTCCTCTACGGCCCGAGGAGATGTCGTCCACTGAAGAGCGGCTTGCAGTTTTCGCCTCTCCGGAGCGTGCGCTCCTTGTTGACCGTACGGGCGGCTATCTCCTCGGCCTTCTCTTCCGAGGTCCCCCGGTCTTCGAGACCGTCCTTTATGTGCTCGTACTGGCGTTCACGCTTCGCCGACCAAGCCTTCGGCATCCTGCCCTCCTTCGTTTATCGCTGCATGCGACGCCCGTAGGGCTGCCCTCGGCTCGTCCTTACCCGCCACGGGCACAGGTCACACAGCACCACGCGGCTCCTAAGATGGGCCGATGAACGGCTCGAGGAGGGCTTGCGCGGGCAGCCGCCTCAGCCTCTTACTCTCGCTCGCTATCACCGCAGGACTTGCCGCGGCGTTGATGCCCACCACCGTCGTCGTCGCATGGGGACGCCCGTTACTCGATCCCCAAGGACAAGCTCGGCGCGGCCCTCGCCTGCCACGGAGGCAAAGCGAACCTCGACGGCAGCGGACGCAAGCAACCCGTCCTGCTCGTCCACGGAACGGGAGTGAACCGCGAGACGAACTGGGACTGGAACTACTGGGACGCCCTTCCCGAGGCTGGCTTCGAGACGTGCTGGGTCCAGCTGCCGGGCGAGGCCCTCGTCGACATCCAGATCTCGGCGGAGTACGTCGCCCGGGCGATCCAGGTGATGAACCGGACGAGCGGCGAGAAGACAGATGTGTTGGGACACAGTCAGGGCGGCCTGGTCCCGCGCTGGTCCATCAAGTGGTTCCCCTCCGGAACACTCGTCGGCGACTACATCGGGTTGGCATCGCCGAACCACGGCACCGAGACGGCAGACGCGGGAACGCGCTTCGGGCAGGCGCCTCCTGCGGTCTGGCAGCTGAGAAGAGCTGCGAAGTTCATCGCCGCCGTGAACCGGGGCGACGAGACCCCCGGCCGCACGCACTACACGAGCATCTACACGGCGGCCGACGAGCTCGTGCAGCCCGTGGGCACTCAGGCCCTCGCGGGGGGAACGAACATCCTCCTCCAGGACATCTGCCCCGGCCGGCCCGTTGACCACGCCAACATCGCAGGCGACGGCCTCACCTACCTGTTGGTTCTCGACGCCTTGATCAATCCCGGACCTGCAGCGGTCAAGAGACTGCCGGCGAGCGCTTGCCAGGAGGCGGCGATGCCGGGAGCCTCCGCTCCCCCGCCGGACTCGGCCCCCAACTACGACAGCGGCAGGACCGTCGACCGCGAGCCGCGTCTCAAGCCCTACGCCCGCCGCTAACCAGCTCGCACTCGTGAGCTAGGGTCCGCGGATGCGACTCTTCTGGCTCCGAGAAAGAACCCGGACCAGCCTCTGGTTCGTGCCGGCTGCCTGCGTCCTCTTCTCGATCCTCCTTGCCCTCCTCCTCGGGTTGGTGGACCGGCACGTGGAGGCAGGCTGGCTGAACGAGGTCACCTTCAAGGGCGACGCCGACAACGCCCAGACCTTCCTCACGACCATCTCGACTTCCATGATCACGTTCACCGGGCTGGTCTTCACGATCACGATCGTGGTCCTGCAACTGGCCAGCCAACAGCTGTCCCCCCGGATACTCCGGATCTTCCTGCGAGACAGGATGAGCCAGCTGTCGCTGGGGGTCTTCGTCGGCACCTTCACCTATTCGATGTTCGTCCTCCGCGGCCTGCGACCGGGCGAGGACATGGCAACGGTCCCGAACATCTCGATCACTGCCGGCTTTGGACTGGTCCTCCTCAGCATCGGCTTCTTCGTCGCGTACATCCATCACATCTCGCAATCGATCCGGATCGGCTACCTGGCCGAGGCCCTCGCGCTCGAAACGGACGAAGCCATCGCCGAGATCTACGACCACCCCGAACCGCCGGAGCCGGTGCAGACGCCGAGCTCGCCCCCGGTTCAGGTGCTGACGGCCGGGGGGCGGGGGGTCCTTGCGGCGATGGACCGCGACTCTCTGGTCGAGGTAGCCCGCCGCCACGGCGCGGTCATCAAGGTTCTTCCGGCGTTAGGCGACTTCGTCCCGTCCGGCTCACCGGTGCTTCAGGTCTTCGGCGAGCGGGTCCCCGAGGACACGAAGGAGCACCTAGCCCTCGCACGAGAGAGGACGATGGCCCAGGATCCAGCCTTCGGCTTCCGGCAGCTGGTGGACATCGGTCAGAAGGCGCTCTCGCCGGCCGTCAACGACCCCACGACCGCGGTCCAGTCGATCGACGTGATGCACGATCTCCTCCGCAAGCTCGCGACCCTTCCTTTCCCTCATGGGCAAAGGAGCGATGCAGATGGAGAGCTGCGGTTGATCTTCCCGGTGATGACCTGGGAGGCCTACGTGCACCTGGCGTGTGACGAGCTCCGCCATTACGGGGTGGGGTCACTGCAGGTGATACGCCGCCTGCGGGGGATGCTCGAGGACCTGCTCGAGGTCGCTCCAGTGAAGCGCCGCCCGGTCATCGAGAAACAACTGACCCTTCTGGCCTCTGCGCTCACCCGGGAGTGGCCCGACGTGGAGGAGAGGAAGCTCGGCTCAATCGGCGACGCCCAGGGGCTCGGGGACTGACCTCGGCGGGGCCTGGCTTCGCTCCCTCGCTAGTGGAGGTCGGGCAGCCCCTCGTCGGGCGTCGATGCCTCCGCGTAGAGGCGGCGCGGGATGCGTCCCGCGCGACGAGCGAGACGCCCCGCCTCGACCGCTTTGCGCATCGCCTCGGCCATCGCCGCCGGCTTCCTGGCCCGGGTGACCGCGCTCGCGATCAGGACGGCAGCGCAGCCCAGCTCCATCGCTAGAGCCGCGTCGGAGGCCGTTCCGATCCCTGCATCGAGGATCACAGGGACCCGGGCGTGCTCCACGATGATCCTCAGGTTGTACGGGTTACGGATGCCCATGCCGCTGCCGATGGGCGATCCGAGCGGCATGACCGCGATGCAGCCTGCGTCCTCGAGCCGGCGAGCCAGCACGGGGTCGTCGTTGGTGTACGGGAGAACCTTGAAGCCGTCCCCGACCAGCGCCTCGGCGGCTCCCAGAAGCTCAACCGGGTCGGGCAGAAGGGTCCTGTCGTCCCCGATCACCTCGAGCTTTATCCAATCGGTCTCGAACGCGTCCCGGGCCAGGTGGGCGGTCAGAACCGCCTCCTTCGCCGTGTAGCAACCAGCCGTGTTCGGGAGGATCCGGCAGCCGACACGCTCGAGGACGTCCACCACCGACCCGGGCGAGCGGGGGTCGATCCTCCGCAGCGCCACCGTCGCCAGCTCGGCCCCCGAGGCGACCAGCGCCGCCTCCAGCGCGTCGTGGGAGGTGGCTCCGCCCGTGCCCATGATGAGGCGCGTGGAGAACTCCTCGCCTCCCAATAGGAACGGGTCTTCCACTCAGCCTCCTCCGATGGCTCTCAGGATTTCGATGCGATCCCCTTCACCCAATCTTGCAGTGCCCCACTCCGCTTTGCGAACGACGTCTCCGTTCAGGGCGACCGCAACCCCCACCGAAGCGTCCCCCGGCACCGTCTTCTCGACGAGAAAGGCGACCGTAGCCTCGCTGGGCACTTCCTCCTCCGCGCCGTTCAGGATGACCTTCACGAGATCGCCGCCGCGCTCGTGAAGCGAGTGGGGGCGAAAGGATCGAGGCTGTGGCTCGGACCGCTCGAAGTCATCTGTTCCACGAGCAGGCGGGCGGTGAGCCCTGCTAACAGGATCCCGTTCCTGTAGTGGCCGGTGGCCATCCACAGCCCCTCGAGCCCCGACCGGCCGATGAGCGGGGCGTTGTCCCGGCTCCCGGGGCGAAGGCCCGCTCTCGTCTCTAGGAGGCGCATCTCCACGATGCCCGGAAATAGCTCGTACGCGTCGCGGAGCAGCGTGTACACGGCCCCCGCCGTCACCGAGATGTCCATCCCCTGCTCCTCGACGGTCGCACCTACCACCACACGGCCATCGTGTCTCGGGACGAGGTACACCTCTGTGCTGCGAAGGTTTCTCCGGAGCAGGGGCGGCTCGTCCCGGGATCGAAGGTGCAACAACTGGCCTTTGACCGGACGGACCGCTTCGGCCACCTCTCCGGGAAGCCCACCGATGCCCCCCGTCCAGCAGCCCGCCGCGATGACCACGGTGTCGGCCTCGATCTGCTCCCCGCTCTCGAGGCGAGCGCCTTTGACGCGGCCCCCGCCCCGCTCGAGCGCGATCACCTTCCCGTCCCGGAACCTCACCCCCGAACCGACGCAGGCTTTCCTGAGGGCCGCGCTGAGCGCTTGGGCGTCAACCGCATGATCGCCCGGGACGAGGATCCCCCCGCGAACCCTGCGTGAGAGGGCCGGTTCGAGCTCCCGCACCTCGGTCCCGCGCAGCCGCTCGCTCTCCAGCCCGAGGTCCCGCTGGAGCCGCCACACCTCCTCGAGGGCCGCGTTCTCGTCGCTATCCCGCGCAACCATCAGGGTGCCCACCTGCCTGTAACCCACGTCACAGCCGCTTGCCCGCTGGACCTCCTCGATCCAGCCCGGGTAGTCACGGGCAGCCCCGAGGTTCAGATGGAGAAGCGCCTCCTCCCCCGGGTGGACCTCGGTCACGGGGGCGAGCATCCCCGCAGCCACGTCGCTGGCAGGCGGCGCAGCGGGATCGGCGACCAGATCGGCGCTGAGCCCCCGCTCCCGGGCCCGCATGGCGATGGCGAGCCCGATCACTCCCCCGCCGACGACGAGGATGTCGGGTCGGGACCTCCCTGTCGGATCCATGGAGCTAGTCTCTTCTACCCGACCGGGGCCGTGGCGCACGAACTATCCCGAGCCACCAACCGTCACGGTGGCTATCGGGCAAAGATGGGCCGCGGGGACATCGGCCCCGTGGGTGAGGTGCGGTGGAATCTAAGAAGTGATGTCCCTGGGCGGGAGGTCCCTTACGGCTGGGCCCTGGATGACCTTGCCCTCGTTGTCGAAACGGGAACCGTGGCAGGGGCAGTCGAAGCTCTTCTCTGCCGAGTTCCACCTGAGGTAGCAACCGAGGTGGGTGCAGACGTGAGAGAACGTCCTCAAGTTGCCGCTCTCGTCCCGGTACCCTGCCGCCCTGCGGCCCCCGGCGCCGACGAGGCTCCCCTCGCCCGGCGCGAGGTCTTCCGGGGACTTGATGTCCGGGGGGCTCAGCCTGTCCCCGAAGAAGCGGGTGGCGACTCCTACGTTCTCGCTCAGGAAGTCCTTCGCCTGGGCCATCGGCTTCACCCTGTGGGCGTCGTAGAGAGAAGCCCATTCGTTCTCGCGGCCGACGATCTGGTCCTTCAGGATCATCGCGGCAAGCGTCCCGTTCGTCATCCCCCACTTGCCGAAGCCCGTCGCAACGGTGATCTTGTCCGAGGTCCGTCGGAGGCGACCGATGAAGGGGACGTGGTCGACCGAGACGTTGTCCTGGGTCGACCAGCGGTAGGCGAACGAGTCGACATCGAAGAACTCCCGGCCCCACACCTCGAGCTTCTGGTGAAGGACCTGGGTATCGAGCTTCTCGCCGACCTTGTGGCCCTCTCCCCCGATGAGGAGCAGCTCGCTCGAGCCATCGCGGGCGGTCCGCATCGAGCGAGAGGGCTATCGATCGAGATGTACATCTCCTGCGGCATCTCGCCCGCGGGCATGGCCGCGGCGACCACATAGGAACGATAGGGGTGCACCTTCGTGAAGAAGAGACCCCGGTCGAGGATCGGGTAATGAGTCGCGATGATCACGTGGTCGCGGTGAGGGCTCCCCCGCTCCGTCTCGACCGTGTTCGGCGTGCCTTCGCTAACCCCGGTGCAGCGGGTGTCTTCGAAGACGAAGCTCCCGGCCCCTTGGATCGAACCTGCGATGTGGAGCAGGTACTTCCTCGGGTGGAACTGCGCCTGGTCGTCGAATCGCACCGAGGCCAGCGCAGGGAAGGACGTGGTAAGGGACGGGACGAAAGTGGCGGGCAGTCCAAGGGTGCGGGCGGCGTTGGCCTCGGACTCGATCTCGTCCACCTGCTCCGGGTCCGCGGTAAAAACGTGGTGACTCTTTCGCTCCCACTCGCAGTCGATGCCCTCCGACTCGATGAGATCTGCGATCCAGTCCTTCGCCGCCTCGTTGGAGAGACCGTATGCCCTGGCGCCCTCCTCGCCGAAGTCCTTGAGGAGTTGCCCGTAGATCTTGCCGTGCTGAGAGGTGACTTTGGCAGTCGTGTAGCCGGTGACACCCTCGGCGACCCTCTGCGACTCGACCACGGCCACCGACTTGCCCTCGCGCTTGAGGAGCATCGCCGCGGTGAGCCCCGCGATACCGCCCCCGATGACCGCGACGTCTACGTGGAGGCCCTCGGTCAGCGCGTCGTAGGTTGTCGTGGGCGTCGTCGCGAGCCACAGAGACTGCGGCTCTCCTGGAAGATCACTCATCGTAGGAGAGTAGTCGACGGGACGCGGGGCGAGCGCAAGCCGGCAGCAGGCGGGCCAGTAGCTTCCTGGTTCTGCGTGAGCCCTTGGCGAGTGTTACAGGGGGGCGGCAGCGAGTTTGCCGAAGATGGAGTCTTCCTTCAGCTTGAGTCGCTTCGCGAGGTGGACGACGGTCCCCTTGCCGGGCTGAGACTCGAACTTCAACTCGTCGACGAGAGACTTCATAAGGGTTATGCCGCGGCCGCTCTCGGCTGTCAGCGTCGCCGGCTTGATCGCGTCGACGTCGAAACCGGCACCCTCGTCAGCGACCCTGATCTCGCAGTGGGAGTCGTTGATCTCGATGTTCACGGAATAGCCGTGGGGGTTCTCCTTAACGTGGTGAAGGACGTTGGCGCAGGCCTCGGTCAGGGCAAGCTCGATGTCGCTGACGCAATCGCCCACCGCGCCGATGCGCAGGAGGGAGTCCTTCACGATGTGCCTGATGAGCGGAACGGTGGCTTCCTCCCGCGGCAGTAGGACAGTCAGAAGGATCTGCATAGTGTGAGGTTTCCCGCTGCCGCGCGCGGCAAACATGCGAGGCATCAGCTCGCCTGCGGCCCGAAGCTAACCGAGCAAGACCTTCTTGAAACCTTCCAGGGCGTCCTTGACGTCCATCTCGGAGACATCCCGATGGGTGACGAGGCGCATCGAGTGCTCCGCCACCCCGAGCGTGAGGATCCCCTCCTCCCTCAGCCCGGCCGCCACCTCGGGGCCGGTCTTTCCGAAGGCCCGGAGGTTCAGATAGACCATGTTCGTCTCGACCGAGTCGATGTCGACCGCGGTCGCCTCGAGCTCCAGGAGTCCCTGGGCCAGGACCCGTGCGTTGGCGTGATCGTCGCCCAAGCGCTTCCTGCCATCCTCGAGAGCGACCCGCGCCGCAGCAGCCAGAACGCCGACCTGCCGCATCCCGCCACCGAGCCTCTTCCGCAGGCGGTGGGACTCTTTGATGACCTCCTTGGACCCGCACACCATCGAGCCGACGGGGGCGCCGAGACCTTTCGAGAAGCAGAACGTGATCGTGTCCGCACACGCGGCCCATGCCGCGACGGGCGTCCCGGTGGCGGCCTCGGCATTGAAGATCCGGGCGCCGTCGATGTGCACCGCGGCCCCACGCTCGCGGGCGACCGCGGAGATCTGCTCGGCCACCTCCAGGGGGAAGATGCGACCCCCTGCGGCGTTGTGGGTGTTCTCTATGGCAACGACGGCCGTCCGGGGGAAGTGCTCGCTGCCCGGCCTGATCGCAGCCTCCACCTGCTCGGGGACGATCACCCCGTTCACCCCCGGAAGAGGGCGCATCATGAGCCCGAGGTGGGCCGCTACCGAGCCGCCCTCGTAATGCAGGAAGTGGGCGCCCGACTCGCACACGACCTCATCCCCGGGACGAGCGAGCGCCCCCAGGGCGACCTGGTTCCCCATCGACCCGGTGGGGACGAAGAGCCCCGCCTCCTTGCCGAGGAGGTCGGCTGCGCATCCTGTAGGAGATTGACCGTGGGATCGTCGCCGAAGACGTCGTCGCCGACCTCGGCCTCGGCCATGGCGCGGCGCATCTCGGGGGTCGGGCGGGTGACGGTGTCCGAACGAAGGTCGATCAATGAGCCCATGAGCCAAAGCCTAATTTGTCCGCGGCGCTATCCGAAGAACACCTCGGCGGTCTCGTAGAGCTGAGGGTCCAGCGTCTTGAGGGTCCCCACCCCGTCCCCTATCGGGACCCGGACGATCTGGGATCCGTTCAGGGCGACCATCTTGCCGTAGTCCCCGTCGCTCACCGCGCCGATCGCTTCTATCCCGAAGCGGGTCGCCAGGACCCTGTCGTAGGCCGTCGGGGTCCCCTCTCTGGATGTGCCCGAGGATCGTGACCCTCGTCTCGTACCCGGTGCGCGACTCGATCTCCCGCTCCAGCATGACCCCGATGCCGCCCAGCTTGACGTGCCCGAACGCATCCATCTTCTCGTCCTTCAGGGTCTCGGCCCCCTCGACCGTCGTGGCCCTCTTCGGCCACCACGACGATAGAGAACGTCTTTCCCTTCTTGTGGCGGTGGCGGATGTGATCGCAGACCTGGTCGATGTCGAACGGCCGCTCCGGCACCAGGATCGGCAGCCCGCTCCTCCGGCGATACCCGAGTAAGTGGCGATCCATCCTGCAGCCGGCCCATCACCTCCACCACGATCACCCTGTTGTGGGACTCGGCCGTCGTGTGAAGCCTGTCGATCGCGCCGGTGCAGATCTGGACGGCGGTGTTGAACCCGAACGTGAAGTCCGTCGCATTCAGATCGTTGTCGATCGTCTTCGGGACCCCGACGACGTTCACCCCATCGGCGGCCAGTTTGTCCGCCACTCCCAAGGTGTCCTCGCCGCCGATCGCGGAGGAGGGGCCCGGATGTGCTCCTTCGCTAGGCTCTCCTTCACCCGCTCGACCCCGCCCTCTTCCTTGAAGGGGTTCGTCCGCGAGGAGCCCAGGATCGTGCCCCACGGGGAAGGATCCCGGAGGTGCTCGGGGGTCAGCTGGACGATCTCGTTCTCGAGCACCCTCCACCCGTTCTTGTAACCGGCTATGGCGTGCCCGTACTCGTTGACCCCCTTACGGACGACGGCCCTGATCACCGCGTTCAACCCGGGACAGTCCCCGCCCCCGGTGAGGATCCCGATCCGAGCCATCACCCCTCCTTCTCCGCCGATCATGAGCCTAGAGACCCTATTGTGACCTGCAGGGCGGCTCCTCAACCGTCCCCTCGCACGTTCCGACATGGATAGAGAGAGAGAAAGCGCTGAAGAGCCCGACACGACGGATCGCCGCAGCGACGCTCGCTGTGGCTGCGGCCGCCCTTCTACCCGGACGCACCGCCGTCGCGGAGGACCTCGACGCCCTCAGGGAACAAGCTAATGCGGCCGCATCGGAGATATCCGTCCTCGAGCACGAGCTGGCCCAGCTCGAGGGAAAGAAGCGACAGCTGGATGCCTCCATCGACCGCGCCAGTCAGAGCCTGGGGCTCATCGAGCTGGCCAAGCACGAGACGGAGGCCCGCCTCAGCGCGGCCGAGGATCTGTACGTGGAGCGCGCGATCGACGCCTACAAGTCGGGTCCGACGGGGAACATCGACATCATCCTGTCGGCCCAGAGACTGCCGGAGATGTTCGCCCTGGCGGAGATAGCGGCGAACGCCGCCGAGGAAGACTCCCGGTCCCTCGACGAGATGCTCGCCTCCCGAGCTGAGGCCGAGGCGGCCCAGGCTCGGATAGACGAGCGCAAGAGCGCTCTACTTGCGTCGCAAGCCAGGGCAGAGGAGGTCGGTCTCGAGATCGCCGGCGCGCTCAGCACGAGGAAAGCGGCCTTCTCGGAGCTGAGCGATCGCATCGCCTCTCTGGAGCGGGCGGCCCGGGCCGCGGCCAGAGCCGCAGCAGCCGAGGCAGCTGGGGCAGCTGGGGCAGCTGGGGCAGCCTCCCCTTCGCAAGCCCTCCTCGACGTCCTCGGGGACTCGGGGCCGAGCGCCGGGATCCCCGACGGCTTCGCCGGGACGGGGGTGACGTTCGAGGGCATCGCCTCCTGGTACGGGCCCGGCTTCGAAGGAAACCTCACTGCGAGCGGGGACGTCTTCGACTCGAGCCTCTTCACCGCCGCGAGCAAGGAGCTGCCTCTCGGCTCCTGGCTCTACGTCGAGCACGAGGGACGCGGCGTCGTTGTCCTCATCAACGACCGGGGCCCTTACGTCGGCGACAGGATCATCGACCTCAGCAGAGCGGCCGCCCAAGCGATCGGGATCTCGGGCCTCGGGTGGATCAAGGCCGAGGTCCTCATTAAGGCCTAGCCCCCTTCTCTGGTAGTAATCGCCTCCTAGGATCCCGCCACAGGAGGTCACGGGTGCCAGGTCTCATCCTTTCCATCGACGCCGGGACGACGGGCATCACGGTTCTCGTCCTCGACCCCGAGGCAACGGTGCGGGGCCGCGCCTATTCCGAGTTCTCGCAGCACTTCCCCCGGCCCGGATGGGTGGAGCACGACGCCGAGGAGATCTGGTCCGTCACCCGCTCGCTGATCGACGGGGCGCTATCCGACGCGGGGGCCGGCGCGTCGGACCTAGCCTGCATCGGGATCACCGACCAGAGGGAGACGGTGGTCATCTGGGACCGAAAGACGGGTAAGCCGCTCGCGCCGGCGATCGTGTGGCAGGACAGGCGCACCGCCTACATATGCGAGGAGCTGAAGGCCGCAGGTCTCGAGGAAGAGATGCGCGCCCGGACCGGGCTCGTTCTCGACCCCTACTTCTCCGGGACGAAGGTGATGTGGTCCCTCGATCACCTCGAGGGGGCCCGAGCTCGGGCCGAGGCCGGCGAGCTCGCCTTCGGGACGGTCGACACGTGGCTCATATGGAACCTGACCCGGGGCGAGTCCCACGTGACCGAGCCCTCGAACGCGTCCCGCACGCTCCTTTTCAACCTCGAGCAGGGTGCCTGGGATCCCTGGATCCTCGATCAGCTGGCGGTCCCAGCCCCCCTCCTGGCCGAGATAAGGCCGTCGAGCGGCGAGCTCGGCGACACTGCCCCCGGGGTGCTTGACGCAGAGGTCCCGATCACCGGCGTCGGTGGCGACCAGCAGTCGGCGCTGTTCGGCCAAGCCTGCATCGAGCCCGGCATGGCAAAGAACACCTACGGCACGGGCTCTTTCGTCCTGATGAACACCGGCCCCGAGGTGCAGCGATCGAGCCACGGGCTGCTCTCCACGGCGGCGTGGGACATCGGCGCGGGCCTTCAGTACGCGCTGGAGGGGAGCATCTTCGTCACGGGGGCGGCCGTTCAATGGCTCCGCGACGGCCTCGGCGTGATCGAGAAGGCGTCCGACACCGAACCTCTTGCATCGACCGTTCCCGACGCAGGGGGGACCTACCTCGTCCCCGCGTTCGTCGGGCTAGGAGCGCCCTACTGGGACCCCTACGCGCGCGGCGCCTTCCTCGGCGTCACCCGCGGCACGACCAAGGCGCACCTGGCGAGAGCCGCCGTCGAGGCGATGGCATTCCAGACCCGTGACGTCGTCGACGCCATGACGGCCGACGCCGGGCAGTCACTGAAGGAGCTGCGGGTAGACGGCGGAGCGAGCGTGATGGACCTCCTCTGCCAGTTCCAGGCGGACCAGCTCGGGGTACTGGTCAGGGCGGCCTCCAACCCTCGAGACGACGGCGCTCGGCGCCGCCCTCCTCGGGGCTGGGGGCCGGGGTGTGGTCATCCCTCAGGAGATGGCGGCGCGCTGGAAGGCCGAGGCGGGAGTTCGAGCCAAGCCTGTCGCAGACGAGGCAGACTCGGCCTACGAGGGTTGGAAGAGAGCCGTCGGCAGAACGAGAGGGTGGATCGAAGAGTAGGGGCGGCCTCAGCCGGCGAGGATCTCGTCGCTGAGGTCGATCTGCTCTCGGAGGGAGCGCACGGATTCCGGCAGCGGCTCCGTCGGGGTCTTGGAGGCGTAGTCGTCGACGTAATGCTGCCCCGAGAGCTGCATGATCTCGTACATGATCTCGTCCGTTATCGAGCGAAGGACGAAGCGATCCTTCTCCCGGCCCTGGAACCGCGAGAAGTCGAGGGGCTTGCCGAACTTCACCTTCACCTGGATGTTGCCCTTCACCTTGGGGAGCTTTGCGTTCTTGGGCATGACCTCCTCGGAGCCGATGAGGCCCGTCGGGATCACCGGGACGCCGGCTTGCAGGGCGAGCCGCGCACACCCGTGCGTCCCCGGTAGAGACGACCGTCGGGAGAGCGGGTCCCCGGGGTAGATACCGAGCAGGTTGCCGCCCTTAAGCACGTCGAGGGCGATGTTCAGCGACTGCTCGGACTTCGACCCGCCCTCTCGCTCGCAGGAGATCTGACCCGCCGACTTGAAGAACCAAGCGGTCTTCCAACTCTTGAAGT
Source organism: Actinomycetota bacterium (assembly GCA_030448085.1). The sequence goes on along the minus strand of JAUJNU010000001.1, from coordinate 85,869 downwards.
AATCGGCCTTGGCAAGGTAGGTGACCTTGCGACGCTTCACGACGAGCGGGATGAAGAACGAGTCGAGGAACGACACATGGTTGGCGGCGATGATCGCCGGGCCCTTCGTCGGGACACTCTCGAGCCCCTCGGCGCGGATCTTGTACATGGTGCGCAGGGGCGGCTTCAATATCCCTTTGAATACCCAATACATCATCGAAACATCAGTCCTTAGATCGCCCTCCGGCCCGGTCCCCCAGGACTCATGGTAGATGAAAGAGTAGTCAACGTGAGTTGACCGGCCGGTCAAGGAAATAGTCGCCGCGAAGGAGGAGTCACGTGTCAGAGCTGCAGGTTCTTCCGGCGCCGAGGAGTTCGCGCTGGGTGAGGGGCCGGTGGGGGCCTTGCTCGTGCACACGGGTTCACTGGAAGCCCGCAGAGCATGCGACCCCTGGGCGAGTACCTCGCCGAGCGGGGGGTCGCTGTCGTGGCCCCCAGATTGCCCGGGCATGGAACGACATGGCAGGACCTCAACACGCGCACCGCCGAAGAGGTCCCAGATGGTAGAGACCTCTTTCCATCACCGTGCCGCAGACCGAAGAGGTGTTCCTCGTCGGCCTCTCGTTCGGAGGGGCCCTGGTGCTCGATCTCGCCGCCCGTCATGCAGAAGAGATCGCAGGCGTCATCACGCTCGGCGGGATGATCTTCAGCAAGGACCCGCGCCGGCACCTGGCCCCGTCGTCGCTCGCGCCGCCGCGCCGGTGCCCGGCATCAGCAACGACATCGCCGACCCGCAGGGAAGAGAGATCGCGCATGACCGGGTGCCCACGAAAGCCGCGGCTCTTCTGACGTTCATCAAGCGGGCGCAGCGAGCCCTCCCTCAGATCACCGCACCGATGCTCATCATGCACGGGCGCAACGATCACACCGTTCATCCGAGCAACGCGAACTACATCCACGATCACGTCTCGTCTGACGACAAAGAGCTCGTGTGGCTCGAGCGCTCGTACCACGTGGTCACCGATTACGACAAGGATCACGTGTTCGAGCGCACCCTCGGATTCATCAAGGAGCGGGCATCGCATGCCATCTGAGCTCGTCACGATCGAGGGTCATCTCATCGACGAAGGGATCCTCGCTCGGGTGCTCGATTCGATCGCGGGGCCGGGGCCACGTTCGACGTGGTCGACCTGGAGGGTGGGCTCGCTCTCGCCGAGGACAAGTCCTTCGCAAGGATCCGGCTGACGACCGAGTCCGAGGACGGCCTGAGGAGCGTTGTCGGGTCGCTGCAGCAGTTCGGGGTCAACTCGGAGTCGGTGGAGGACGCCGAGCTCGCCACCGCCGAGGTGGATGGGGCTATGCCCAAAGGCTTCTACTCCACGACCAACCTCGGCACGGAGGTCCGTGTCCACGGCCGCTGGGTCGGCGTCGAGCGGCCGGAGATGGACTGCGGGGTGGTGGTCGCGTCGGCGGGGCCCGCACGATCCCGATGGCCGAGGTCAAGAGCGGCATGCAGATCGTGATGAACGGGCCCGGCATCCGCGCACCCGCTCGATGCGGGAGGAGCCGGGGACAAGAGCTTTGGCTTCATGTCGTCCGATGTTTCGAGCGAGAAGCCGAAATCGCTCCTCGTGGAGCAGGTCGCGGAACAGATGAAGGCGGTGCACGAGTCCGGCAAGAGGATCCTGTGGGTAGCAGGGCCCGCCGTCGTGCACACGGGGTCCGGCCCCGACCTCGCGGCACTCATACGCGGCGGCTACGTCGACGCATTCTTCGCAGGCAACGGGGTTGCGGCGCACGACATCGAGTCCCATGTTTTCGACTTCCTTGGGGGTCCACCTCGGCCATGGCGGTGCGGTCGAGCACGGCCACGAGAATCACATCCGCACCATCAACGAGATCCGCAGGCACGGCTCCTTCCGCGGCCATCGACGCCGGGCTCTTCGGGGACGGCATCGTGTACCACCTGGTCGAGACCGGGGCGGACTATCTGTTCGGCGGCAGCGTCAGGGACGACGGCCCGCTGCCCGAGGTCGTAAGCGAGATGGTCGAGGTCCAGTCGCGGCTGAGAGACCTCATCTGGGGCCAGGACGACGCCGACCTCGTCGGCTACTGCATCGTCGTCGGAACGATGCTCCACGGGATCGCCACGGGGAACTGCCTTCCGGCATCAGTCCCCTCGTGTGCGTCGACATCAACCAAGCGACAGTTACCAAGCTCATGGACAGGGGCTCTTTCCAGTCGATGGGGATCATCACCGACGTGGGGCTCTTCATCCGCCAGCTGGCCCAGCGCCTTGCCCCGGAAGAGGTGCGCACGCCCAGCGAGGAAGCTGAAGTGCGAACGGCGGGGGCGCATACCCGCACCTAGCGCCCAGCGTCCAAAGGCTGACATCTCGGACCACCTCCTTTAGTGTGCCCGGATGGGGACGCTCGGATGACATCCAGGAAGCTCACGAGGAGAGGCTCGGAGAGGCGGGAGCAGATACTCGAGGCCGCTTACCGGCTGTTCGCGGAGCAGGGATACCACGGGACCACCGTTGGTGACATCTGCGACGAGCTGGGCGTCGGCAAAGGTGTCTTCTACTGGTACTTCACGTCGAAGGACACTCTCTTCAAGGAGCTGCTGAGGAGCTGTCTTTTCCAGCTGAGGAAGTCACAGCAGGCTGCCATCCAAGGGGTGGCCAACCCCGTGGACCGGATCGAGCGGGGGATCCGGGCATCCATAGATTTCTACCGCTCCGACCCCGGCTACCTCGGACTCTTCCGGACCGCCGCCCGCTACGAGGACTTCGCCGGGGTCCTGCAAGAGGGCCAGCAGATCGTGATGGCGGACACGGCGATCCACATCAAAGAGGGATGGCCGCGGGCACGATCCGCCATGGCGACCCCGACCTCATGTCACACGGGATCCTCGGAGCGATCTATCACTTCGTCGAGACGTACTTCGGGACCGATGCGGGGGCCGTCAACGACAGGCCTCAACTGGCGGACGAGGCGGTTCGGGTGCTCGCCTCGGAGGGATCCTCGCTCCGGGCAGTTGAGCGCCCGCCGAGCCGGGCACTGGCTGCCTCGGAGGGATCCTCGCTCCGGGCAGTTGAGCGCCCGCCGAGCCGGGCACTGGCTGCCTCGGAGGGATCCTCGCTCCGGGCAGTTGAGCGCCCGCCGAGCCGGGCACTGGCTGCCTCGGAGGGATCCTCGCTCCGGCAGTTGAGCGCCCGCCGAGCCGGGCACTGGCTGCCTCGGAGGGATCCTCGCTCCGGGCAGTTGAGCGCCCGCCGAGCCGGGCACTGGCTGCCTCGGAGGGATCCTCGCTAACTAACCTGTCCTTTCTGCAGCGCCTTGTTGATCCCCCTGATCGCCTGGCGGATCCGCTGCTCGTTCTCGACGAGCGCGAACCTCACGTAGCCGTCCCCGTTCGGACCGAAACCGACCCCCGGGGAAACGGCCACCTTCGCCTCCTTGATGAGGAACCTGGCGAAGTCGAGAGACCCGAGGTACTCGAACTCCGGCGGGATCTTGGCCCAGGCGAACATCGTCGCAGGCGGTGTCGGCATGTCCCACCCGATCCGCTGCAACCCGTCGGACAGGGCGTCTCTCCGCGCGGTAGATCTCCCTTATCTGCTTAGGGACCTCGGGGCACTCGTTGAGGGCGATGATCCCGGCGATCTGGATCGGTTGGAACACACCGTAGTCGAGATAGCTCTTCAACTTCGTGAGCGCCCCGATCATCTCGTGGTTACCGACCGCGAACGCGAGCCGCCAGCCTGCCATCGAGTAAGACTTGGACATCGAGAAGAACTCGACCCCGACGTCCCTTGCTCCCGGCACCTGCATCATCGAAGGCGCCCTTTCCGCATCGAACACGAGATCCGCGCACGCGAGGTCGTGCACGACCATGACGTTGCGAGCCTTGGCGAACTCGACGAGTTGCTCGAAGAACCCGAGGTCGACCACCGCCGTGGTGGGGTTGTGGGGGAAGGAGCAAAGCACCACCCGGGGCTTGGGGCTCGAGTGCTCGTAGGCCTGGACGAGGTCGGAGAAGTCGGAACCGAGATCGAGCGGCACCGAGGTCACCGTCGCCCCGGATAGCAACATCGCGTAGGTGTGTATCGGGTAGGTCGGCTCGGGGACCAGCACCGAGTCTCCCGGCTCACACAGGACCCAGGCAAGGTGAGACAGACCCTCCTTGGCGCCGATCGTAGCGACCGCCTCACGATCGGGGTCGAGCGTCACGTCCCACGCCCTCTCGTAGAGATCGCAGATGGCGCGCCTCAGCTTGGGGATGCCCTTGGAGGCCGAATACCTGTGGTTGCGCGGGTTGTCGACCGCCTCTTTCAGCTTCTCGACCACGGCTTCCGGGGTGGGGATATCGGGGTTGCCCATCCCCAGGTCGATGATGTCCACGCCCGCGCGGCGCGCCTGAAACTTCAGGTCGTTGACTATGGAGAAGACGTACGGTGGGAAGCGCTCGATCCGGCGGAATTCCATCGGACGAACCTAGCAGGGCCTCAGTCGTTGGGGTCGTCTATCGATACCGTGCTGCCGTCGAGCCTCTTCAGGTCCCCCAGCACCAGCCGGTCTCCGTTGAGGCTCGCCTCGATGCTGACCACCCCCCCGTTGCCGAGCCCTCTGATCCGGGCAGACCCCCTGTCGTCGAGGCCGAGGGCCTCGGCACTGATCCAGCGGATGGTGCCGCCGTGGCTGACGAGGACGACGGTTCCTTGCGGGTGCTCCCGCACGATCTGCTCGACCCCCTCGAGGGCCCGCGCCCTCACCTCGGCCGGTGACTCACCCCCGGGCCGGGCGGTGTAGTGACGGGCGCTTCCCCACAGGTGGGGCCAGCGCATCTCGATCTCGTCCACCGGCACCCCGGTCCACTCACCTTGGTCGATCTCACGGAAGCGGGGGTCGAGCTTCACCTCCACCCCGTGCAGAGCGGCGATCGGCTCCGCCGTGTCGACGGCCCTCTTGAGGTCGCTCGAGTAGACGGCGACGATCTCGGCCTCCTTCAACCGGGCCGCGGTCGCGTGAGCTTGCTCGACGCCGTCGCTGTTGAGGTCGATATCGGCCATCCCCTGTGCCCGCCTGGTCCGGTTCCACTCCGTAGCCCCATGCCTGACCATCAATAGGCGGGTGATGGTTCCTCCTCGGGGAAGGGCACGTCCTCGTCGGGGGCGCCGGGCCCGAGGCCTGCGCCGGTAAGCGCGTGGAGGAGGCGCGCGATCGGTCCCTCCATGTTGTAACGCTGGGCTATCTCCATGAGGAGATCCCTGTCGGGTGGGTGCGGTTCTGTCATCTCGACCTCGGCGTCGGCCACCGGGGGAACGACTACCTTCATCGCCTCGAGGTAAGGGCCCGAGGCCTCGAAGGCAGCCCGTTGCGCAGGTGGTATCCGGTCGAGGTTCTCGAGGATGCCTTCGATCGACCCGAACTCCCGAAGCAGTTTCGTCGCCCTCGTCGGGCCGATGCCCTTGACGCCGGGGAGGCCGTCCGACGGGTCGCCTCGCAGGGTGGCGAACTCGACGTAGAGCCGGGGCGGGATCCCGTATGCCTCCTCGATCGCGGCATCGTCGAACACCTTGAGCTGGGTCACCCCCTTCACCGTAAAGAGAACCCTCACCTGTGGGTCGCGCACGAGACAGAGAAGGTCCCGGTCCCCGGTGACGATCAGCGATCTGTCTTCACCTTGGACACCGCGGGCAAGGGTGGCAAGGACGTCATCGGCCTCGAGCCCGGGAGCCTCGGCGCGCGGGATCCCGAACGCGTCGAGCACGGTGTTCAGCAGTAGGAACTGGGGCGACAGGTCCTGCGGCTCCTCGGGGCGGGCCTCCTTGAATCCCGGATAGGCGGCGACCCTGAAGGCCGGACGCCAGTCGGCGTCCATCGTCGCGATCACCTCGGTGGGGCCTTGAGCCATCCAGAGCCGGGCGATCATGTCGAGGCATCCCCGCACGGCGTTCACCGGCTCGCCCGCGGCCCCCTTGACGCTGTCGGGGACGGCGAAGAAGGCTCGGTAGACGAGGCTCGGGGTATCTAGGAGGAGGCTCCGCCTCGGCTCATGGGCCCGGGGGCCGCGCTGTGGGTTCACCTGCTCCCCTGCTTCACGTGTTGGGGGGCATCTTCGCCTTGGACTTGGTCCTGAACGTGGCGAGTGGCTCGCTGCAGGCCTCGAGCCACGCCCGAAGGTCCTGCGTCTGCTCCCCTAGGGTCTTCTTCTTTCCCGTCCAGCGCCTCCTGGCCTGGGACATGAGCTTGCCGGACTCCGACTCGTCGACGTCCTCGAGCAGGATGCTGAGCAGGATGTAGGGGTCCGCGCTCACCGGCTTCTGCTCGATCATCTTCCTCAGGATGCGGGCGGCCCAGTCCATCTCGCTGAGCTTTATCAGCTGGTCGCACAGAGCCCAGACCTCGCTGAGGTCCTCGGGGTCGTAGCGCAGACGCAGCTCTGCCTGGCGGGCGTAGACCTTGGCGAGGCCGAAGTTCCGATCCCACCAGTTGAGCTCCATCAGCCCGATGTATGGCCACACCGACCCGGGCTCGTCCTTGCGGCATCTCTGGAGGATCCGCTCCGCCTCGTCCGAGCGCTCCTGGCGGGCCAGGCATTGGGCCAGGCTCACCGCGAGCTCGGTGGAGCGATGATTCTTGTCGAGGCCCTTGCGCAGGACCTTCTCGCGATCCTTCTCGTCGGCCCAGTAGGTCTCCTCGACCGAGCTCCACAAGAGCCACGCGTGCGGGTCGCGCGGCCTGATCCGCGCGTAGGTACGAGCTATCTTGCGGGCCCCCTCCTCGTCCCGCTTCTTGTTCGCCCTCATCACCAACCTCGTGGCCAGCTGCCACGTACCCGGGAAGAGCATTCAGCTTTCGCCTTCGAAGGTCATCCGCCACATTCTGGCGTCCGCGGCAAGCCGAGTCGAGCGATGTCCTGCCTGATACCCCCGCTGGGTCGAGCGTAAGCGTCGCGTTCGGGATCAAGGGGGGGTCTAAGGGGGAGTGAGGAGGGTCTTTACCCGTGCGAGGCGGTCGAGGTCCTCGAGGCGCCAGGGTCCGCCGAGGGTGAGGGTGAGGTGCTCGGCCCCCGCGGCAACGATCTCTTCGAGCTGCCCGGCCACCGAGGAGGCCGAGCCCACGATGTAGCCCTCCGGGGGCCGCGCCCCGAGACGGGTTCGCGCCTCCGAGGCGGTGGTGGCGAGTATCTGGATCCCGCGCCAGGGCAGCTCCTCCGGCCGCTCCCCCGCTGCGGCTCTCACCAGCTCGGCCCTGGCCGCGACCGTGTCCGGGGCCATCTGCCAGGCGTTCCAGCCCTCGGCCATGGTGCCGGCCATCCGCGCCGCCGACGCGGATCCGCCGGCTATCCACAGCGGTGGGCGCTCCGGGGGCCGGGGGCTCGGCGGAAGTCCCCTGACGTTCGTGAAGTCATCCCGTACGTCAACCCGCTCGCCGGAGAAGAAGCCTCGCCACACCTCCGCTGTCGAGCGCAGCTGGTCGGCGCGGTCGCGGCCCGTGTAGAACGGCAGGCCGAAGGACTCGTTCTCCGCCCGGCTCAGCTCGTCTCCGCTGCCGAGCGCCACGATCAGCCGGCCCGGCGCCACCAACGCGACGGTCGCGGCCATCTTCGCCAGGAGGGCCGGATTCCTGAGGCTCGACCGGGTCACGAGCGTTCCTACCTGCACGTCGGTCGTGTGGGCCGCCAGCCATCCGAGCGTCGTCCAGCACTCCAGGATCAGGCGCTCCTTGCCCCCGGACAGAGGCCACAGGTGATCGAACAACCAGAGGGAGTCGAGGCCGCTGGACTCCACCCGGCGAGCCGCCTCGAGCAACTGCCGCGGGTCATCGGAGAACTGCGGCAGGGTGACCCCGGCGCGGACGGCACTCACGCCGCGTTCACCATCAGGTAGCGGATCAGGAACTCAGAGACACCCGCGGTCAACAGGGCTACGTAGTACAGGCCGTCGCGGACTGGATCGAGCGGATGTTGATGCACCGGCGTGCGCCCCACACCGCGAGCCCCGTGAACGCGAGGAGAACGAGCCAGATAACGAAGAAGGCGACCCCGAAGCTCTCGCCGAACCCGGGGAGACCGAGAACGGCCCCGCGGTCTCCGCTCCTACGAGACGGCCCGCTCCCGCGAGCCCGAGCAGCCCAACGAGGGCCGTCGCAACGAGGGCCAGCCTCGTGAGACGACCCAAGGCCCATGGCTTAAGCCCCGGCTGGTTGAGATACCAGTGACCGAGCAGCATGCCGTTGGTCACCGCGCCCAGTAGTAGGGCACCCGCTATCAACTCCACCGCAGCCAAGGCTGCCGGCCAACCGTCGAGCACTCCCCCGGTCAAAGCGATGCCCGCGGCCCCTACGGCCGCCGCGGCCGCTCCCACGACGACCCCCGGCACGTCGGTAGCGGAGTACTGAACCAGCAGATAGACGAATGCGAGCGCGGCGAGCCCGACCAGAAGAGCCGGTTGCAGCCCCCGCTCCCCCACCTCGTCGAAGGCCGAGCCGTTGGCGACGACCGTCAGGACCCCCAGCACCACGACCACCCATGCCGTTATGCGGAAGTGCCCCCTCTTGACCACGTCCCACGATTGCGTCCAGGCCGCGGCCCCCATCCAGCCGGCGGTCCATTCCAAGAGCACGAGCAACAGGACGGTTCCTGCGCTGTTCAACGTCCTCCGAAGCGGCTCTTCATCCACCCGGGGATGAACGCAGTCGAGATGTCGAGTATCTGCCGCACGACCTCGAGCACATCCTCGTCCCCTTCCCAATGCTCCTTCACGACCTCGTCCGGGACCCGGTTGAGGATCTGGTCGAGGGCGAAAGCCGCGATGACGAGGTCGTCGGCCTGCCCGATCCCGGGGAGGAAGTCCGGGATGATGTCGATGGGTGAGACGAGGTAGCCGCCGAGGAGGAAGAGGGTGGCCTTGGCCCGAGCGGGAACGCGGGGGTCCCGGGCGAGCCTCCACACGAGCTTGACCAGGCGAGGAGCGAGGAGCGCGTACTCAACGAGGCTCGTCTGCGGTTTCGGAGCCGTGGCGCCGGTCGAGCCCCGCTCTATCTCGCCTCTCTCGGTCATGACCCCTGTTTACCAGAGGATGACGCGCTGGCCAGATGAGCCCGGGCCAAAGCCGCGGCCCCCACGATCCCGGCCGTGTTCCCGAGCGCCGCCACCTCGAGCCGCGCCGGCCGGCGGCGCTGCCGCGACGTCATGTCCGCAAGCGTGTCCCGGGCGGGCCCCAGGTACGCCTCCCCGGCCCCCACGACGCTCCCACCGAGGACGATCACCCGCGGATCGAAGATGTTCACGATGTTCGAGAGGCCGATGCCGAGTGCCCGTCCCGCTCGCAGGAGCACCCCCTTCGCCGCCTCGTCCTGCTGGCGGGCCGCTTGAGCCACGTGGCGTGCCGTGACGGCTTGAACCGAGCCGGCGAAGTCCAGCATCGATGAGGCCGGGTCGGCCGCTGCGGCCTCGCGGCCCATACGCCCGATCGCGCCCCCCGACGCCATCTGCTCGAGACACCCCTTGAGCCCGCACCTGCAGTCCGGGCCGCGCGGGTCGATGACGGTGTGGCCCATCTCGGCCCCCGCGCCCGTGGCGCCCCTCAGCAGCCGGCCTCGGATGATGACCCCGCTACCCACCCCGGTGCCGAGCGTCAGCATCGCGACGTCGTCCATCCCCCGCGCCGCCCCGGACTGCCGCTCCCCCCACGCGGCGGCGTTGGCGTCGTTCTCTACGAAGGTCGGGATAGAGGCTCTCTCCTCGACGGCTGCCGCTACGTCCGGACGGTCGTACACGATGTTCGGCGAGAAGGTGATCGCTCGCGATCGCGCATCGACGAAGCCGGCTGCACCGACGCCCACTGCGGCAACCTCGACGGTCTTCTCGGCGGCCTGCGCGACGAGGTCCTCGACCACGGAGAGGATGGAGCGGGTGCCGCCCTCGGGGTCTGTTTCCACATGAGCCTTGCCGAGGAAGCTACCGGTCGGGTCGACCAGGGCCCCCTTCGTCCCCGTCCCGCCGATGTCGACGCCGATAACTATCTCGCTGACCATCCGGGGAAGGATAGGCCCGGAAGGGACCTATCCGGGTGGGCTCTCCTCCGTAGTCTCCGGCGCGACCACCTTGCCCGCTTCCTCCACCAGGATCGACGCCGCGGCCAGCAGCTCGCGGGCGGCTGCAGCCAGATGTCCCATCACCTCGGGCCGCGTGTTCCGCACGACGGAGATGGTTGCGCAGATCGGGCAGTAGGCGCAGTCGGCCGGGCGCTCGTGCTCGTGCCCCTGCCACGCCCCCGGGAAGGGGATCGGATCCTTGACCGGAGCCTCCGCCCCGTCCTGCTGGAACTCCGGGTCGGCGCCGAACAGGTCGCTGTAACGGGCCGCCCGTGCCCCGTCCTTCATGGCAGCGTCATCGCGATTCGACCCTCTTCTTCAGGTCCTGGAGCGCCGCGCGCGCTATCTGCTTCTCCGCTTGTTTCTTCATGAACCCTGGAACCGGGAAGCCCGGGTCGATCTCCATCTCGTAACGGACCTCGGTGACGTCGTCGAACTCGTCGAACGTGTAAGAGCCTTTCAACTTCTTCACGTCCCCCTCCTTCAGATCCCAGGAGAAGGAGGCGGGTGCCTTCTTGTAGTCGTAGCGAAGCGTGTACTCGAGGACCTTCAGCTTCGCGTCCACCTTGTACCAGACCTCGGTGGCTCGGCCCTCGCTGTCGGTCTTCACCACCGCGGTCTTCTTGATGTTGGAGTTCCACTGTGGGTAGGAATCGAAATCCGTGGCGACATCGAAGATCTCAGCGGCGGAAGCGCTCACGTCGATCGTGTCTTTCACGCTGTCTGCCACGCATCCTCCTTCTCATGAGGCCAGGCCCGCTGGGTTCCACGGAAGTACCCAACGTTGATGCATAAGGTACGACCAATCTTGAGGGCGGACACGAGGGGTTGGTGCACGTGCCCGAAGTACGCCCTGGCCGGCTGCACGTCCTCGATATAGCGGAGGAGGTCCTCGCTCCCCTGCTCCGACCTACCGGCGAGTGTGTCCCAGCATAGCTCCGGCACCGCCGGTGGGATGTGGAACAGATCACGTCGGTCGGCCCCAGGCCCTCGATCTTCGCCTTCATCTCCTCGGGCGTTATCTCCCCGGCGACGTGGAGAGGCGTCGGAAGGGCCCCGCCCACGAACCCGAACCTCTGCCCCTCGATCTCGAGCGCTTCTCCGTGCACATAGCGCACCCCGGGGGACGCCGCCACGAAGCCCTCGGCCAGAGGCGGGATGTCCACGTTCCCGAGGATCAGGTAGGTCGGATCGGGAAGGATCGAGAAGATCGCCTCGTACTGGGCGTGAGAGCGCTCGGCGATCTGGGCTCGCACCTCCTCCTCGCGCCCCCTCGATCTGGCCCGCATGACCGCCCAGGCCTCGTCCAGCCGTCCCTCGCCCCGTAGCGCAACCACTTTGGCCACCGCCGCCGGAGAGAAAACGTCGACCAGGATGCCGGTGAGGGACTTGTAGTCGACGAAGTTCAACAGGTCGCCCAGCAGGAGCAGCGTCGAACCAGGCGGTACGGCTGCCGGCAAGGCCTCGGCGGCACCGTGCAGGTCCGCGACGACGAAGATGGGCATCCGCGGATGCTAGCCGGAGGGCAGCTAGGCCTCGGTAGGCGCCCCCCCCGACCCGTATCCCGGCGGAAACGAGCAGGATGAGCAACAGGAGCAGGAGCCCCAGCACCAGGTAGAGGAACAGCCTGCCCTTGAGGATCACGAGCTTCGGGGTTCCGCTGGCCTCTCGGTAGGCGTCGTGGGCGGTGATACCCCACAACCCGACCCCGACGATCCCGAACGTGAGCGAGATGATCCCCCCGCCCTTCTGTTGGATGGCTCCGATGAAGGCCGTGAACATCACCCATAGGAACAGCACGCTGCGCGCCACAGCCTGGCCCCACATCCCGAGGTAGCCGTGCCCGGCTCCCGGGAACACCATCGAGATGATCGTGGTCATCCCCGGGTCCCCGCTCGACCCGCTTCTCTTCCTCCGGCAGGAGCGTCGCACGAAGGGCGTGTTGCAGGCGCTGCAGTGGGTTTCATCGATCGGGTTCTCGGTCTCGCACGTGGCGCAGCGCCAGGTGATCCCCCGCTCGGTGACCCGGAAGGCCCCCGCTCCGTCCCGATCGCCCTCGCGGGGGCAAGTGCTCGGCCCCCGGGCTCACCCGGGCCCTGGGCCGGCCCGGTGGGGGCGGTGGCGGCGGTGGGGGCTCCTGGGCGAACGGCTTGAAACACTGCCCGCACCACTCGGCGGAAGCGCCGTTCAGCGCCCCGCAGGAAGGGCAGCGGATCTTCTGATCGAGCGTGTCCTCAGGCACGTATCCGATTTGAGCACACGACCCACCACAAGTGGTGACAGTTCGGCTATCTCGACCCGACTAGCCGTAGGTGTGCTCGGGGGCGGGGTAGACCCCGGACGAAACTTTCACCTGCGGGCACGCCACCGCGCCCCACCTCCTCTCCTCGCCCAGCTTCGCGCACCCCCCCCCCCCACGAGGCCCCCGCCCCCCCGTGAGCCCGCGGAAGCCCGGCCCCACCCGCACCTGGCCGCCCCCCTCGGGGCCGGCCCCGCCCCCGCCCGCCCGCTCGGCGCCGCCGGCGGTGACCGAGGCGGCCACCTGAGAGGGCACCGCCTCGAGGACGAGAGCGAAAGCTCCCGCGGCTTCGAGGTCCTTGGCCTCGGCGACGATCCGGTGAGCCTGCTCCTCGGACCGCCCCTGCACCCGGTATCCCCCGAACTGGTTCACCGACTGCGGGGTCAGGCCCAGGTGGCCCATCACGGGGATGCCGGAGTCCGTCAGTCGCGCGACCAGGTCCAACACCCGGCCCCCGCCTTCCAGCTTCACCGCGTGTGCTCCCGCCTCCTTGAGGAAGCGGCCCGCATTGCGGATGCCGTCCTCGACCGAGCCTTGATAGCTCATGAAGGGCATGTCGCCAACGACCAAAGCGTTCTTGCGCCCTCTGACGACCGCTGCGGTGTGATGGAGCATGTCCTCCATCGTCACCGGAAGGGTCGTCTCGTGACCCAGCATCACCATCCCGAGGGTGTCCCCCACCAGAAGCAAGGGGATCCCGGCTTCATCGAGGAGGCGGGCTGAGGGGGCGTCGTATGCGGTGAGCATCGAGAACTTCTCGCCGCGGTCTTTGAATGCGCGGACGTCGCGCACGGTCACAGGCATGGTCGACTCCTTCTAGGTAGCCGCTTGTATGACCGAACAAGCATACGGCCGTTGCGAACCAAGCACGAAGAAAGGCCCCCCTTCCGGGAGGCCCTCCTCGACTACTGACTCTCGATGCGGCTAGGTGCGGATCGGGGCGCTCGCTCCGGCGGCCGTGGGCGAGGACTTGTCGTACATGTCCTCGATGGCCTCGTCGTAGCTCTGGTTGATCTGCTTGCGCTTGACCTTCATGGTCGGGGTGATCTCGTTCTCCTCCTGGAGGAAGTCGCGCTCCAGGACCCGGAACTTCTTGATGCCCTCGACCTTGGCCATCGTCTGGTTCACCTCGTTGATCGCACCTTCGATCTCTTTGAGGGTGCGCTCGTTGTTCGCGATCTCGGCGATGCCACCTTCGATCCCCTGTTCCTTGGCCCAGGACGGCGCCTTCTCCTCGTCGAGGGTGATCAGCGCCGAGAGGAACGGTCGCTTGTCTCCGATCACGACGACCTGCGAGATGAGAGGGTGCGAGCTCTTGATCTTGCCCTCGATCTCCTGCGGGGCGATGTTCTTCCCGCCCGCCGTGATGATGAGGTCCTTCTTGCGGTCGGTGATCTTGAGGTAGTTGTGCTCGTCGAGCTCACCCACGTCGCCCGACATGAGCCAGCCTTCCTCGTTGATCGTCTCCTTCGTCGCCTTCTCGTTCTTGTAGTAGCCCGGCATCACGTTCCCGCCTCGCACGAGGATCTCGCCGTCCGAAGCGATCTTCACCTCGAGCCCGGGAAGTGGCGGCCCAACGGTCCCGATCTTGATCGCGTCGGGCGGGTTCCAGGTGGTGGGCCCGTTGTCCTCGGATTGGCCGTAGCCCTCGGTGATCTTGACGCCGATCGAGTGGAAGAACCAGATGAGGTCGGGGCTGAGAGGGGCAGCCGCCGAGAGAGCGAGCTCGCACTCCTCGAGCCCCAGAGCGGCGCGCACCTTGTGCAGCACCAGCTTGTCGAGGGCCGCGTGCTGGAGCTTGAGGCCGAGGGGGATCTTCGCGTCGGCCATCTTGCCGCCCTTCGCGACCGCCTCCTGCTCTGCGACGGTCACCTGCCGGCCCAGCTCGATCGCCTTCTTCGCGAGCTTCGCCTTGCGGTCGTTCGGGTCGGCCGCCGCCATCTTCGCGTTGATCCCCGCGTAGAACTTCTCCCACACGCGCGGCACACCGAAGAAGTAGGTCGGCTTACAGGCCTGCATGTCGGCGAGAAGGGTCTCGAGGGACTCGCCGAACCAGGTCGTGGTCCCGTAGTAGATCTGCAGCAGGTGCGAGATCATCCGCTCGGCGATGTGCGACAGGGGGAGGTAGGAGAGGGCCCGGCCGCTGTCGGCGTCACCGAGCGGAAGCTGCTGCTCGGAGTGAACGGCCGTCCACCAGATGTTCGAGTGCGTCAACATGACGCCCTTGGGGTTGCCCGTGGTGCCCGAGGTGTAGACGAACGTCGCCAGGTCCTCCGGCTTCACCGAGGCCATGGCCTCGGTGAACTTCGCATCCTCGACGGACTCGCCGAGCTTCAAGAAGTCCTGCCACGTCATGACGAGGTTCGGGTCGGCGTCACCCTGGTACCCCTCTATGACGACGATCTTCTGCAGGAGCGGGAGCTCCTCGCGCACCTTTAGGACCTTCTCGAGCTGGCCGGGGTTCTCGACGATCGCGACCTTGGAGTCCGAGTCGGCGATGTGGCGCACCTGATCGGGGAGTTCGTGACGTAGATCGCCGCCGTTGCCCCACCCACGGACATGTTCCCGACGTCTGCGATGTGCCACCTGGCCGGTTGAGGGCCAGGAGGGACATCTTGTCCCCGTGGCCGAACCCGAGCGAGAGGAGGGCTTTGCCCACCTTCTTCGCCTGGGCCCCGTACTCCGCCCAGGTGACGTCCTTCCAATCGCCGCCCGACTTGTAGCGCAGGCGCGACCTTCTGCGGGTTGCTCTGAACCCCTCTCGTTGAACCGCTCGATGATGGTTTGAGCAGCCATGAACTCCCCTTGATCGGATCGGCGGGCGTGATGTCTTGCCCCAGAGTTTAGGGGTGCCGGGCGGATTCGGCCACGGCCGTGTCGATGCGCTCCGGGATCGGAGGGTGGGTGAAGAGGAGCCACGTCAGGACCGGCGGAGGCCGAAAGGTCCGCGAGGTTCGAGTAGGCGAGTCTGCGGAACAGCTTCACGGCAGCGGCGGGGTCCTCCGTCAGCCTGAGTGCGGCCTCGTCCGCCTCCCGTTCGTGAGCCCGCGAGATGGCGTTCTGTGCCGGAAGCGAGATGAGTGTGAAGACCGTGGCGAGGAGGAGACCAGTGGCAAGGCCCGGGGTCGCCGATCCCCTCGGCGCCCGCCCACCTCCACAGGCCGCTCCGGCCGCCAGCCACCAGAGGGCCACGAAGCCGGCGAGCAGGCCCAGGGAGGACAGAAGGATGCCCTTGAAGATGTGGTCATGGGCCCTGTGACCGAGCTCGTGAGCCACCACGAAGGCCGTTGCGTCGTCGTCCCCTCTCGAGAAGGGTGTCGTAGAGGACGAGCTGCTTGGAGGCGCCGATGCCGGCGACGTAAGCGTTCTCGGCTGTGGTCCTGCGGCTCGCGTCCGCAACTAGGACTTCTTTCACGGGGACACCTGCCTCGGCCGCGAGTGCCGTGACCCGGCTCCGAAGTCCCTCGTCGGCGAGTGGGGTGAACCGATTGAAGAGGGGGCTATGAGAAGCGGATAGAGGAAGACGAGGAGCACCGTCAGGAGCGTGAAGATCCCCCATCCCCACAGCCACCACGCCTTGGTCCACCTGACGAGGCCATAGAAAGCGACGGCCGGCAAGAGCGCCATCACCAGCCCGACGCCGAGAGACCGCCCTTGGTCCAGGAGCCATGCTGCCACGGACTGGGTTGCAAGGCCCCAATCCGTGTCGACCCGGAACCGGACGTAGGCGAGGGGAAAAGCAACGACGAACAAGGTCAGCGAGACGACCGCGGCCGCCAGGAGGGCCGTACCGGCCACCCGCCACGCAGGTTCTGGAACCTGTCCACCAGTGACGCCAGCGGCCCCGGCACAGGAGCAGCAACGTGACGAGGGTCAGGAGGGTGCCGAGCGCGCAGAGAGGTAGCCGCCTCGCCTGTAGCTCCCGTGTCGCGCAACCTCTTCGTCGGTGAAGGAAGAGCCGAGGGCTCGGCTCGGTTCGTCCCTCCCAGCCGGCGCCTGGCGTACCGCGGCAGGGGTGCGGGCAACGAGCGCCAGCGCTGTGGCCGACGTCAGTGAGACGAGGACGAGCGTGATGAGGCTGCGGGCGGTCATGGCCCGAGCGTAGAGGTTCCCCGGTTACTACCCGAAACCCCTATCCCGTCTCGGCGACGGGTGGAGGCGGTGCCCCGGGCTCCTCGCGGGGCCGGAACCGCAGGACGGGGATCAGCCCGGCCCCCGCGAGGGTCTGCAGAGGCTGGTCCAGCTCCTCTTCGATCTCGACGACGTGGCCGGGATGGAGGAGTGCAGTGACGAGGCAGTCGTCACAGTTGCTCGTCTGGAACATGACGCAGCTCTCGCAATCGATCTTCACAACGCCCTCCTTGGAGATTCTTGACGGCCTTCTTCCAAGGAGGCTAAGAGGCGGGTGAGACAGTTTTCATGGGATGCCCGGGCCCGGCGGTTATGCCTGGAGCAGGCGGGCCGTCCCCACGATGTGCGGGCCGTAGATCTTGGGCTCGCTGTCGACCCACTGGTCTTCCACCTCGAGGGTGTCGAACCCGGCCCGCTCGAGGGCCGCTCGCGTGTCTCTCGTCACGTGGCACCCACGCCCGAAGAACTTCGTCATCGGCTCCGCGAAACGCTGCCACTTCGCCACCCGACCGGTCCCGGCCACGTGCTCCAGCACGACCAGGCTCCCTCCCGGCCGCAACACCCGCTTGATCTCCCCCAGCGCCCTCTGCTCTTCGTCGACGCTGCACAGCACGAGCGTCGAGACCACTGCGTCGGCGCTGTCGTCGGGGAGGGGCAGGGTCTCAGCCGGGGCCTCGATCACGCTCGTGCCGGGCCGGGCCTCGGCAGCCGAGGTCAGCTGGGGAATCATGTGAGGGCTCGCCTCGGTGAGGACGAGAGAGCGAACCCCGGCGCCGTAGTGCTCCAGGTTCAGCCCGGTCCCGGCTCCGATCTCGACCACGTCTCCGGTGAGGCCCGTAAGGAGGCCGGCCCGTAAGTCTCGCAACCACTTGTCCTCCGAGGACCTGATGATCTTCGGATACAGCCGGGCGAACAGCCTGTCCATGACCTCCATCGGCTCACCATGACACCATCGGCGAGACCGCAGCAACCGAGGAGGGGTTCAACGCAGAACGGCCAGCAGTTGCCCGGAGGTTGCGATCGTGGCGCCGAGGGCCTGTGCGCGTCCCTGCAGCTCTCTGTCGTTGGTGACCACGATCACGGGATACGGCGGCCACGCCTCGAGGAGGGCGACGAGATGGTCGTCGGCGACCTCGTCGGGAGCTGAGTAACGAACCTTCACGGGCCCACGCTGCAGACGGGACACGCCCGCGGGCACCTCCTTGCCGTCGAAGACGATCGTCGCGTCGACCTTCTTGCGGCGGGCGAGCTTGTTCGTCTCGTCGACCAAGCGCCTGCGTTGCTCGGCGAGCTCGAGAACACCGAAACCCTCTTCGGCAAAGGTGACGTTGTACCCGTCCACGAGGAGCCTCGCGTCGGGCGAGTCTAGCCACGCCTCGAGGGTCTTCGGATCGTCCCCGAGCAAGCCTTTCGGGTAAGGCAGCGGCCGGCGTGGTCCCTCCGGCACAGCCTCGGTCTCTTCCGGAGGCTGCTCCTCCTCCACCACAGCGACAGCGAGCGCTTTCGCCCGCTCGGCTTCCGCCCGGCGAAGGCTGCGGCGGGTCTCTTTCAACTCCTGTCTATCCTTCGCAGCTCTCTCCTTCAGACCCTCGACCTCTCGCTTCCACGCCCGCTCCCGCCGGGCCAAGTCGGCCCCCGCTCGGTTCGCCTGCTCCCTCGCCTCGGCGGCCTCCTGCCGGGACGAGGCCAGCGCGGCCTCGAGCTCGCCAACGCGGGCCTCGAGCTCTTCCGCCTTCGACTTCTCGGAGCGAACGAGAGCCTCGGTCTCCTCACGGGTTCTCTTAGCGTCCCGGCGGGCCTTGCGGGCCTTCTCCTTCTCACGCTCAGCGGCCTTAGCCAGGCTCTCCAATCGGGCCGCGGGAGACGGCTCCTCATCGGAGGCCGGTGCCACCTCGAACCTCGTCCGCCACTCGGCCCCGCCCTCGTTCTCGCCTGAACCGTCGCCTCCGTCGCCGCTCGCCCGGCGCAGGATCTGGGCGTCCGCCTTGGATAAGGGATGTTTGCCGTCGTTCAACCACTCCGCGATCCGGGGACGCAGGCCGGGGTCGTCGAGAGCCCCCAGGAGGAGAGCCTTGTGGGGGCCGAGGGCTTTCTGGGCGAAGCTCCGCACGGGTCGGAACCGCGCTGGCAGCTCCTGCGGCGGGGTGGCTTTCAGGTACGCGCCCACCCCACGAACCAGGGCCGCCACCACTTCCTCCGGAAGCCCGCCCACCCCTGGTAGCCCTTGCATCTAGAGAGCCCCCGCCGACCTCAGCGCCTCGATCTCGTCGATCGAGAGGCCGGCCTCGCGCAGCACTTCGTCGGTGTGCTCGCCGAGGCCGGGTGGAGGATCGAATCGGGTGTCGGGAGACCCGGTTAGCTTTATGGGGTTCCCGACGTGCCGCCAGGTACCGGCCCCCGGGACCTCCGCCTCGACCACCATAGTGCGGTGTTGGATCTGAGGGTCGGAGAAAGCCTCGGCGAAGTCGTTCACGGGCCCGACGCACGCGTCCCGGCCCCCGAACGCGGCCATCCACTGAGCCCGGGTCCGGGTGACCAAAAGGGTCTCGATCTCGTCGATGACCTCGCGCCTGCGCTCACCTGCAGCGAAGGCGTCACCGAGGAGGTCGCGCCGCTCGATCACGTCGCAGAACGTCGACCAGAAATGGGGCTCGAGCGCTCCCACCGCCAGCCATCCGTCGGCCGCCGGATAGACCCTGTAGCAGGGGTGGGCGCCGGAGAGATGCATCCGCTCCCGCTCGGGCACCTCAGCCGTGGCGGCGAAGGCCCCGGCGTGGATCGTGAGCCAGGAGAACGCTCCGTCCATCATCGACACGTCGCAGAGATCGCCCCGCCCCGTGCGTGCTCTCTTCAAGAGCGCAGCTTGTATCGCGATGACGGCCGCCATGCCCCCACCGGCGAGGTCGCCTATCTGGACGCCCGGCAGGACCGGCCTTCTACCTTCCTCACCGTTGATGCCGAGCAGACCTGAGTACCCGATGTAGTTCGCGTCGTGTCCGGCTTCGAGAGAGCGCGGGCCGGTCTGCCCGTAGCCGCTGATGGCGCAGTAGACGAGCCGCGGGTTCACCTCCTGCAGTCTCTCCGCCCCCGCCCCCAGGCGAGCCATCACTCCCGGTCGGAACGACTCGATCAGAACGTCCGCCCGCTCCACCAGCCTGAACAGCACGTCGAGGCCTTGCCGGTTCTTGAGGTTCAGGGTGATCGAGCGCTTGTTCCGGTTGAGGGCGATGTGAGAGGCGGAGTGCTCGCCCACGAGAGGCGGGGTCCACCTTATGTAGTCGCCCTTCCCGGGCTCCTCCACCTTGATCACGCTCGCGCCGAGATCGGCCATCAGGAGGGTCGCGTACCCTCCCGGGAGGAGCCGCGTCAGATCGAGCACCCGGATCCCCTCGAGCGGCAGGCCCCCCGTCACGCGTCTCCGCCCGGGGGCGCCTCCTGAGCGGCCACGGAGTCCGAGGAGCCGCACCAGCGGCAGACGACCTTCTCGATCGAGTGCTCCAGGACCTCTTCCTCCTCGATCACGTCCTCCCCGCCCAGGCTGAAGTGATGGAAGGCCCGGACCTTCTTGCTCTCGAACACGTCGAAGCGGGTCCGGTTGCCGCAGGCATCGCAGCGATACGTCGTCACCTAGCTCTCCTCCTCGAGCCCTTCGGAGTGCGAGGTTACCGGCCTCTTGCGAGGCGGCGGGTAAGACGCCTAGGGGACGACGAAGTCGGTGCCGGAGACGAGGTTCCCTTCGATGAAGACCTCGGTCCTGACGGTCGAGCCCGTCTTGAACCCATCAGGCTGCGTGAAGGTCAGGACGATGCCGCCGTCGGGGACGTCGAAAGACCACGGCTCGGGCTCGGTCTTGAACGTGTCGTCCTTAACGCCGTCGATGTAGGTCTCGTAGAACCACTGCTGGCCCTCCTCGACCCCCGTGTAATCGAACTCGACGGTCATCTCTGTCTTGTCCTCGTTGAGATCGAACCTCAAGTCGCTTGCGGTGGCGGCGATCGGCGGTGGCACGGGCTCGCCGAACAGCCTGCGGGCCACCAGCACCTCGTGATGCTCCTCCATGAGTTGATCCTTGAGGGCTCGCTCCTTGTCGGCAAGCTCCGGCCGGTACTGGATCGCAAGGTCGATGGCCTCGTACGTCCCCTGCATCGAGTCCTCGAGGAGCCATCCGGGGATCTCCCCCATGATCTCTCTGATCGTCGCGATCGCTGCCGGCAGCTCGGCGTCTCTACCCGTTGTGATGAGCCCCTCGGTGAGGTTCGTGTTCCAAGTGATGTTCCTCGGGTCCTGCCTCAATGCGTCCTGTGTGGAGCGTAGGGACCCTTCGTAGTCCCGGAGCCAGAATTGAGTTGCTCCGTAATTGCCCCACGCCAAGGGATCGTCCTCGCCCAGCTCTATCGCTTTCGCGAAGTCGTCCCGGGCCGGAGCGGAGCCTTGAGGGCCGTCGGGGTTCAAGAAATCGAGGCTGAAGGCCGCGTTCCCCCGGGCTAGAAGCGCCTCCACATACTCACCACGATGACTGAGGGCCTCGTCGAAGTCGGCCCTAGCCTGCGTGTACTCCTCGGCGTTATCTGAATGATTCAGAAGAGTTACGCCATCGACGTACGCGGCTATAGCCTCGGGTGAGGGCTTCTCCACCGGCCGGAGGTAGATCATCGTCCCCCAGGCCGCCGCCACCAGGCCCACGACGCAGCCCAATATCAGGAAGGGTCTGCGGATGCCACCCGAGACGTGCGTTGAGAGGCCGAGGAGGAACAGAGCGACGGCGAGGATCGTGATGACCGTCACGAGCTGGTCACTCTTGCCGCCCCAACCATCCCTTTCGGCCCCGTGCGCTTTCTCGAACTCGGCCGCTACGGTGGAGTCCCTGTAGAGCTCCTGGTAGAAGCGGGTGAAGTCGGTGGTCCCATCCTCCAGCACGTAGTCACCGGCGAGGGAGGACGAATACTTCTTGATCCCCCCCTCGACGCTGCCGAAGCTCTCCGACAGGGCCTCTGAGTACTCAGGATCCGATAGAAGGGCCTCTACCTCATCCCGGTCGTAAGAAAAGCGGAGCCAGCCATTGTCCGTGTAGATCTCGTTGACATAGCTGTCCTTGTCGATCTCCCTGTTGGCGCCTTGGTTCAGGGACAAGCTCTCTAGGGATTGGCGCTGCGCCTCGCGGGCGGCCTCAACCTCCCGATTCCCCGCCTGCCCCTGCCAGAAAGCAAAGACCGTGCCGACGAGGGTGACGAGCATGATGAGCGCGGCCGTGAGCCGAGAGAGCCGATCGTCCGTATCCGCGCTCTCTACTTGCCCGTCCGCGGGAGAAGGGGCCGCCACTTCCTGTGGGTCTTGGCCCGGGTCTTCGGTCACGCCAACTCGACCCTGAACAGAAGGAACGTGGAGGCCGCCAGGACGACGACTCCCCCGACGAAGTAGAAGCGATACGCCCTGGTCTTCGAGACCTCGGCCAGGGTCAGGAAGAACGCCGCAGCTATCAGAAGAGCGGTGAGGCCCACAAGGCGCTCTCCCTTTCGGTGAAGGGCGTCCGCTTCTGCGTAGTCGCTCGAGGAATCGAGGTCTTGCTGGCTGGCCGCCAACCCGTACTCGATCTCGAACTTCCTCTCGAGGTTGAGGGTGCCGTCGGGGTTTATGGCGTCCCCTTCGACAGCGGCTCGCGTTATGTCTTCCAACTGCTCGTAGGCGTAGGCGTCATCCTCGAGCTGCCCCTTGTCATCTCCAGTCGCCCTCCCCGCCTGCTCTCCCAGGGTCTCGGCTATGGACTTGTATGCCTCGGCCCTCACGAAGTAACGGAAGTTCCGGTCCACCGAGGTCAGCGTGTTGCCGTGGGCGATCTTCGCCGCGGCGTCGTCCGCGAACCCTTTGCGCTCGGCCCCCGTCGCCGCGCTGCCGGCGACGGACGCCCGCCATGCGGCGAAGGCGCCCAGCACCGAGGTGAGGGCGATGAGTGTCGCCACGATCTTGTGAACGTTCTGAGAAGCGCCCCTCGCTGACTCCATCCCGCCAGGATTGTGGACGTGCCGCTACCGCTGCGCAAGGGGGTTCAGGGCCCAATTCTCCCTCGGTGCTTGCGGATACGAACACTTGTTCGCTAGTTTCTACCGATGCTTGCACAGCGGTCCTTCGAGGAGCTCGGCACCTCTCTCGCAGATGCGACCTTCTGCGTGGTCGACCTCGAGACCACCGGCGGCTCCCCTGCGGACTCGGCCATCACGGAGATCGGCGCGGTCAACGTTCGACGGGGGGCGGTCGAGGGGACGTTCCAGACCCTCGTCGACCCGGGGCAGCCGGTCCCGGCCGTCATCCGTCTCCTGACGGGCATAGACGACACGATGCTGGCAGAGGCACCCGCTATCGAAGCGGTGCTGCCCTCGTTCCTCGAGTTCGCGAAGGGCGCCGTGCTGGTTGCGCACAACGCCCGGTTCGACATCGGTTTCCTCAACGTCGCGCTGAGGAAGTCGTTCTACCCCCCGCTCACGAACCCCGTCCTCGACACCGCCCTCCTCGCGCGAAAGATCCTGCAGGGCGAGGTCCCCAACAACAAGCTCGAGACACTGGCGCGTCATCTTCGCTGCGCCCACCAGCCCTGTCACCGTGCCTTCGCCGACGTACTGGCAACCGTCGACGTCCTGCACCATCTGATCGAGCGGGTGGCTGGTTTCGGGGTGACCACCGTCGAGGACCTGGCGGCCCTGTCCGGGACCAAGCTGGACGGCACGTTCAGCAAGATCAAGCTGACGGAGAAGCTCCCCCGCGGGATCGGGATCTACCGATTCATCGGGCCGCACGGGAACACCCTCTACGTCGGCAAGGCGACGGATGTCCGCTCCCGGGTCCGGTCCTACTTCTTCGGCGACCCGAGGCGGAAGATGCGCGACCTGCTCCGGGAGACGCAAGAGGTGAACGTGGAGCTCTACCCGACGCTCCTCGAGGCAGAGGTTGCGGAGGCGCGAGCCATCGCCGCGGAGACGCCCCCTTACAACCGGGCCGGGAAGAGGAGCGGGTCCTGGTACCTCAAGGTCTCGCCGTCAGCGAAGAGCGGCCGGGTCGCCGCCGCCAAGGCGCCGAAGGAGGACGGGAGCACGTACGTCGGCCCCTTCCCCAGTATGAAGACCGTGCGCTCGCTCATCGACTGCCTGCGCGACGCGATGACGATCCATCGTTGCTCGGAGCCCGCCCGGTGCCGTGGCTGTGCGTTCTCGGAGCTGGGCACTTGCTCCGGCCCCGACCCCCAGGCTCACAAGGCCAAGGTCGGCGAGCTCGACACGAGGATCAAGAGCGACCACGGCGCGATCCTCGACCTGCTGTTCGCTCGCATGACAAAGCTCGCGCGGCAAGAACGGTTCGAGGAGGCAGCGGAGCTACGGGAGCGGGCGGCGCTCCTCGAGCGGGCGCTGGCCCGGGCGGTGGAGGTGAGCGCCCTCGTCGCGGCCGGAAAGGTCGCTCTGGCGGTCGGCGATCGTCTGCTCCTCATCTCCGGCGGCAAGCTCGTGTCGGCAACCGACCTTCACGACGGACCGCGCCCGAACCTCTGGTCCGAGCCGGAGGGGCCCGTCCCCCGGTTCACGTCGACGCGGCCACACAGCGGGACGCGCGGACGATCCTCTCGTGGCTGCGCAGGCACCCCGGTGAGGCGCATCCTGCACGCCCAGAATGGCTGGCACATGCCGGTGGGGACCCGCCCCGGCTCCCGTTTCTCGTCGCGCTCCGAACGTCGGGCGCAGAGCGTCGGGCCAAGCTCCGACCGCACCCAGATCTGGCAGGGATCGGGGAGGGGTTCGTAGAGAACCCGAAACCGTCACAGTGTCTGCGGAGAATCAAAGGCATGGAGGCTAGCTACGTAGACGAGGCGATCGAGCTGCTCGAGAAGGCTAATGCCGATCTCGAGCCCGAGCTCATGAGCATGCCCGAAGCCCGGGCGAAGCTTCGGTCCTACGCCAGAGCCCAACGACTCGTGGCCTTCGGTGTCGCGGCCCTGTCCCGGAAGGTCGACAACCACCACGAGCTCGCCAAGCTCACCGGGACCTCCCTCGGCAAAGCCAAGGAGACGGCTGCGACCGGTGAGGTCCTGGCCGCTTCAGCCCAGCTCGACGCGGCCCTGAGACAGGGCGACATCTCCCTGGATCAGGCGACGCCCGGCTCCTGTCGGGCTCGAGCACGGGCCGCGCCCGGCGCCCCGAGCTGGTCGTGCTGGTGAGCTACGAAGTGGCAAAGAGAGGCTGGACCGACGTGCGCGAGGGCGAGGTCTGCAAGATCCCCGGCGTCGGGCCGGTGCCGCCCGAGGTGGCCCGGGAGATCGCTCGTGACGCGTTCCTTTCGGGCGTCTCCTACGACGGCAAGGACCTCCGCCACTTCCGGCGCTGGTCGCGGTCGATCCCCGTCGAGGTCGCTATCGCCTTAGAGCTGGGTGACCCCCCGGCCTTCGATGGGGTCGCCTGCACCGACTGCGGCAACCGCTTCAGAACCGAGACGGATCACATCGAGCCGCGCATCGCAGGGGGCCCCTCGTCCCACGCGAACCTCACGCCGCGCTGGGCGCTGTCACCGGGCCAAGACCAAGCGGGACCGGCGGGCGGGAAAGCTGAGGCCGCCGGAACCGTCACTTGAGGTGGGAGCTCCCTAAGGCCGAGCGTCCCTCGAAAACGCCCGGTCCTTGGGCTGGGCAGAAGTCTCAGAGTGGCCTGTTGGACACTTCGACGAGGCGCGCCAGGGCGTCGCTCCCCCGGCCCGAGTCGACGGCCTCTGCCGCCTTCGCGACCCCCTCGGCCATATCGGTGGCCAGATCCGCAGCCAGGAGGCCGGCCGCGGCGTTGAGAACGACGATGTCTCGGCGGGGGCCGGCCTCGCCCGCGAGCACCCGACGGACGAGCACCGCGTTCTCCTCAGCGCTCCCTCCAGCGACATCCTCGGTCCCGGCCCGCCCGAAGCCGAGCTCGGCTGGGTCAAGGGACCACTCGGTCACTTTGCCGTCGCGCAGCTCCGTCACCTGCGACGGGCCCGAGAGGGCGAGCTCGTCGAGGCCGCCGTGACCGTGGAACGCGATCACCCTTCGGCTCCCAAGGCGGCCGAGGGTCCCGACCATCGGCTCGACCATGGCGGGGTCCGAGACGCCGAGGGCCTCGGCGTTGCGCCGGCGGGGTTGGTGAGCGGCCCGAGGAAGTTGAAGATGGTCGCCACCCCGAGCTCGCGCCGGGAGGTGGCGGTGTGACGCATCGCCGGATGGAAGAAAGGGGCGAAGCAGAACCCCATCCCTGCTTCCGCTATGCACGCCTCGACCCCCGCGGCAGGGAGATCGATCTTGATCCCTAACGCTTCGAGGAGGTCGGCCCGAGCCGGCGAAGATGCCGCCCGGTTCCCGTGCTTGGCAACGCGGGCCCCAGCCCCGGCGCAGACGAGCGCTGCCGCGGTGGAAACGTTGAAGGTCCCGCTCCGGTCGCCTCCCGTGCCGCAGGTGTCGAGCGTTTCGCCTTCGACGCGGACGCGCTGCGAGAACGCACGCATCGTGCGCACGAGCCCGACGATCTCGTCGATCGTCTCGCCCTTGGCCCTCAGCGCGACGACGAACCCAGCCACCTGGGCAGGGGTCGCGGCGCCGTCCATGATCTCGGTCATCGCCGCGGCGGCGGTCTCCTCCGAGAGCGACTCTCCGTGCAGGAGCCCCGTGATCGTCTGGCCCCACGAGAAGTCGCTCACTTGGCCCCGCCGTCGGGGGCGAGGAGGCGGGCGAAGGCCCGCGCGTATGCGATGGCGCCGGTGGCGAGCTCGTCGAGGTCGATGGCCTCATGCGCCGTGTGAGCAACAGCGATGTCCCCGGGGCCGCACACGACCACGTCCGCTCCCGTGTCGCGCAGGAACCGGGCATCGGAGGCTCCCCGGAAGCCGATGATCTCGGCGGGCCTGCCCAGGGTCTCGGTCAGAGCTCCGTGCACCTCCGTGACGACCGTGGCGTCTTCGGGCACCTCGAAGGGGTCGGCCTGGAACAGGAGCTCCACCTCTGCGTCGAGGTCGGGGAAGCGGTCGCGGGCCGCGTCACCGCGGCGTCTACCGACGCCATCACGTCCTCAGCCGACTCCTTCGGGATGCTGCGCCTGTCGACCTCGATGACGCACCCGGCGGGAATGATGTTGACCTTGGCGCCCCCGGAGATCGTCCCGACGTTCAGGCTCGGCCCCCCAGAAGGTCATGCGTCACGTCCGGGAGGAGGGCGTCCAGCTGCAGGACGATCTCGGCCATGTGCTTGATCGCGCTCACGCCACGCTCGGGGGCGGAGCCGTGCCCGGCGACGCCCTTCGTGCGGATCTGGAACCAGTTCGCACCCCGCTGCGCCCGGACCAGCCTCAAGGAGGTGGGCTCACCCACGATGGCGACGTCCGGCTCGAGGATCCTTTCCTTCACCAGGAAACCGGCCCCCTTGAACCCCATCGTCTCCTCGTCGGCCACGAACGCCAGCTCGAGCGTCCCCCGCAGAGGCGTACCCGTCGCCAGCAGGATCTCCACCGCCTCTAGCGCCGCAGCCACGGGACCCTTGGCGTCGGGCCGAGCCCCGCCCGAACATCCTGCCGTCCTCGACGTCACCGCTGAAAGGGTCCCGGTCCCACAGCCTCGGGTCTCCGACCGGGACGACGTCGATGTGTGAGCAGTAGGTAAGCGTCGGCCCTCACCACGCTCGAGACGGGCCACGACGCTGGGGCGGTCCGGCTCCCCCTCGTAGCAGGTCACCTCGAGGCCAACCTCACGGCAGAACGAGGCGACGAGCTCCGCGACCTCCTTTTCGAGGCCCGGAGGGTTCTCGGACCCCATCCGCACCATCTGCTGCAACCGGCCGGTCAGCCGGTCCCGATCGAGATGAGTTGCCAGATCTACCGCCTGATCGCCCACGCTCTGAGACACTGTTGTTCGTGACCCCCTATCAGCTGTTCCTGTTATCGGTCCTGATCATGTGGCCCCTCGTGATCATGGGCCTGCTGTTCCTCATGAGCAAACTGGAGAACTACGTGAACAAGACCGACGCCGAGACACCCGAGGAGGCCGGGCTCGAGCCGGTTTCAGGACAGTCCCAGGAGCGCGAGGTAAAGATCGTCTTCGGCGATCAGGTGGTCGGCGAGAAGAACTGACCTGAAGCGGCCGTCCTACGAGGTGAGGGCGACGCACTCGATCTCCACCCTGGCCCCTTGGGAAGGGCGGCAACTGCGAACGCAGCCCGAGCCGGAGGCTCATCCCCACATAGCCGGCATAGACGTCGTTGAAGGGCGCGTAGTCGTCCATGCTGGTGAGGAACGCCGTCACCTTGACGACCCGGTCCCAGCTCGACCCGCCCGCCTCGAGCACCGCCGTGAGGTTGTCGAGGCATCGGCGGACCTCTTCCTCTATAGAACCGGAGACGAGATCGTCGGTGGCCGGGTCGAGCGGTATCTGGCCCGAGCAGAAGAGCAGACCCGCCGCCTCCATCGCCTGCGAGTAAGGGCCGACCGCGGCGGGCGCGCTGGGCGTAGCGATTACCCTCTTCGTCATATGTGCCTCCTCATGCTCGATGCGATGCGAACCCAGCTGGCGGTGCGGCTACGGCGCAGTCCCGTCCCCGCTCCAGTCGAGCACCCTTCGTACCCGTACCGGCCGTTCCTCTGGCGGACGTTCGAGACGGCAAGGCCGGTGAACCGGGCCGTCTCCCCTTCCGGGAGGAACCACACCTGAGGGTTGCCGGCGTCTAGCGGGCGCCTCACGAACAGGACGCCCGACCCCGCCGGGCCCCACAAGGGGTGCTCGTCAGAGAACGGCCCACTCGACAACGGGCGATCGAAACGACCCTCGGCGTCGAGGAGCACCAAGCGTCCCGCATCGGTAGCGGCGTCGTCGGACCTCACTGCGACTATGAGACCCCCGTCGGGCGAACAGGCGACGGCGACATCCTTCTCGGGGGCGGGGTCAATCCCGATCCTGCTTCGGCGAACCGCAGGTATCTGCCGGGTCCGTCGCCCGCGATCATCGCGGTCCGCTCACCACATCCGCGGGCGTTGTACGGATGAGGGATCGCCTGGAGGTTGAGGGTCCTGCTGCGCCCGGAATCGTCCCCTGCCCCAACCCGGGTTACCTGCACCGGCACCCTCTTGGCGACGCCTTCCCCGGCGACCCCGTAGAGGATCCTGCCTCCGTCACCCGTCCACCCGAAGAGCTTCACCGCGGGAGTCCCCGGGGGGAAGTCGGTCTGCGCGTCGAGCCTGCCGGAGGCCAGCCGGCCCACATACAGGACCGGCTCGGGCTCATCCGCCCCTTCATCGAGGACGAGCGCCAGGAGCCGCCCGTCGGGCGAGAAGCTGAAGTCCTTGACGTTCGCGTTCAGAAGAACCCCTTGCTCGCCCCCCGGCACCCCGAAATGGAGGGCGCCGTTCACGATGCCGACCGCACAGTCGCCGGTCGGCGACCAGGCCCAGCGATCCACCCCGGCAGCGAACAGGGAGCCGGCGGGAACTCCGTTCGGACTGAACAACTTGCCGTTCCCGGCGGCAAGATACTGGCCGCTGGCGCTCCATCCGATCGGCTCTGGGGCCGCGAAGGAGGCGATCGGGGCCCCTCCTGGAGGTGCCACCGTCACCGTCCCGCCGGAGAGAGCCGCCACGAGGCCGGGGTTGGGGGGGGCTGCCCCACCTAGACATCCCCGGGGGTAGGTGGCGAGGAAGTCGCCCCCTTCGCTGGGTGGGGGGGCCGGCGGGATCGTCGTCGAGGTCGTGTCTAGCGGCGTAGTCGGGTCGGTCGGCTCAGGCTCGGGAGTGACGGTGGTCGTCGTCTCGGCAGGAGCCTGGGGGGAAGGGGTCGCCTCGGCGACGGGCGGACCTTGGGCAGAGGTGGTGCGAGTGGGCGAGAAGAGCGGCCGGCTCAAGAACGCGGCCAATAGGATGACGAAGACCAACGCCCCTATGTTGCTAGCTCTGCGGCTCACGCCCCGAATCTACTCGCCCGGCACCTCCGTCGCGCGGAAAGTGACCGGAGCCAAGCCGCATCGAGATAGCCGAGTCCGCCTGACGGTGCCCTCTCACGGCGCGCCGTCTTCACCTTGGCTTCAGGACGAACCTGTTAGGTCTCCCCGCCATGGTGCATCCCCGCGGCCATCCGCAGGGGCATGGTCAGGTCCGGGGGACCAGCCATGCCACCCGCAGGATGGTCACGACTAAGCGGTGAACAAGCCGGTGATGTACATGATCGCCAGACCCGCCATGAACCCGAGAGCTCCCAGGCCAGAGGCGATACCCGTGCTCTTGTTCATCCCTTTCGAGATCTGCCAGATGACCTGGCCGATGGCTCCCGCGGCGACTCCGAAGGCGACGGCAGCCCAAGCCGGGGAGAAAGCGAATCCGCCGGCCCAGGCCCCGAGGATGGTGGGAGCTCCAGCCACGGCCCCCAGGCCGACGAAATGCCATATGGAAGGCCGCTTCTGCTCTTCCCCGCCCAAGGGAGAGACGATGGCAAGGCCCTCTGTCGTGTTGTGGAGCGCAAAGCCGAGGATCAGGCCGCTGCCCAGGGCCACTTCGCCGGCCGCCAAGGCCGCTCCGACGGCCAGGCCCTCTCCGAGGTTATGAAGTCCGATGCCTGCCGCGACCAGGTATGCCAGCGCGAGCCCCTTGGCTCCGGGTGTCGCTGTCGCCCCCGACGCACCGTGAAGCGACCGCCGCCGCTCGAGAGCGTTTCCGAGCACCGTCAGCCCGAGCACCACCCCTAGTGCCCCAACCCCGAACAGTGCGAGCCCGTCAAGGGACGCCGCGGTCTCGCCGGCGAGCTCGACCCCGTGGGCGACTGTGTCGATCAACAAGAAGGCAAGCAGGCCCACCGTGAGAGCGAGAAAGAAGCCGATCCAGCGAGCGGACGCGCGCCTCAAAGCAGGAAAGAACAACAGACCGATCGCCACCGGAAGGACGCCGATATAGAGGCCGAGAAGCCCATAGATCAGGAACGTCTGGCCGTCGGGCTCTGGAGTGAGGGACGCCACCTCGATCTCGTGCTCGACCAGACCCCCGGTCGAGGTCACCAAGGCGATCCCTACAGGCAGACCTTCCTCCCATGGGTAAGGGATCGTCACCGTGGAGCTCTCGAGGCGGCCAATGGTGCCATCGGTGATGGAGAAGTCGTTGTACGCCTCGTTCACCAGCACCTGCGCGATCGTGACCGGGTCGGGGCCGTCGTTGCGCAGGCTGAGGATGATCTCGTCCTCGTTCAGAACGGTTCTTTCGACGGCGACGGCCTCGATCGGAGGGACCTCGCGAAGACTCCCGATCGGATCGAAGGCGAGGAACACGATGATGAGAGCGGCGATAGCTGCAAGAGGTACCGCTGCCGTGGTCCAAGCAGGCAGCTTCTTCGCGGTCGTAGCTGCGGCGTCCATCAGCTCACCTCGAAGGCGCTGAGCCAGCCGAGGTCAACGAACTCGGTGATGTGCGCGTGGAAGATGAAGTGACCGGGGAACTTGTAGCTGAACTCGAGCATGTGCCTTTCGGCCTGGCCCATCGAGATGATGTCGGTGAACTCATCCGGCACGAGCTTCGTCCCGGTGCGGTAAAGGTTGAAGAAATTCGCGTGCAGGTGCAGCGAGTTGATCGGGTCGAACTCGGTGACATTGATCAGGTGAACGCGCTGGAGCTCGCCTCGGGAGATCTGGATCGGCTCGTTCATATAAGCGAATGCGACGGTGTTGATGGCGTAGACCTCATTCCCCCCGTCGAAGTTCGTGTCGAAGGCGTTCATGACCATGACCATCTCGTTCGCCTCGGGTCTCCCCTTCTTGGGGTCGATGATGAACGCGCCGTACAGGCCCCGGTGGATGTGCTGCAGGAGCGGCAACGAGTGACAGTGATAGAGGTGCGTGCCAAAGGGCTCCGCGATGAAGTCGTAGGTGAACGTCTCGCCGGGTGCGGCCTCGCCGGCTCCGGGGATGCCGTCCATCTCGGAGGGATGGATCCCGTGGAAATGCATCGTGTGGGGATGCTCGCTCGCATTCGTCAAGGTCACGCGCACCCGGTCACCCTCGGTGGCCCGAAGGCTCGGCCCTGGGACCCGACCGTTGTACGTCCAGGCCGGAAAGAACACGCCTGGTGCTACCTCGATCTCCTTGTCGACGGCTAGGATCTCGAACTCCCGGACGGTGCGGCCCTGGGCGTCTTTCGAGACCTCGCCCGTGTCGAAGCTTGTCAGAAGCTCCTGAGGAGTGAAGCCATTGCGGGCGTGGTCTACCCGGCCGACCGCCCCATGGCCGTGACCATGGGTGGGCGCCCCTGTAGACGAGTGCTGTGCGTCGTGGGGAGTCCCCTCCTGCGCCAGGAGCATCTCCTTGCCTCCGAGCGCAACCGCTCCGCCCAGAGCCCCGGCAGCTCCCGCCCGCCTCAAGAAGCTCCTTCTGTCCAGAACCCCCATACGACCTCCCCTTTCTCGATACCAGTGGCCCTCGTCGATGTCACGGTCAGGATCCAGCCAACCCGAAGATCCGATGAGGACTTTAGCCTAGACTAAAAATAAGTTTAGCCCGAAACGCCGGCGCGCGCCGCGGCGCTTAGGTGGGACGCAGCAGGACATCCAAGAGGCTCGGGCGAGTGACGGTGGATGATCTAGGGCCCGCCTCCATAACAGAGACGGGCCCTGACCAGGAGTCGGCCTATAAGCCGGATCCTGTGCCTCCAGCCGAAGCTGGAGCGGTGGCCATCCATCTGGGACGAGCGTTGCCGCTCGCCTCGTGCGGCCTACCCGGAGGTCCCGGCGAACCGGGGGGCGGGCAGCCCATGCCTCCTGCTTGGCCTTGCTCCGGACGGGGTACACCTAGCCGCCCCGGTCGCCCGGGACGCTGGTGAGCTCTTACCTCACCGTTTCACCCTTACCTCCGGCAAGCCGAAGGCGGTTTGCTTTCTGTTGCACTGGCCACGGGTCGCCCCGCCTGGGACTTTCCCCAGCGTCCTGCCCTGTGGAGTCCGGACTTTCCTCGACCCGGTTACCCGGGCCAGCCACCCGGCCGGCTCCAAGACCATTATCCCAGCCCGGGGGCCGCTCCCCCGGGCTGATCACCACCACATATCACCAGGTGGACCTTCGGCTCACGATGTCCAGATGCTATGGGGGTCTCCGTTACGAGTTCCCCCTTATGGCGTGGGAGGGAATCGCAGCGATCGAGGAAGACATGACGGCCAGAGCGCCCGCTTTCGCGCACATGGTCACATCGCCCGCAGCGTGGTGGAATCGAACGCTCGGCGTGCATCCCGACCGCTCATGAATCACCGCACTGGGTTCAACGAACCACCAAGTTCATCCGGCGGGCGGCGCGATCGAGCGAGCCGAGTAGCGGGCGGCCGATCGTGATAACGAGGACGAGGTTCCCGATCGCCCGGAACGAGTCCCATCCGAACGACGTGGCGAAATAGTAGGCACCGTAGTGGCGCAGGTTCTCCACCGCGCCCTCTCGAGGGACCCATGCGACATCCGAGCTCCCGGCGAGATAGGGCCACGACCACAGGTTGATGATGACCCCGAATGCGAAGCCGGAGACGAAACCGTAGACGGCAAGCCACGCGAGCCGCGGCCCCCATGAGCGCGGGCGTGGCAGGAGGCCGGCCCCCATCCCAACCCAGCCGATCGCCACCATCTGGAACGGCAGCCAGGGACCGAACCCTCCGACGAACATGCCCGAGGCGAAGGTCCCGATCGCTCCGAGGATGAACCCGAAGCTCGGGCCGAACGCGTTCCCCCGCCACGAGCACGACGATGAACATCGCCGAGAACCCGGCGATGAACCCCGGCAAGCGCAAAGCCACCATCGCGGCCCCCAGGACCCCCACCAGCGCGACGGCCTTGGGGCCGAGCCCCCCGCCCGAGCTCGACGAACAGAAGGGCCCCGAGGCAGATGAGCAGCCCCAGAAGGATCCACGGCGCGCCGACGCTGTGCGCCGCGCCGGCCGAGACCGCCGGGAGCAGGAACGGCCACACGAACGCCGCAAGGCCGAGCAGGTTCGTGGCTACGAGCAGCCACGTCCGGACGGGCGAGCGCATCACCGAACGGCCTCGCGCCCCGCGAGGGCCAGGGCAACCTGATCGACCGAGAGCCAGCCGCGGCCGAAGACCCGCGTCATCTGTGGCGCGAACACGGCAGAGTCGCCGAGCACGCGCCGCGCCCCCCGTCCGCGATCACCTCACCTCCGGCGAGCATCACAACCCTCGCTCCCAGCTCCGCCACCAGCTCGACGTCGTGGGTCGCGAACATCACGCCTCGACCCGCGCTCGCCGCGGAGCGAAGGAACGAGACGAGCCTGTCTTTCGCCGCGGGATCGAGCCCGCGGGTGGGCTCGTCGAGGAGCAGCACCGGAGCGCCCGTAGCCGCGACGGCGGCGACCGCCAGAAGCAGCCGCTGGCCCGCAGACAGGTCGCGCGGGTGGCTTGCCCCGAGATCCCCGAGGCCCACCTCCTCGAGCAGTGCCGCCGGATCGGCTGCGGCCGACCCACTCCACCGCAATGTCGCACCCACCTCCGCCTCGGCAGACTCCTCGAACAGGACCAGCTCCGGCGTTTGGGGGCAGAGAGCCACATCACGCCCCGGGGCGGGAGGACGGTCCCGAAACAGCACCGATCCCTCGAGCGGAGGGTGCAGGCCGGCGAGGCAGCGCAGAAGCGTCGACTTCCCCGCTCCGTTGCGCCCGAGCAGGGCGACCACCTCGCCCACCCTTAGCTCGAGGTCCACCGAACGAAGTGCCGAAGCGTCCTCGTACCCGGCCGAAAGCCCCTGCGCCGCGATGAGGACGTCACCTTCTTGCCGCTCTTCCCCTCCCGCCGAACGGATGAGCGGGGACGGCTCCTGTAGCCGGGGAGCCCTCCGGCGTGCCTCGCGCACGGTGAGCGGAGCGGGCTCCCAGCCGGCCATCCGCCCGAGCCTGGTGACGGGCGGGCCCGCACCGAGGTCACGGAGCACGCCCCCCGGCGTGCCGATCGCCACCGCTCCACCGGCACTGCACCCAAGGGCCGCATCTGCGAACCCCGCCACCCTCTCGAGCCGGTGCTCGGCGAGAACCACCGTCATCCCGAGATCGTGCACCAGGCGCTGGAGCGCGGCGAGCACGTCCTCGGCCCCCTGCGGGTCCAGTTGGCTCGTGGGCTCGTCGAGGAGCAACAGACGCGGCCCCGCGGTGAGGGCCGCTGCGATCGCAACCCTCTGACGCTCACCGCCGGAGAGGGTCCGGACGCTTCGCCCGCGCAGTGGCTCGATGGCCATGAGGTCGAGAGCCTCCTCGACACGTCGCCTCATTAGGGCCGGCTCGGTCCCGAGGTTCTCCATCGCGTAAGCCAGCTCGTCCTCGACCTTGTCGACCACGAAGGAGGCTCCGGGGTCTTGAGGGACGAACGCGACCTTGTCCGCCAGCTGGCGGGGCGGGAAGCGGAGCGTGTCCCGGCCCCCGACGAGCACCCTCCCCGAAAACTCCCCTCCGCTGAAGTGCGGGACGAGCCCGTTCATCGCCCTGATCAACGTCGACTTGCCGGATGCGGTGGCCCCCGCGACGAGGACGAAGTCGCCCTCGCCGATCTCGAAAGAGACGTCGAGCAGAACGGGCGCGGCCCCCTCGGGATAGCGAAACGTGACGCTGTCGAAGGAGATCACGGCCGTCATGCCCGCTCCTCATCCTCGGGTGGGATCAGGGTCGGGACGCCGAGCAGGAAGACGCAGGCGATGAGCGCCGGCGACACCTCGGGCCAGCGCAGCGGGAAGGCCGAGAGGATCAGCGTGTCATCTCCGCCGACGGCAGCCATGATGAACGCGAGGAGCGCGGCGACCGCGGAGACGGAGGTGATCGTGGCGCCCCGGCTCCACCGGTCGGGCCGGTAGCGGGATCGGGGGCCGCGCCCGTGGCCACGGGCGTCCATGCTCTCAGCGAGGATGACCGCCTCCTCCATGCCGGTCTCGAGAACAGGGATAGCGAGGGCGGGCAAGCTCCGCAAGCCGCGCGCCGGCATCCCCCGCAGTCTCTGCGCCTCGCGTACCTGCCCCACGGCCTGGATGGTGCGGGGGGCGATGGATAGAGCCAGGGCCGCGGCCAACGCGGGCTCGTGGAAGCGCCGCGGCGCGAGCCGCAGGACCCGGAAGGGATCGGTCACTGAGTTGAACGTCCCGTAGACGATGAGGATCGTCGCGAGCCGCGATCCCTCGAGCAGAGCGGCAACCAATGTTTGCGTCGAGGCGTGCTCGATATCGAAGAGAACGAGGGCACTCCGGGTCGCTACCGCGAAGAGGCCGACCAGGACGAAGATCCGGAACGCCCGGGCCGACGGCCCCTCCCTCAGGTGCCGGGCGTGGACGATGTAGGCGCACGCCACGAGCGGAAGCAGGTAGAAGGGGTTGGTCGTGGCGATGGCGACCCCGGCGGCGCAAGTGGTCCACGCGAGCCAGGCTCCCTGGTGCACCCTCTATCCGGCTTTCGAGCGGCGCCTGACGAACCACGCCCCGACCGCCATCAGAGCCGCTGCGGCGCCGAGGCCGGCGAGCCCCGCAAGAGGGGGCCCTGCGTCATCCGGAGCCCTCGCCGCAGCCGGGAGCTCCGCCGCCTCGGGGAGAGGAGATGGGGCGGGAGCGGCGATCGCATCGTCCCGTTCCTGCCTCCCCTTGCCCTTCCCGGTTCGGACGGCCTTTCGCTTCTTCTTCCGCGCCTTCCGGTCGGCTAGCTCCTTCGGCTCCCTCTCGCGCTCGGGCTTCGCCGGCGAGGCATCAACAGAATCTCCCTGCGGTGCCTCGCTGCCGGCACGGGCCCCCCGGCTACGGTCCGGCTCGTCGTTGCGGGGGCCGCTGTCGTGGTCGCCCTCACCCGGCCCCCCCCCCGGCCCACCCCCCCGACCGGGCTTGGACGGCTTGTCCCCCGGCGCCACGGGCTCGGGCTCGGCAGGTTCCACGCTGTAACCGCAGACCTCCGCGACGTCACCGTCGGCGGGGGCTGGTGGGAGGACCCGTCCTGTCCGGTCCCCCACGACCAGCCTTCAACGTCACCGTCAGAGACGCGCGCCGATCCGGCGCCGCTGCCGGACCAGGTCCAGCCGCCCGAGCCGTTCCCATGCCAGTACCCCCAGAAGTCGGGGTAATCATCGAAGCACTCGCCCTCCGAAGGGCCGACACCGGCGAGGCGGCACACCGCCCCTCCTCCGTAGCCGAGCCGGTAGTCGAGGCCATGCTGCTCACCCGCGAGCTCGATCAGGTCGATCCCGGAGACCTCGGCGCTCGGCAACGCGACGCACAGCGTGTAAGAGGCGTCGCCGGTGTCCACGACGAGCGCCGCGTGCGGCCCTTCTGCCGCGCATGCCGGAAGGGGCGTCGCCACCACCGCCGGGAGCGCGCCCAGGAAAAGGGCGGCTCCCAGCAGCGACGACCGGAACCTCATGCTCCTTACCCGCAGTTGGGAGCGGGAGCCCCCTTGGTCACGTCGGCCCGACGGATCGGGAAGGGCTTCTCGAGAAGCGCGGGGATGGCCGCTACCGTCGCCCCGAGGTCGGGGCTGGTACGGACGTAGTTGCCGGATCCTTCCTCCTCGGCCCACGTGTAGGCGAACGCACCGTTCTCCTCACAGAGCGGGTGCTGCAGGCGCCGCAGGGCGGCCTTCGCCCCCTGCGGCAGATCCTTGCCCCGCGATACGTAAGCCTGGATCACCAAAGCGGTCGAGTTCGTGTCGGTGAGGCTTCGAGGTGAGTAACCCCAGCCCTCCTTCTCCTCATCCCGGGCGGCTCCGAAGAACCTGAAGGGGCTCCTCTGCAGAGGGATGCGTGGCCCGAACCTCAGAGCCTGCACCGCCAGCGCGCTCGTGTTCGTATCCGAGAGGAAGAAATCATCCGAGCCGCCGTTGAAGCAATGCTGGTCCTGCGAGCCTGCAGGCTCGAGGTATTCCCAGCCACCATCGGCACACTGAGCCTTCACGAGCCACCACTCTGCATCACGCGAGGGGGCCAGGTTCGCTGCCTCGAGAGCCAGCATCGCGAGGGCGTGATCGAACACCGCGGTGCCGGCCCCGTAACGTCCCGTGGGCTCCTGCGAGCCCTTGACCTCCCGAACGAGGTTTCGCCCGGAGAAGTCCCGCGGGTTCCGCCCCCCTGCCACGAGAGCCATGATCACCTTGGCTTTCAGGCCGACGTTGTCCACCTGAGCTTGACGGGTCTCGAGGTAGTCCAGCCCGTCCTCGATCGCCTCATTGCCCCGACGCGCAGCGACAAGCGAGACGATCGCGTCCGCTGTCGTGCCGATAGGTGAGAACCCACCCTCGAACTCTCCCTGGGGGTTCTGCTGCGACACGACGAAGTGCGCAGCGGCGCGCGCCTTCTTCAGATCCTGATCCGTCACTGCCGCCGAGGCCGCTCCTGCAACGAGGACCCACATGAGCGCAGCGGCCGCCCCCCTGGTCTTTCCTGAGAACTTCATCCGAACTCCTTCCCACCCGGTCCGTCGCCGGGCATCGAAAACGGCCCCCGAGGGGGCCGGAAGAAGAGGAGCGGATGGCTTCTCCGCGCTCGTCCCTTTGCCTCGAAGGTCCATGAGCACAAAGTCGTCCGAAGGGTGTTCTGGCTCGTCCGCCGTTCGAGGGCGGACCTACAGTTGCGGGACAGCGCCGGGATCCGACCGGCTTCCCCCTTCGGTGACTCAGTTGTCGCTTAGGTGACTGTACTCCTCAAACCTAGGGCCGGAGGTATCCATCCCTGGCGAAAAGCACAGCCCGGCCCTCCTCGCCGAGCCTGAAGGCGACCCAGAACCAGGCGAGGATCCCGAGCCCCACCAGCTCGCCCGCCCAGGTCCCGAGATGCTCCCAGGGCCGAGTGAGCAGCGACCACGAGTAGGGCTCTGCGCTGAGGGGGTCGAAGGACGTGCCGAAAGCCGGCCACAGGAACGTCCGAGGGGCCTCCCACATGCCGTCCCCAACGAGGTGGAGGAGCCAGCCAACCGCCACGCCGAACACCGCGAGGCGAGTCTCACCCCGGAGCCCGAGGATGATCACCACGGCCACGACTACCACCGCCGCGAGGGAGAGTGGGTCGGGCCGCGGTCCCCCTCGAAGCCTCCCATCGCCCGGATCACCGGGTCGAGGAGATCCGGGAGCACCGCGCCCAAGAGGATGAACCTGAAGTCGATGCGCCTGCGGCCGAGCGTCATGTACACGATCAGCGTCGCCAGGCCCATGTGCCACAGGATCACTCGAGCAGCGACCTCTGCCCCAGCGCCGCCCGGGACTCTTCGTCCTGCGCCATGTCGAGCGCGGCCTGATCCATCGCCTGGTTCGCGAGGCGGTCGGCCTCGTGGTTCAGCTCTCTCGGGACGTGGGACAAGCTGATCCTGTCGAAGCGGTTCATGAGCGAGCGCGCCGGAGCGCCAAGGGCTTCAGGTCCGCGTTTCTTGATCTTCCACTCGCCCTTCAACTGAGAGACGACGAGTTGCGAGTCCATGTACACCTCCAGCTCCCTCACTTGTTGTTCGAGGGCGAGCTCCAGCCCGGTGATGACGGCCTTGTACTCGGCCACGTTGTTGGTAGCGACGCCGACGGACATCGCAACCTCACCGAGCACCCTCGGCCCGTCTTTGAGGATGGCTCCGATACCGGCGGGGCCCGCCACTACCGCGCGCTCCGCCGTCGGTGTGAAGCGTTGGTGTCATCGGGCTCAGACGACGAGGATGCGACGACAGTTGTCGCATCGCTGCAAGCCGCCCTCGCTCCGGATCCGCTCGGTCTCGCGGGCGGGAAGCTTTCGTGGCAACCGAGGCAGGTGCTGCCTTCGAGGCGGGCCGCCCCGACGCCCCCCTTCGCCGCTCTCAGCTTGTCGTAGAGCCCCAGGAGGTCCGCAGATATCTCGGCCGCTATCTCGGTCCGGCTGGCCCGGTGCTGGGCGACGAGGCCGTCGATGTCCTCGTACGAGGCGCGGACCTTCTCCGTCAGCTCTTCCACCTCGGCTCCGACCTCGCGTCTCTCGCTCGAGGGACTGGAACCTGGCTTCGGCCTCATCCTTCTGAACCATCACCTCGAGGAGCCCGTCTTCGATACCGGCCCGCTTCTTAATGAGCATCTGAACCTCCGCCTGGAGGCTCGAGAGCTCCTTGGGGTTCGAGACCTTCCCGGAGAGGAGCCTGCCCTCCCTCGTTAAGCCGATCTTCTGAGTGATCAGCTCGACTTCGCCTTCGACGCGGGCTGTTCACGAGTCACCTCGTCGCGCTGCTTCGTGGCGATCCTGAGGTCTGAGTCGAGCTCTTCGAGCCGATTCGTCTGCTCCGCCAGACGCAGGGCCGCGGGCAGCTTCGCTCGCTCCTCGGTGAGACGGGTGATAGCGGTGTCTTCTGCCTGGAGATCGAGCAAGCGATGAAGGTGAGCGGAGTCTGCAGCGGTCATTCCGTTCGAGCGTATCAGTGAAGCTTCGGGGCCTTTCGAGGCTAGGCTCCTGGGCCGATGACTGAGATCTGGCCCGGACGCTCGTACCCCCTCGGCGCCACCTGGAAACAAGACGGCACCAACTTCGCCCTCTTCTCCGAAGAAGCCGAAGGCGTGGAGCTGTGCCTGTTCGATGACGATCAGAACGAGACTCGCCTCCCCCTCACCGAGGTGACCGCCTTCGTATGGCACGGGGTCGTGCCGGGCGTCGGCCCGGGGCAAAGGTACGGCTTCCGGGTTAAGGGCAACTTCGCCCCTGCCGAGGGACGAAGGTTCAACCCGAACAAGCTCCTCATCGACCCCTACGCCAGAGCCATCGAGGGGAACGTCGACTGGGGCCAGGAGGTCTTCGGCTACTCATGGGGGGCGGAGGACGCAGATCTTTCTCTGCAGGCGGACGACGACGCCGGTCGCGTCCCGAAGTCGGTCGTCGTAGACGAGACCTTCGACTGGGGCCAGGACCGTCAGCTGAAGATCCCGTGGCACGAGACGGTTATCTACGAGACGCACGTCAAGGGATTCACCGCCACCCACCCCGGGATCCCCGAGCAGATGCGGGGCACGTACGCGGGCCTGGCCCAGCCTGCTGCGATCGAGCACCTCCAGCTCCTCGGCATCACGGCGGTGGAGCTGCTCCCGGTGCACCATTTCCTCCACCCCATGCACCTGCTGGACAAAAGCCTGCGGAACTACTGGGGATATGACTCGATCGGGTACTTCGCGCCTCATGCCGACTACAGCTCGTCCGGCTCCCGCGGGGGCCAGGTGGCCGAGTTCAAGAACATGGTGAAGGCGATGCACGAGGCGGGTATCGAGGTGATCCTCGACGTCGTCTATAACCACACCGGTGAGGGGAACCACATGGGCCCCACGCTCTCCTTCCGGGGGATCGACAACGCCGCCTATTACCGTCTCGTCGCGAACGACCCGCGCTACTACTACGACTTCTCCGGAACCGGAAACTCGCTGAACGTGCGGCATCCCCAGGTGCTGAAGCTGATCATGGACAGCCTTCGTTACTGGGCCACCGAGATGCACGTTGACGGCTTCCGCTTCGACCTGGCGGCGGCCCTGGCCCGCGAGCTTTTCGACGTCGACCGCCTCGCGGCCTTCTTCGACATCATCCATCAGGACCCCGTCCTCTCGCGACTGAAGCTCATCGCAGAGCCGTGGGACGTGGGCGAGGGTGGCTACCAGGTGGGGAACTTCCCGCCCCTATGGTCGGAGTGGAACGGCAAGTTCCGCGACGTCGTTCGGGACTACTGGCGCGGCGAGGGGGCCGCGACTGCCGAATTCGGCTTCAGGCTTACCGGCAGCTCGGACCTCTACGAAAGCAACGGCCGCAAGCCCTATGCCAGCATCAACTTCGTCACAGCACATGACGGGTTCACTCTCAGCGACCTCGTCTCGTACAACTCCAAACACAACGAGGCGAACGGGGAGGGCAACGCAGACGGGGACGATCACAACCGGTCTTGGAACTGTGGCGTAGAGGGAGAAACGGACGACACCAGGGTCCAAACCTTGCGGGAGCGGCAGAAGAGGAACTTCTTCGCAACGCTCGCCCTCGCCCAAGGGGTGCCGATGATCCTCGGCGGCGACGAGATGGGCCGCACGCAGCGCGGCAACAACAATGCCTACTGCCAGGACAACGAGATCTCCTGGTACGACTGGAGCCTTCGGGACGAGAACCTCTCGCTCCTCGGTTTCGCCCGGCGCGTCATGGACATGAGACAAAGTCACCGCACCTTCCGTAGGCGTAAGTGGTTCCACGGCCGACCGCTCCGAGGCTCGGGAACGAAGGACATCGGCTGGTTCAACCCATCGGGCGAGGAGATGACCGAAGAGCAGTGGAACGCTCGTGGGGTGAACTCGCTGGGGGTGTTCCTCAACGGCGAAGCTCTGCCCGACCCCGGCCCCCGGGGAGAGCGCTTATCCGACGAGAGCTTCCTGATCCTGTTCAACCCATCATGGGAGGCGATCGCCTTCACGTTGCCGGATGAGACTTGGGGGAATCGCTGGGGGCTCATGATCGACACGAACCAGCCACTCGTCGAGGAGGGTTCGATCCTGTTCGACCCGCGCCAGCAGGTCCCTCTCGAAAGTCATTCGCTAGTCGTGCTGCAACGTGGCCCCTGAGGTCCGCGCGACCTACAGGGTCCAACTTCACGCCGGCTTCACGTTCGACCACGTAGCAGAGATCGCGCCGTACCTGCGGGACCTCGGGGTCAGCCACGTCTATTGCTCGCCCTACCTGCAGGCTGCCCCGGGGAGCACGCACGGGTACGACGTGGTGGACCACGGTGTCCTCAACCGGGAGCTTGGCGGCGAAGAGGCGTACGAGCGCATGTGTGACGCGCTTGCCGCGGCGGGCCTGTCCCACATCCTCGACATCGTTCCGAACCACGTGGCCGTCGGGGGGCGGGCCAACCCCAAGTGGTGGGACGTCCTGAAGAACGGTCGCGCCAGTCGCTACGCGTCCTTCTTCGACATCGAGTGGGATCCCCCGTCGGAGCGACTCAAGGACAAGGTGCTCGTCCCGGTGCTGGGGGCAGAGCCGGCCGAGGTGATCGCGTCCGGGGAGCTGCACCTCGAGCGGGAGGGGGAGGAGATCATCGTCCGCTACCACGAGCACGAGCTCCCGCTTGCTTCAGGAACGGCTCCGGCCAGCACCTCTATCTCCGCCGAGGGCATGCGCGACCTGCTGGGACGCCAGCACTACGTCCTCGACTTCTGGCGCAAGGCCGCGAGCGAGCTCAACTACCGCCGCTTCTTCGACATCAACACCCTCGCCGCGGTGCGGGTCGAGGAACCCCGGGTTTTCGAGGAGACGCACGACCTCGTGCTGAAGCTCATAGCTCGAGGCACGATCGAAGGCCTGCGGGTGGATCACATCGACGGGCTCTGGGATCCGGAGGCGTATCTGGCCGAGCTTCGCTCCCGCTCCGGAGGCGTCTACACGGTGGTCGAGAAGATCCTGGAGGTTGGAGAGGAGCTACCTCCGTATTGGCAGACGGAGGGAACGTCCGGGTACGACTTCCTGAACCTCGTCAATCCGCTGTTCGTCGATCGGGAAGCGGAAGCCGCCATCGACTCCATCTACTCGAGCTTCACCGGGGAATCGCTGGACCTCGAGCGGGTGGTCCGGGACAAGAAGCTCCT
Organism: Actinomycetota bacterium; assembly: GCA_030448085.1. The sequence goes on along the minus strand of JAUJNU010000001.1, from coordinate 42,796 downwards.
CGTCATGGGGTCGATCATGGGCAGCGACATCAACCGCCTCGTCGCCCGTCTGGCGCCGTTGGCCGAGGGAGCCTCGGAAGAAGACCTGCGAGTCGCCCTGGAGGAGACGATCGCGTCCTTCCCCGTCTACCGGACCTACGTCCGCCGGGGTATCCCTCCCGCCCGAGAAGACCTCCGCGTCATCGAAGGCGCCGTCGCCCGCGCCCGGAAGGAAGGCCGAGCCGAGCCCGGCATCCTCGACGTCATCGAGCACGTGCTCCTGTGCGCCGGCGGGGGCGACGCAGGCATGGATTTCGCGCTTCGCTTCCAGCAGGCGACGGGGCCGATCATGGCGAAGGGCCTCGAGGACACCGTCTTCTACAACTTCAACAGGTTCGTGTCCCTGAACGAGGTGGGTGGGGACCCGGGTCAATTCGGTATCACGCTTGCGGACTGGCACGAGCGCTGCACGGTCAATCAGTCACGCTGGCCTCGCTCTCTCCTCGCCACCTCCACCCACGACACGAAGAGGAGCGAGGACGTTCGAGCTCGACTGAACCTCCTCAGCGAGATGACCGAGGAATGGCGTGTGCGCGTGGACCGCTGGGGCGAAGGGAACGACAAGTACAAGAGCGAGGGGTGGCCCGATCGCAACGCCGAGTACCTGCTGTACCAGAACCTCGTGGGGGCATGGCCGGTAACGCCGGACAGGGCGGTTGCCTACATGCGGAAAGCTACGAAGGAGGCGAAGAGCCACACCTCCTGGATCGACCCCACCCCTGCCTACGACGAGGCGGTCGAACGTTTCACCCGAGCGATCCTGGCGGACGATTCGTTCACCCGGGACGTTGATGCCCTCGTGCGCACGCTTGAGGAGCCGGCGAGGATCACCTCGCTCGCCCAGACCCTGCTCAAGTTGACGGCGCCGGGCATCCCCGACATCTACCAGGGCACGGAGCTGTGGGACCTCAGCCTCGTCGACCCGGACAACCGCCGGCCGGTGGATCACCACACGAGGCGTGCGCTCTTGAGGGACTTGCTCGATGAGGGAGCCGGGATGGGGGCAGCGAAGGCCTGGGCCGGGCAGGAGAGCGGCCTACCGAAGCTGTTCCTCATCCAGAGGACGCTGAATCTGAGGCGCAGACGCCCAGGGGCTTTCGGAGTGGACGCTCCGTATGCACCCGTCTCCTCTACGGGCGAGAAAGCCGCTCACGTGGTCGCCTACACGAGGGCCGAGGAGCTTGCGGTGGTCGCTCCCCGGCTCGTCATGGGCACACTCGGGGGCTGGGGGGACACCGCGGTGGATCTTCCCGAAGGCAGGTGGACGAACGAGCTGGCCGGCCGAGAGACGGCTGGAGGTTCAGTTCTGGTGAGTGAGCTATTGGCGGCTTTCCCCGTGGCTCTGCTCGTTCGCTCCTGAGCCGACGCCCGCCGCTCGGAATACGACCGTCCGGTACGGGAGCGGAAACGTAGGTCTCCCCTCGAGCTGAGGGTGCTTCCTGCAAAGCTCCCCTACCTCGGACAGAAGGTCTGCCCGCTCTTGGTCAGGAAGGATCTTGACGTAGCTCCTCGAGGCGACGAGGGCCTGGAGGCCCTGGGGGGAGAGATGCTGCTCGAAAGGAAAGATCCGTTCCTCGAGCTCTTCTGCCCCGATCATCTCGAGCGTCGAGTCGACCTCGACCTCGAAACCACCGGCCGGCCCCATCGTCGCGGACATCGCGTCCTCGCTGCCGATGATCGACGAGAGCGCCGCTACCCACTCGACTTCCTCGTCGCGGAAGTTCCACAACAGACCAACGGCACCGCCGGGTCTCAGCACCCGCTGCATCTCCGCGAGTGCCCGGGGCCGATCGAACCAGTGGAATGCCTGGCCCGCAGTGACGATGTCCACGCAAGCAGCCGCTAACGGGATCGACTCCGCCCGGCCACACGCGACCTCGACCCCCTTTCCGAGCAGCACCCGGAGCAAGCTGAGCGACGGGTCCAGGCCCGTGACCTCGTGGCCCAAGCGGGCCAGCTGCAGGCTGGGTTCCCGGGGCCGCAACCGAGGTCGAGCACCCTGCGTGGCTCGTTCCCTGCGATCCACTCCAAGGCGGCGGCGGGGTACCCAGGCCGCGCTAGGGCATAGTCCGCCCCGGACGTGAGGAAGGCGTCGCGCCTCCGGCCCAACATGCCGCAACGGTAACCGTGAGGGCGGCCTGGTGCAGTTGGGAGACAATCGCCGGATGCGCTTCCGGGTCTGGGCTCCCCTCGCGACTTCTGTGGACCTCGTCCTTCAGGACGAGAGGTATCCCATGGACGCGGGCAGGGGCGGCTGGCATTCGGTCGATGCTCCTGCCGGGGGAGGCGAGGAGTACGGGTACTCCATCGACGGTCGGGACCCCCTGCCGGACCCTCGTTCGCAGTCCCAGCCTCACGGGGTACACGGCCCCTCGCGGGTGGTCGATCACTCGGCTTATCCCTGGGGTGACCATGCGTTCCGCCCGCCGCCGTTCGGCGACTGGGTCGTCTACGAGTGTCACATCGGGACGTTCACCTCCGAGGGCACCTTCGACGCCGCCATCGTCCGGCTCGACCACCTCGTCTCGCTGGGCGTTAGCGCCTTGGAGCTCCTGCCGGTCGCGGAGTTCTCCGGCGGTCACGGATGGGGGTACGACGGGGTCGACCTGTTCGCCCCCCATCGCTCGTACGGGGGGCCGGACGGGCTCAAGCGATTGGTCGACGGCTCATGCGAGAGGCCTCGCCGTCATCATGGACGTCGTCTACAACCACCCCGGCCCGGCGGGCAACTACCTCGGCCAGTACGGCCACTACTTCACGGGCGCCTACGTCACACCGTGGGGAGACGCAGTCAACTTCGACGACGCGCACAGCGATCCCGTCAGGGACTTCTTCATCGACAACGCCCTCATGTGGCTGCGGGATTACCACTGCGACGCGCTTCGCCTGGATGCGGTGCACGCGATCCTCGACCGCTCCGCGAACCTCCTGGAGGAGATGGCGGAGCACGTGGAGGAGCTGGCGGGAGCTACCGGCCGGGTACTCCGCCTGATCGCGGAGAGCGATCTCAACGACCCGCGTGTCGTTCGCGGCCGGGACGTCGGGGGCTTCGGGATGGACTCCCAATGGAACGACGACTTCCACCACGCTCTCCATTCCGTGCTGACGGGCGAGCGCTCCGGTTACTACTCGGACTTCGGGGCCGTCGGCCAGCTCGCTAAGTCTCTGCAGCAGGCCTTCGTCTACGACGGGACGTTCTCCGCGCACCGGCAGCGCAAGCACGGACGCACCCCGACCGGCCTCAGCGGTCACTCCTTCCTCGGCTACCTCCAGGATCACGACCAGATCGGCAACAGGGCGACTGAGAGAGGTCAAGCCACCTGATGAGCCCCGGCCTGCTCAAGGTGGGGCGCGGCCCTCGTTCTCACCTCCGCGTTCATCCCGATGCTGTTCCAGGGCGAGGAGTGGGGGCTTCCACGCCCTTCCTCTACTTCACCGATCACGAGGACCCGGGCCTCGGACGAGCGGTCAGCGAGGGACGCCGCAGAGAGTTCGCGAGCTTCGGCTGGGACCCGTCCGAGGTGCCGGACCCGCAGGCCGCGGCACTTTCGAGGCATCGAAGCTCGATTGGGACGAGCTCGCCGGCGAGCCGCACGCGAACCTCTTGGAGTGGCACCGCGAGCTGCTCTCGCTCCGAGCGGCGACCCCGAGCTGCGGGACGGGAACTTCAACGATGTGCGGGTGACGTTTTCGGAGGAGCCGCGCTGGCTGGTGATGGAGCGCGGGCCGATCGTGGTCGCCTGCAACTTCGACGGAGCGCCGGTCGTCATGGAAGAGGCCCCGCAGGGGGCCGAGGTGGTGCTGGCGTCGGCTGGGGGGCCGGGGGGCCGAGCTTCCTCCAGAAAGCGTCACGATCTGGCGGCGATGAGCTTCACGATCCCCGCCCCCTCGGGCCGGGCGCGAGCGTCGCCGTCGTCTCCCCCTCGTTCGGTGCGGTGGGCGCGTGGCCGCACCGCGCGCGGCGCGGCACCGAATACCTCCGCTCACTAGGGCTCGAGGTGAAGCTGATGCCGAACGCCGCCCGTTCCGAGGGTTGGGTCTCGGCCCCCGCAGAGGCCAGGGCCGAGGACATCCATGCCGCGTTCTCCGATCCCGAGGTGGCCTCGTCCTCAGCGGCATCGGGGGCACCACTCGAACCAGCCCCCCACCTGGACTTCGATCTGATCCGGAGCAACCCGAAGTGGTTCCAGGGTTTCTCCGACACGACGGTCCTCAACTGGGCGTTCCTGAAGCACGCCGGACTCGCCAGCTTCTATGGTCCCTCCTTGACCCTCGACCTAGCCGAGTATCCCGAGGTCTTCCCATACGTCGACCGCTACCTGCGAGCTGCGTGGTTCGGAAGCAGGAACCTTCGCTACGAGCCGTCAGACTCTTGGACGGAGGGGAGTTCCTCGACTTCGATTCGAAGGAGGACATGACGAGGCCGCGGGCCATGCATCCCAACGGCGGGTGGGCCGTTCTGCGGAGGGGTCTGCGAGGGTGCGGTCATCGGCGGCTGCCTCGAGACCATGTGCTGGCACCTCAAGGGGTCGACGAGCTGGGTCCATCCCGAGGGAGCGATCTTCTTCTTCGAGACCTCGGAGGAGGCTCCCCTCGCCCGCCCACGTCGAGGCCTACCTCACCGACCTCGACCAGCTCGGGGTCTTCGAAGTGTGCGCAGGCCTCCTCGTAGGCCGTCCTCGCGGATACGCACCGGAAGACATCGAGACCCTGTGGCGGGTAGTAACCGAGATCACGGAGGAGGCGGGGATCCCGGTGCTTGCGAACATCGACTGCGGCCACACAAGCCCTATGATGACACTGCCCCTGGGGGTTCCCGCCCGCCTCGACACGACCTCCTCGACCGCCACACTCGAAGTACACCTCCCCCCGCCTAAACCCCACTTTTCCGCGGCCCTCCGGATCCGGTTGCAGCCGTGCGGCGGCGCACCCTTCTATCCCCCCCCCCGCCCAGGAGATGCGGCTGAAGGCGCATCCCCGGGATCAGCGCCCGGAGGCTAACCGGACAGGAACTGGCGGTCGGGCTGGGTGCTAGGCCCAGGCCAGGAGGCCCAGGTCCATCCCGTTCGTGAGGTCGGGGTGCGCGGGGCAGATGCGCACGGCGAACCCGTAGGGCCGGGGGCAGTGGCCACGAAGGAGCCCGAGTAGGAACAGGTGCCGTCCTCGCACGTCGTCGCGCCCATGGTGTCGACCGAGGGATTTACCAGCTCGCCGTTCGCTCCTACCGCACCGTGCGCCAGTTGCACCGAAACGTCCTTCGGGTCGAGCGACCCGAGCCGGACGGTCGCCGACACCCTCCGCTCCTCGCCCACGTCGGCCGTCACGGTCGCCGCATCAACGTTGAGCACCTTCACCTCGGACCAGGCGCTCAGCATCTTCTGCTTCCACGCAGCGAGTGCCCGGGCCCGGCCGTAGCCGTCGGCGCACGCAGCTCGGCCGCTTGCTTAGCAGCGGGCTCGTGAGGTCCGTTACGTAGGTGCTGACCATACGGTCGGCGGTGACGAACGGTCCGAGTGACTTGACGGACGCTTTCAGCCGTTCCATCCACCGCCGGGGACGGGGCCTTCCGGCCTCTCGTAGAAACGGGGCACTACATCGCGCTCGAGCAGGTCGTAGAGCGCTCGCCTCGGCCTCATCCTGATAATCGTGGTCGGCATAGGACTCAACGGTCCCGATGGCCCAACCGTTCTGGCCGTCGAAGCACTCGTCCCACCACCCGTCGAGTACCGAAAGGTTGATGACGCCGTTGAGGGCAGCCTTCATCCCGCTGGTCCCCGATGCCTCATCGGACGACGGGGGATTGTTCAACCAGACGTCCACGCCCGAGGTGAGAACGCGTCCGACCCCCATGTCGTAGTCCTCAATGAAGGCGAACCGGCCCCGAACCTCGGGGTCGGATGAGAAATGAACGATCTGACGGATGAGCTCCTTGCCGGGGTCGTCGAGGGGGTGAGCCTTTCCGGCCAGGACGACCTGTATCGGCCGGTCCCCCGACAGGAGGAGGCGCTTCAGACGCTCGACGTCACGCAGCAGCAGGGTGCCGCGCTTGTAGGGGCGAAGCGGCGGGCGAACCCGATCGTCAAGACCCCGGGGTCGAAGACGTCCTGCGTCCATCTGGTGTCCGCCTCGGCGACCCCGGAGCAACGAGCTGCGCCCGTAGCCGCTCGCGGATGAAGTACACGAGCCGCTCGCGCGCCCTCTCCCGAGCCCGCCACAGCTCCGCCTCCGAGATCTCGTCGATCCGCGACCACTTCCCGTCCCCGCCTCGGCCCATCCCCGGGGAAACGGCGGTCGAGCACCTCTGCCATCTCCGGCCCGAGCCACGTGGGAGGTGGACGCCGTTCGTGATCGATCCCACCGGCGACTCGTCGACTGGGACGTCGGGCCACAGCGGCGAGAAGATAGAGCGGGAGACCGTGCCGTGGAGCTTGCTGACCCCGTTCGACCGGGTCGCCAATCGAAGGCCCATCGCCGCCATGTTGAACCGTGACGCTGCCCCCCTCGGCGCCGTCGCTCCCGAGCTCCATGAGCCGGTCCATCGTGATCCCGCAATCCTTCACATACGAGGAGAAGTAGCGTTCCATCGACCCGCGTCGTAGACGTCGATCCCGGCAGGGACCGGTGTGTGGGTGGTGAAGACGGTGCCGGCGCAGGACCCCTCGAGTCGCCTCCTCGAAGGACAGGCCACCGCCCGCTATCAGCTGCCGGATGCGCTCGAGGCCCATGAACCCGGCGTGGCCCTCGTTCGAGTGGAACACGTCCGCCTCGTAGCCTGCGGCCTGCAGGGCCCGGACGCCGCCGATCCCCAGCACGATCTCCTGGCGCAGCCGGTGCTCCGAGCCCCCTCCGTAGAGGCGATCGGTGATGATCCGCTCCTCGGGACGGTTCGCCTCGACGTCGCAATCCATAAGGAGCAGTGGCACCCGGCCCACCTGGGCCAGCCACAACTGAGCGGCGCAACGAACACCCTCCAGATCCACCTCGATCTCTATCGGGTTCCCGTCATCCCCTCGCAGGAGCGAGAGCGGCATCCCGTGGGGATCGAGAGCCGGATAACGCTCCTGCTGCCACCCGTCGAGGTTGAGGTGCTGCCGGAAGTAACCCTCGCGATAGAGAAGACCGACGCCGACGAGCGGGACCCCCAGGTCGCTGGCGGCCTTCAGGTGGTCTCCGGCAAGGACGCCAAGGCCGCCGGAGTAGATCGGAAGCGCCTCGGAAACGCCGAACTCGGGCGAGAAGTAAGCGACGCTCCCCAGGTCGCCGCCATGCTCCTGGTACCAACGGGCGTCGCTCAGATACAACTCGAGGTCTTGACGGACGCTAGCGAGGAACGCCATGAAAGGACCGTCGTCGAGGAGCTCGTGAAAGCGGTCCTTGGACACGAGCCCCAGCATCTTCACGGGGTCTCCGCCCGACTCCTCCCACGCGCTGGGGTCGATCCACCGGAAGAGATCCGACGTCCGCGTATCCCAGCTCCAGCGAAGGTTCAGCGCTATCGGGACGAGGTCCTGGAGGGGGTCGGGAAGGGCGGCCCGGACGGCGAAGCTGCGCAGTGCTTTCATCGTCAAGACTCTGACGCACCCGGAGAACATCGGCAAGCCCCCCGAGCCCGGGCTGGAGTTAGGGTGGTCGAGGCGGGCCGAGGCTCGCGTCGCACCCACGCTGGAGCCCACGGCGGGGCGGTGCAAAGTTGACCCACCCCAGACAAGACAGGCGAGTGACAGACGAACACGAGGGGCTTACTGGTGACACTTAAGACCCATCTCAGCGCAGGCGACGTGATAATCGAGCGGATCGAGCCCCAGATCGACGGAGGCCGCTTCCGAACCAAGGCCGTGGTCGGAGACCGGGTCGAGGTGACGGCCGACATCTTCCGGGACGGCCCGGACATCGTTCAAGCCGTGCTGCGATACCGGGGGCCGGGCGACAAGAAATGGGCGACCGCCCCCATGACCCACGTCGAGAACGACCGCTGGGCCGGGAGCTTCAGCCCGGATCAGATGGGCCACTGGGCCTACGCGATCGAGGCCTGGACCGATCACTTCAGCACCTGGCGCAGGCATCTCCTGAAGAAGCTCGAGGTGGGAGACGCGGTCGAGCTGGAGCTCGAGGAAGGGGCAAGGCTCATCGAAGCCCGTCTCCGCCTTATACCGGCCCCTCTGAAGAACGAGGTCAGGGCCGCGGTAGAGGCCATGAGGGCCCCGCTCCCCAAGACCAGGAAGGCCAAGTCCGCGAAGGCAGGCAAGTCGAAGGATCCGGGCGGGCAGGACACCGGGCAGGGAGTGATCGACCCCGCCGAGGCCGCCGAGTTGGGGACGGCCGCCGGCCTTAACGACCCCCGGGTGGCGGCCGCCCTTTCCGATGCAGTTCGCAACGCAATGGCCAAGTACCCGGACCGGGCAGGATCGGCGACATCCAAGCCTGAGCTCGAGCTCGATGTCGACAGGGAGAGGGCTCGTTTCGGGGCCTGGTACGAGTTCTTTCCCCGCTCCACCGGTGCGCGGGGCAAGCACGGCACCTTCAAGACCGCGGCCAAACGCCTCCCCGCGGTGGCCGAGATGGGGTTCGACGTCGTCTACCTGCCCCCGATCCATCCCATCGGCGTCGCCTTCCGCAAAGGCAAGAACAACACCCTCACCCCCGGGCCCCACGACGTCGGAAGCCCCTGGGCGATCGGCGGGGTCGCCGGTGGGCACGACGCGATCCATCCCGACCTCGGCACGATCGAAGACTTCGACGACTTAGTGGCGGAGGCAAACAGGCTCGGCATCGAGGTCGCGCTCGACTTCGCCATCCAGTGCTCGCCCGATCATCCCTGGGTGACCGAGCACCCGGAGTGGTTCCACCACCGCCCCGACGGGACCATCAAATACGCCGAGAACCCCCCGAAGAAGTACCAGGACGTGTACCCCGTGAACTTCGACACCGAGGACAAGGCGGCCCTGTGGACCGAGCTGAAGAGGGTCCTCGATTACTGGATCTCGCACGGGGTGAAGATCTTCCGCGTCGACAACCCCCACACGAAGCCGTTCGCTTTCTGGGAATGGCTGATCGAGGAGGTTCACGCAGAGCACCCCGAGGTCCTGTTCCTCGCGGAGGCGTTCACTCGTCCAAAGGTGATGCGCCGATTGGCGAAGCTCGGGTACTCGCAGTCGTACACCTACTTCACCTGGCGCACGGCCAAGCCGGAGATCCAGGGGTACCTGACGGAGCTGACGCAGAGCGAGATGGCCCACTACTTCCGTCCCAACTTCTTCGCCAACACCCCCGACATCCTTCACGAGTACCTGCAAACGGGGGGACCCCCCGCTTTCAAGATCAGGCTCGTGTTGGCGGCGTTCCTGTCCCCCACCTACGGCATCTACTCCGGCTACGAGTTGAACGAGAGGACGCCGGTCAAGGAGGGAAGCGAGGAGTACCTAAACTCGGAGAAGTTCGAGTTGAAGCACCGCGACTGGGACGCTCCCGGCAACCTCGCCCCGTACATCACGAGGATCAACGACATCCGCAGGAAGCACGCGGCCCTGTCCGAGTACACGAACCTCCGTTTCCACGGGATCGACAAGGACCACCTCATCGCGTTCTCCAAGGCATCCCTCCATCACGACCCGATCCTCGTCATCGTGAACCTCAACCCGTGGCACTGGGAGGAAGGCTCGACGAGCCTCGACCTCGAGGCTCTCGGGCTCGAGCCGGGCCAGGAGTTCGAGGTGCAGGACCTCATCACAGATGAGCGCTACACCTGGCGCGGCCCCCATAACTACGTGCGCCTGGACCCGCATCACGAGCCGGCTCACATCTTCCGGGTCCTCACCTAGGCGATGGCCGAAGCGAAGATCACACCGCAGGAGCGGCGGCCCGGGCGGGATCGGCTCACGCATCGGCCTCACCCCCGACCCCCAGTGGTACAAGAAGGCCGTCTTCTACGAGACGTACGCCTCAGGAGCTTCGGGACTCGAACGCTGACGGCTACGGAGACTTCAGGGGCCTCATCGAAAGCTCGACTACATCCGAGTGGCTCGGGATGGACGCGATATGGCTCCCGCCCTTCTACGGCTCCCCCTCCGGGATGGCGGCTATGACATCTCTGATTTCTTCTCGATCCTGCCGGTCTGCGGGAACCTCAGCGATTTCGTCGACTTCCTCGACGAGGCGCACTCCCGCAACATCAGGGTGATCGCCGACATGGTGATGAACCACACCTCGGACGAGCACCCATGGTTCCAGGAATCACGCAAGCCGGGCTCGGACAAGAGGGACTGGTACGTGTGGTCCGACACCCCGGAGAAGTACCACACGGACGCATCATCTTCCTCGACACCGAGAAGTCGAACTGGACCTGGGACGAGGAGGCGGGGGCATTCTTCTGGCACCGTTTCTTCAGCCATCAGCCCGACCTCAACTACGACAACGAAGATGTCCAGGAGCAGATGCTCGCGGTGATCAGATTCTGGCTGGACCTGGGGCTCGACGGCTACCGCCTCCCGGCCGCGGTCCCCTACCTCTACGAGCGCCAGGGGACTAACGGCGAGAACCTCCCCGAGACCCATGACTTCCTGAAGCGGGTCCGCAAGGAGGTCGACAGCCTCTACGACGATGTCGTCCTCTTGGCCGAGGCCAACCAGTGGCCGGCCCGACGTCGTCGACTACTTCGGTGGCGGCGACGAATGCCACATGGCGTTCCACTTCCCGCTCATGCCGCGTATGTTCATGTCGGCGAAGCGTCAGGTCCGATACCCGATGGTCGAGATCCTGGCGCAGACACCCAACATCCCGGAGAACTGTCAATGGGCATCTTCCTTCGGAACCACGACGAGCTGACGCTCGAGATGGTGACGGACGAGGAACGCGACTACATGTACAACGAGTACGCCAAGGACCCGCGCATGAAGCTGAACCTCGGGATCCGTCGCAGGCTCGCTCCCCTGCTCGACAACTCGAGGGATCAGACCGAGCTGTTCCACGCCATGTTGCTGTCCCTGCCCGGGACGCCGATCGTCTATTACGGCGATGAGATCGGCATGGGGGACAACATCTACCTCGGTGACCGGGACGGTGTGCGCACCCCGATGCAGTGGAACGGGGACCGCAACAAGAAGTTCTCCTCAGCCGACTTCGCCCAGCTGTACCTGCCCGTGCTCCTCGACTCCGTGTACGGCTACCAGTCCGTGAACGTCGAATCGGAGCAACGCAACCAGAGCTCGTTCCTACAATGGTTCAGGAGGCTCGTGAGCGTGAGGAAGCAGCACGAGGTGTTCGGCCTCGGGAGCTTCGAGTCGCTCCACCCGGAGAACCCGGCGATCTTCCCCTACATCCGCAGGCTGGGGGACGACGTCATCTTGTGCGTCAACAACCTGTCGCCCGCGCCAGCTCGGGCCGCGGAGCTCGATCTCTCACCTTTCGAGGGGCTGTACCCGATCGAGATGCTCGGGCGCGAGAGGTTCCCGAGGATCGGCTCGCTGCCCTACCTTCTGACGTTCGGCCCCCATAGTTTCTACTGGTTCCAGCTCGTCCCCGAGGAGACCCTGTGACCATCTCCATGGCGGCCCTGCAGGGCCCTTCCGGGGCAAAGGTGGTTCGGCGACAAGACCCGCCAGATCAAGGACCTCGCTCTCATCGACAGCACGACACTGGGCGAAGACCGAGACGCGGTGACACTTGCGTTGATCGAGGTTTCTTTCACCCAGGGCAAGCCATCGATCTACCACCTACCCCTCAACCCCGCTACGGGGGCCTTGCTCGACCCGGAAGCCGAGAGCCATCGGCTGAAGGCGATCGCCGGAGCGATGGTGCACGGCATCACGACCCACGCGGAACGGGGTGACTTTCATTTCACCGGCGGAGGACTAGACCCGATGGCTCCTCCCGGATCGAGCAGCGTGAGGGCCATGGGGGCGGAGCAGAGCAACACACCCATCGTGTTCGACGAGAAGGTGATCCTGAAGCTCTTCCGGAAGGTGGCCTGGGGTGAGAACCCCGACCTCGAGCTGAACCGGGTGCTGAACGTCCACGAGTTCGCTAACGTCCCGCTCCAGGTCGGGGACATCTCCTACGAGAAGAGGAGGAGGACGAGGAGACGAACCTCGACCTGGCCATCGCCCAGCAGTTCCTCCCGGAAAGCCGAGAGGGCTGGGGCGCCGCCATGGCCCACCTGGGCCAGCTCTACGACGAGGTGGAAGGTGGCGACGACATCGCCGATCAGGTCGAGCAGCATGGAGGCGCCCTTCGCGATCGAGGAGCTCGGGGAGGTCACCGGGTCCCTGCATGTCGCGTTCGCCCAGGAAGGCTCCGACCCGCCCTGGCCCCTGAGCAGGTCGCTGCCTCCGATGCGCGAGCGTGGGCCGCGCATACCCGTGACACGCTGGCCGAAGTCTCCGTCGTCGTCGAGGACCTGAGCCTCCTATCGCCTGCGATAGAGGAGTGTCTGGCACGTTTCGAGCAGCTCGATGACCTCGGTCAGAAGACGAGGGTGCACGGGGACTATCACCTGGGCCAGGTCCTCCACACGACGAGAGGCTGGATGGTCATCGACTTCGAAGGTGAGCCCGCGCTCGCTCGAGGAGCGGAGGGCGAAGAGCTCGCCTCTGAAGGACGTCGCGGGGATGCTGCGATCCTTCAGCTACGCTGCCTCGGCGGCCCTGTTCGACCGGGCCGCCCCGGGCGACGAGAACTGGGGACGCCTCGCTCCCGTCGCGGCGGCGTGGGAGCACCTCGCAAGGCAGAGGTTCTTGAACGCCTACCTCACGAAGTCGTACGAGGGCCGATTCCTTCCCGCCGAGACAGGCGACCTGGTGACCCTCCTCGACTTCTTCGAGCTCGACAAGGCTCTGTACGAGGTCAGGTACGAGCTGGGGCATCGGCCCCTGTGGCTGCCGATCCCTCTCGAGGGGATCCGGCGAGTGATCGAAAGAGGTGCATCTTGATCGCTGACGGACCCGACGTGTCCTTGCTCGGTGACCTCGATCTTCATCTCGCAGGCGGGGGCCGTCACCTCCACCTGCACGAGAAGCTCGGCGCCCACGAGGTAACGATCGACGGCGTGGCCGGGGTTAACTTCGCGGTCTGGGCACCTTACGCACGCAGCGTCCGCGTCGTGGGCGACTTCAACACGTGGGAGGGGTCCAAGCACGAGATGAGGCACCGGGGGCAGTCCGGGATCTGGGAGCTGTTCGTACCGGGGGTGGGGCACGGCGCCCTGTACAAATTCGAGATCACGACTCGGAGGGCGGAGCATCTTCAAGACCGATCCCTTCGCGTTCGCCACAGAGGTGCCGGGCGAGGGCGGGCAGAACGCCTGCATCGTCTACACGAGCAAGTACGAGTTCTCCGACGAGGCCTGGACGAAGAAGCGGGCCGAAGCCTCCGCCCTCGAGTCTCCGATGTCGACCTACGAGGTTCACCTCGGATCGTGGAGAAGGACGCTGGAGGGTGATTCCCTCTCCTACCTCGAGCTGGGCCGGCAACTGGCGGACTACTGCCGCGAGATGGGCTTCACCCACGTCGAGCTCCTCCCTGTGGCCGAGCACCCCTTCGGCGGGTCCTGGGGCTATCAGGTGAGCAACTACTTCGCCCCCACCGCACGCGCTTCGGCCCGCCGGACGACTTCAAGGCGCTCGTCGACATCCTTCATCAGGCGGGCGTCGGAGTGATCGTCGACTGGGTGCCGGCGCACTTCCCGAAGGACGAATGGGCCCTTGCCCGCTTCGACGGCACCGCGCTGTTCGAGCACCTCGACCCCCGCAAGGGCAGCACCCCGACTGGGGCGTTGGTCTTCAACTACGGGCGCAACGAAGTGAGGAACTTCCTCATCTCGAACGCGCTCTACTGGCTCGAGGAGTTCCACGTCGACGGCCTTCGGGTCGACGCCGTCGCCTCGATGCTCTACCTCGACTACAGCCGCGCTGAGGGGGAGTGGATCCCCAACGAGTTCGGGGGCCGCGAGAACCTCGAGGCAGTCGCGTTCCTAAAGAGCTGAACACCGTCGTTCATGGGGAGCACCCCGGGGTTCTGATGCTGGCGGAGGGTCCACCGCGTGGCCGAGCGTCAGCCGGCGGTGCACCTGGGCGGACTCGGGTTCGGCTTCAAATGGAACATGGGTTGGATGCACGACACGCTCTCGTACTTCTCCAGGGAGCCGGTCTACCGCCGTTTCCATCACCACCACCTCGTTCAGCCTCATGTATGCGTGGAGCGAGAACTTCGTTCTGCCGCTCTCGCACGATGAGGTCGTGCACGGCAAGGGCTCACTCCTCGGCAAGATGCCGGGGGACGGATGGCAAGAAGCTCGCGAACCTGCTTGCCCTCTTCGCGTTCATGTGGGCCCACCCCGGAAAGCAGCTCCTGTTCATGGGGGGCGAGATAGGCAATCCCGCGAGTGGGATCACGACAGGAGCATCGACTGGCACCTCCTCGACGACCCCGGGCACGCAGGTGTGCAGCGGTTGGTAGCCGACCTCAACAAGACCTACCGTGGCGTTCCTGCCCTGTGGGAAGCGCGATGCCGAGCCCGAGGGGTTCCGGTGGATCGACGCCAACGACGCCGACAACAACGTCATCGCCTTCTATCGCACGGGAACGACCGACGGTAGAACCTCGTCTGCGTCTGTAACTTCTCGCCCCTCCCCGTGAGGGCTTCAGGCTGGGCCTCCCCCGAAAGCAAACCTACAAAGAGATCCTCAAAACCGACGCCCATCCCTACGGGGGGACTAACGTCGGCAACATGGGAGAGGTGAAGGCGGAGCTTTTCACGTGGCACGGCCTTCCTCACTCCGCGCTCGTCACGCTGCCCCCGCTCGGAGTCCTGTGGCTGTACGGGTAGCGGTTCACGCTCACTTCTACCAACCACCCAGAGAGAACCCGTGGACCGGCACCATCGACGCGCAGCCGGACGCGGCCCCCTTCCACGACTGGAACGAGCGCGTCCACGCCGAGTGCTACAGGCCGAACGCCTTCGTGGAGCTCGACGGGCGCACCCTCAATAACTTCGAGCGCCTCTCGTTCAACGTGGGGCCGACCCTTCTCGGGTGGCTGGAAGAGCACCACTCCGACACCTACGAGCGGATCCTCGAGGGCGACAGGCTGAGCGCGGAGCGGCTCGGGCACGGGAACGCTCTCGCTCAGGCCTTCCATCACACGATCCTTCCCCTCGCGACGGTCCGGGACATCCGCACTCAGATCCGCTGGGGCCTAGCCGACTTCCGCCATCGCTTCAGGCGGGAGGCGGAGGGTATGTGGCTGCCGGAGACCGCAGCGAACACCGCGGTCCTGTCGATCCTCATCGAAGAGGGGGTGGGCTTCACCGTTCTGGCGCCGCATCAGGTGGCGGAGTGGCGGGAACCTGACGGGGTCTGGGTGAGCGGCCGGGACCAGCCGGTAGACACCCGGCTCCCCTACCGGTTCCTCCATCCCGACGGATCCGGGCGGGAGCTCGTCGTCTTCTTCTACGACGGGGCTCTGGCCCGGGACATCGCGTTCGGGAACCTCGGCTCGTCGTCCGAGGCTTTCGTCGAGTCCTTCCTGTCGAGGGGGAACGACGAGGGGCTCGTCCATGCCGCTACCGACGGCGAAACGTACGGTCATCACCACAAGTTCAGCGACATCGGCCTCGCCCATGCCCTGTTCGACGGTCTGGAGCAGCGGGGGGCCGAGGTGACTAACTACGCCACGTTCCTCGAGCAGAGCGCGGCCCGCCTCGAGTTCCGGCCGCCCCCCGGGCCCGGCACCTCGTGGTCGTGCGAGCACGGCATCGGGCGCTGGAGCGACGACTGTGGCTGCCAGACCTACGGTCCGGAAGGCTGGGACCAGCGGTGGAGGGCTCCCCTCAGGGCCGGGCTGGAGATAATCCGCTGGGCCGCGGACGAAACCTTCGAGCAGGTAGGAGGCTCGATCTTCGTCGACCCCTGGGGAGCGCGGGACAGGTACGTGTCGGTCGCGCTCGACCCCTCCCGATTCCCGGAGTTCCTGGAGGCGGAGACGGCCGGACTTAGCGACGAACGCAGTCTGCAGGTCGCCGTGAAGGTCCTCGAGGCACAGCGGAACGCGATGTCGATGTTCACGAGTTGCGGCTGGTTCTTCTACGACGTGGCCCGGATCGAGACGGTTCAGATCCTGCGTTACGCGGCCCGCACCCTCGACTGGCTGTCGTCCCTCGGGCTCCGCCTCCCGAACGATGCCTTCATGCCCCTCCTCGAGGAAGCCCAGAGCAACGACCCCGAGGAGGGCACCGCCGCCTCGATCCTGGCTCGCCTGATGGAGGAAGAAGGGGCGAGCGCCTCAGGATGAAAACGGGCGGGCCTCCGCTTCCCGGGTTTTCGCCCGGAGACACGAGAGGCCGCGCGGGTAGGGTGAGCTGGATGACCCGCAGGATCATTGCCCTTGTCGCCACGTCCCTCATGTTCTGCCTGGCTCTGGTCGGCATGCCGGCGCCCTCGGGAGCCGAGCCGAGCCGCGCCGAGCTCGAGGCCGCAGAGGCGCGTCTCATGGAGCTGGAGCGGGAGTTCGAGATCGTTGTCGAGAGGTACAACCTCGTCCACGACGAGCTCGACCTCCTGAGGGCGAAGATCGCCTTCGCCGACCGAGCGGTGCGGGGCATCAGGTCGAGGATGGTCACCAAAGAGGGGGCCGCCGTTGCTCTCGCGGTCGAGCTCTACAAGGGCGGCGGCGCCTCCGAGAGCGCCTTCGAGGCAGTCCTGTCCTCCGACAGCCCGGCTCAGATCGAGCAACGGCTGCAGTACCTGGAGTCCTCGGAGACCGAGCAGTCGAAGGTGTTCGAGCGGCTCGCGGTGGATAAGGCCCTCCTCGACAGCAAGGTCGAGATCCTCGAGGAGGCGACCATCGAGGCTCAGGCCGAGGAGAACCGCCTCGCCTCCCTGAGAGAGGAGATCGAGGCCAAGGTCGCGTCCCAGCAGGACGAGATCGCGCAGCTGAACGAGGTGATCGCCCGGGCGGAGGCCCGCCGCGAGCGCGTCGCGAGGGCCGAAGCGAGAAGAGCGGCCACTGCCGCCCGGGCGGCCGAGCGAGCCCAGGAAGAGGCCGAGGCCGCCGCCCCCGCCCCCGCACCACCCGCCCCCGCAGCACCCGCCGAGCCGGCCGATCCGATAGAGGCCGCTCCCGCTCCCAACGGCGGGGCGCAAGCCGCGGTCGACGCCGCGCTCTCCCAGATGGGCAAGCCGTACCGATGGGGGGCGGAGGGGCCCGACTCCTACGATTGCTCGGGCCTCACGCTATGGGCCTGGGCCCACGCCGGCGTTTCGCTCCCCCACAACTCTGGAGCGCAGTACGCGGCCACACCGCGGGTGGCCCAGAACGACTGGCAACCGGGCGACCTCCTCTTCTTCGGCAGCCCGATCCACCACGTTGCGATGTACATCGGGAACGGCCGGATGGTCGAGGCGCCTTACACGGGCTCGCAGGTACGCATCAACGATGCGTACCGGCCGGACTACGTGGGAGCGGGGCGACCGTAGCCTCCTCCCGCTACTCGATCTCGGGCACGACGAAGGTGCCGGCGTCCGGCCCCCAGGTGCTGGCCCTCTTGCGGGACCCCTCCACGTGGCCCACCTGGCAACCCGAGATCCTCGCCACCACCGGCCCTGCGGAGCTGACCCCCGGGGAGGCAGTCATCGGAGATGCCAGCATGCTCGGCTTCCGCGTTGCCGGTCGCGCCGACATCACGGGGGTGGCTCCCGAGGGGATGGAGCAGGACGTCATCGTCGGGATCCGGATGAAGGTCCGGTACGAGATAGTGGAGGGGGAGGAAGGGGGGTCTCTCCTCACCCACAGGCTCGAGGTGGACCTCCCGCGGGGGGTGTCCGGCAGGGTGTTGTCGGCCTTCCTCAAGTACAGGCTGCGCCGCATGCAGCGGATGCTCTTGGCGAACCTCGAGCGGACGCTCTCCCCGTCTAGCCCCGGCTAACCGGGCCTCGGGGGCCCGAGGATGTCGCCGGAGATCTGCGCTCCGGCAGCACCGATGAGGGCCGAGACCCCGAGGGAGATGGCCAGCCACTTGATGGGGAAGCCGTCATCCTGACGGCGCCGGCTCTTGGGCTCTGGCTTCGCTTTCTTGCCGCCGTGGCCCCCGCCCCCGTGAAGGTCCTCGTGCACACTCCCCCCCTTGCCCTTGCCCGGTTTCCCGGGGTCTGCTTTCTGAGCGACGGCCGAAGAGGCCAGGCCCAGCATCAGGCCGAGGGCGAGCAGAAGCATGAGGAGAACGGGCGCGAGCCTGCGGTTCATCCAACAATCATCGCCGAGTCGGCGAGATACGAAAAGCTAAACGGTCGAGAGACGGGACCGAGCCTGGCTGCGGCCGGCTTTGGTCCTGTCGGAGCCGACGAGAAGCACCTTGCGCAGACGCACGCTTCCCGGGGTGACCTCGACACACTCGTCGTCGCGAATGAACTCGAGAGCCTGCTCCAGCGACAGCAAACGGTGGGGGACGAGCCGGACCAGCTCGTCGCCGGTGGACGAGCGCATGTTCGTCAGCTTCTTCTCTTTCGTCGGGTTGACGTCCATGTCCTCAGACCGTGTGTTCTCGCCGACGATCATCCCCTCGTAGACCTCCACGCCGGGCGGCACGAACATCGTTCCCCGCTCGGACAGTGCGTGCAGTGCGTAGGACGTGGTCATCCCCCTCCGGTCGGACACCAGGCTGCCACTCGGGCGGGTCCTCAAGTCCCCGTACCAGGGCTCGTAGCCGTCGAAGACGTGGTGCAGGAGACCGGTGCCGCGGGTGTCCGTGAGGAACTCCGTCCGGAAACCGATCAGGCCCCGGGCCGGCACGCGGTACTCGAGGCGCACCCACCCGGTGCCGTGGTTGACCATCTGCTGGAGTGCCCCTTTGCGGCCCGCGAGCATCTGAGTGACCGCCCCCAGGTGCTCGTCGGGGACGTCGATCGTCACGTGCTCAACGGGCTCACAGAGCCGCCCGTCGATCTCCCGGGTTACAACTTGGGGCTTGCCCACGGTCAGCTCGAAGCCCTCTCGGCGCATCAGCTCCACGAGCACTGCGAGCTGGAGCTCGCCTCGGCCCTGGACCTCCCATGCGTCCGGCCTCTCCGTTTCGAGGATCCGAAGCGAGACGTTGCCGACAAGCTCTTGATCGAGGCGGTTCCGCACCTGCCGAGCCGTCAACTTCGAGCCTTCCTTGCCCGCGAGCGGCGACGTGTTGATCCCGATCGTCATCGAGATGCTGGGGTCGTCGAAGTGGCTGACCGGCAGCGGCCTCGGGTCGTCTGCGTCGGCGAGGGTTTCGCCGATCGTCACGTCGGGTAGGCCGGCGATGGCGAAGATCTCACCGGGGCCGGCCTCTTCCGCGTCCACCCGGTCGAGGGCCTCCGTCACGTAGAGCTCGGTGATCTTCACCCGCTCGATCGTCCCGTCGGCCCTGCACCAGGACACGGGATCTCCCCTGCGGATCGTCCCGTGATACATCCTGCAGAGAGCGAGCCGGCCAACGTAGGGAGAAGCGTCCAGGTTCGTCACGAGCGCCTGCAGAGGATGGGACTCGTCATACGAGGGGGGCGGGGTCGTCCCGATGATGACCTCGAAGAGGGGCTTCAGATTCTCCTCCTGCTCACCTTGCTTCAGGCTCGCGGTGCCGGCCTTCGCGTTCGTGTAGACGATCGGGAACTCGATCTGAGCCTCGTCGGCATCGAGGTCCATGAACAGCTCGTAAACCTCGTCCACGACCTCGGCTATCCGGGCGTCGGGGCGGTCCACCTTGTTGACCACGAGGATCACCGGGAGCTTCGCCTCAAGGGCTTTCCGGAGGACGAAGCGGGTCTGAGGCAGCGGGCCTTCACTCGCATCGACCAGGAGCAGCACCCCGTCGACCATCGTGAGCCCGCGCTCCACCTCACCGCCGAAGTCGGCGTGGCCGGGCGTGTCGATGATGTTGATCTTGACGTCCCCGTACCGCACCGCCGTGTTCTTGGCGAGGATCGTGATGCCCTTCTCGCGCTCAAGGTCCATCGAGTCCATGACGCGCTCGTTGACGTCCTGGTTCGCGCGGAACACCCCCGACTGCCACAGCATGGCGTCGACCAAGGTCGTTTTCCCATGGTCCACATGGGCGACTATCGCTACGTTCCGCAAGTCCGCGCGCGTGCGCATGGATAACTCCTCGACGTTCCAAAGGGAGGGAGCCCGCCGGGGGCCCCAAAGAGGTCAGCCCAGATTGTAAGCGGTAACGGGGCCTCTCTCTTCATCCGAAGATAAGGGGATGGAGATCGTCCTCGCGCTGGGCAGCGCTTACCTACGGGGCGGCGGACTTCTTGGGCGGCCTCGTCACCCGTAGGAACCGCGTTCTGTGCGTCGTTCTCATCGCTCAAGTGATCGGGACGGCCACCCTCGTGACCACATTCGTCCTCCTCCACGACGGGTCTCGGCCGGGGACGGACCTCGCTTGGGGCGCCGCCACGCAGGGATCGCCGGAGCCGTGGGCGTGGTGCTCTTGTACGCCGGGCTTGCGAGGGGCGGATGAGCGTGTTCGCTCCGATCACCGCCGTCGAGGCTGCAGCGGTCCCCCTTCTGTTCGGCCTGCTCACGGGGGACCGCCCGGGGCCGCTCGCGCTGGTGGGCATCGCATCGGCGCTCGTGGCAGTCACCCTCGTCTCCTCGGCCCCCGATCCCGACGCGGGAGCGGGAGGCCCGAAGCCCGGCGGCCCTGGGACGAACGGCATCTTCCACGCCCTCGGCGCAGGCCTCGCCTTCGGAGCCTTCTTCATATTCCTCGGCGGGGCATCGGGCGGAGGGCTGTGGCCGCTCGCCGGCGCGCGCGCCTCGTCCCTAGCGCTCATAGCGATAGCGGTCCTCGTGACAAGGACGCCCCTCAGCCCCGCCCCCGGGACCGGGATGGGGATCGCAGGCTCAGGTCTCTTCGACGCGGGCGCGAACCTTCTCTACCTGCTGGCTACTAGAGAGGGTCTCCTGTCGCTCGTGGCGGTCCTGACCTCGATGTACCCGGCGATGACGGTCCTGCTCGCGCGGGTCGTGCTGAAGGAACGGATGCAGCCCGTGCAGGTCGCGGGCCTGGGGCTAGCGCTCGTCAGCGTCGCCCTCATCACCCTGGGTTAGCGACCTGGCACCGGTGGAGTGCACGGTGCCACACGCAGCGGGATCAACTCGGGCTTAGCTGCTAGCTCCTGCACCCGACGAAAGGAACCACATGCGCTCCCTTGTGCTCGCCACACTTGCCTTCCTCCTCCTTCCCACCTCGTCGTCTGTGGCAACCGCCGGTCGCTGCACCCCGGGAACGTCGGGTAGCGACCGCATCGAATGCTCGGCTCAGGACGACACGCACCCCGGTGACGCCGGAAACGACATAGTGGCCGGCTTCCGGGGAGACGACGTGCTCTACGGCGGAGAGGGCGACGACCTCGTCCAGGGTGACGGGGGCCTGGACGTCCTCTTCGGGGAGGACGGCGACGACCGTTTGATCGGGGTCACGGGGGCGGACTCGGTGCGGGGCGGCACGGGAGCGGATGTCCTCTTCGGTGGGGCAGGGTCCGACGCCATGGTGGGCAACGAAGACGAGGACGTTCTCTACGGGGGGCCGGGGGACGACGACATGAAGGGTCACGGCCAGACGGACGTGCTGAAGGGCCGCGATGGAGACGACCACCTGTCCGGGGGCTGGGGAGAGGATCGGCTCGAGGGTCAGTGGGACGACGACGATATGTTCGGGGAAGGCGGCTCGGACGTGCTCGTCGGCGGGTCGGGGAACGACAACGTCTATCCGGGACGGGGTCAGGACTTCGCCACCGGCTGGGGCGGCGACGATGTCTTCTACTCCCGAGACGGCAGGCGCGACAGGGTCCGCTGCGGCGACGGCCAGGACCTCGTCTTCGCCGATAGCGACGACAAGGTCGAACGGAGCTGCGAAGTCGTCGAGGTGGGCCGCGGCTAACCCTGGATCTCGATGACCCCTCTCATCCCGTAGCGGTAGTGGCCGGGGAGGTGACAGCCGAAGATGAGCCGTCCCGGCTCCTCGAACGTGAAGGTGGTCGAACGCTCCTCGCCCGCGGGTATCGAGATCTCTCCGGGCTTGGCCCCGTGGTGGGCCTCCGCCCCCTTCTCGTGAGCCCGCTGCGCGGCCTCGTCGCCGATGAGGAACTCGTGATCGATCGGGTCACCGTTCCGAACCACGAAGGTCACCGTGGTCCCGGCTTTGACCTCGATCCTCGACGGTTCGAACAACGACTTCTCTATGACCACTCGGACGGGCTCGGTGGCCTCGGGCCGCTCGGAACAGGAGACGAACGAGGCGAGACAGGCCAGCGACAGCAGGAGGGGGCGGTGCCTACGGGCGAAGGTTGCTGGTGTCGACGACCTCGAAGTTGGAGCCGAGGACTCGACCGATCTCATGGAGGGCATCGTTGTTCCAGTTCCTGTTCGGAGCTCCGCTGATGAACCAATCGGAGCCATTGTCCGCGACGATCATCCCGTAGCGCTTCAGCGCCTCGAGGACGATCCTCGTCTGCCGCGGGAAACCACTGATGTCGAATCCCCGCTTCAGTCTTAGACGAAGCCCCATCGGAGGGAGTTCCCGTGAGTCGAGGTTGCTCGCGAAATGGCGCGGGATAGATGTGCCGCGCCTGGAACGGCTGACGGTGAATCTGGGGGCATGGTCGATCCGCCGCGCCTCACCTCGTCGTACCGAGCGAGCCCGGGAAGGATCGGCAGCCCAGCGGCGTCGGCCGATGTCCAGCCCCGTGGGCGCATCTCGTTGGACCTGAGGTCCCAGATGGCGCCGGAACCGGCACGCCATCCGCCGTCGCTGCGCGGGTAGAGGGCGAATAGCTCGAATAGCTTGCAGGCGTCCTTGTCGACGATGATCGCGTGGCGGTCGCCTGTCGAGGAACGCCCGCCCTCGATCTTCACATCCCGAGGTATCGGGTAGGGGCCGCGGTCGCTCTCGTCCGCGTACTCGAAATCCACGTAGCGCTTGCGCTGGTCACCGTCAACGACGGTGATCGGGATCCCGATGCGAGCCCCGTTGTAGCGGCCCGATCCGAAGTCTGCGTGCAGGCCCTCCTCCAAACCGATCGACCTCACGATGGCCCGAGTGTTGGGATGGACGGGAAGCTCGTCGACCTGCTTGTTCCAGACGCTGTTCGAGGGGAAGACGGGGCAGTTCCGGGCTCGCGGGAGCCGCAACGCCAGAGACTCTCCCACCGGGAGAAGGGCGAGCGCTAGGGCGCCGACCAGCAGCCCGAACCGCGTGCGCCTCATCCAGACCTACCTCGGCATCCCGCTCGAGAACCTTTACCGCCCTAGTTGCTCCACAGCCCCGAGAGAAAGGCTCCCACGGCGGCGGGTGCACCCTGGCGGACCTCAGCCGCCCGATCCTCTTGCTCCGAGGGAGGAGGCTTTCGCATCTCGAAAAGGTTCTGGACCTCCCGGGGCAGGAACCTCGTCAGCTGGGCGAAGCCGTGGGCGTCGTCCATCCCCCCGGGCCGGTGGTAATAGCGCAAGGGGAAGTACACGTAGAGCGAGTGCCTCGCCCTCGTGAGGGCCACGTAGAAGAGCCTCAGCTCCTCTTCCACCTCCTCCTCGCTTCCCGCCGCCATGTCCGAGGGAATCATCCCGTCGGCCGCGTGGATCACGTGGACCACATCCCACTCGCACCCCTTCGCCGAATGGATCGTGCTGAGCGTCAGGTACTCCTCGTCGAGAAGAGGGGGCCCGGCCTGGTCGGCCGTAGACAACGGCGGGTCGAGGGTGAGCTCCGTGATGAACTTCGTGCGGGTCTGATATCCGCCCGCTATCTGAGCCAGCTGATCGAGGTCCCGCAACCTGGGGGCCGGGTTGTCGTAGACCCTGTGGAAGATGGCGTCGTAGAAGCCGCGGATGCGCTCGATCTGCGATGCGGGCGGCATGGCCTCGGGAGCGCACTCGTGCAATGCGGCAACCAGACCGGCGAACTCCACTCGGGCGGACGTTGGAAGCCGCGGCGACTCGGTTCCGAGCCTGTCGAGGGGGGACCGCCCGTCGTCGTCCGTGCCTCTTCGTACGCCTAGCTTCGACATGACGGACCGAGCCGTTGCGGCCCCCACGCCGTTCAACAGCTGGAGGACCCGGAACCAGCTCAACTCGTCCCACGGGTTCTCCAGGATCCGGAGGAACGACAAAAGGTCCTTCACGTGGGCGGCCTCGAGAAACTTGAGCCCCCCGTACTTCACGAACGGGATGTCCCGCTTCGCCAGCTCGATCTCCAGCAGCGCGCTGTGATGGCTGGCGCGAAAGAGGACGGCTTGCTGCATCAGCTCGGTCCCCTGCTCCCTGTGCTCGAGGATGTTGCGGCAGATGATGGCCGACTGATCCCGCTCGTCGGCGCAGCTCTGGAGGACCGGGCGGCGCCCGCCCATGTCGTTCGACCACAGCTCCTTCGTGTACCGATGTTTCGCCTGGCCGATGACGGCGTTGGACGCATCGAGGATCGGCTGTGTCGAACGGTAATTCTG
This sequence comes from Actinomycetota bacterium, assembly GCA_030448085.1. The sequence continues at coordinate 18,296 of JAUJNU010000001.1, read as the reverse complement.
CTCGAGCTTCACGACGGTGGCGCCGGGAAACTCCTGAGGGAAATCCATGATGTTGCGAACCGTCGCGGCGCGGAACGAGTAGATCGCCTGAGCGTCGTCACCGACGACCATGAGATTGCTACAGGTCCTGCGCATGCTTTTCAGGATCGCCGCCTGTAGCCAGTTCGTGTCCTGATACTCATCCACGAGGATGTGATCGAAGAGCCCCGCGACCTCTTCACCGAGACCCGGGGCCGCAGCCAGGGCGTTCCAGTAGAGGAGGAGGTCGTCGTAATCGAGCACTCCCTGGACCCGCTTGCGCTCCGTGTAGCTCTGGAAGATCGTTCCCAGCGCCGGGGCATGCTCGGTGCACCAGGGGAAATGAGCCTCCAGGACCTCGCTGAGCGGCGTGCCGGAGTTGACCATCCGGGAGTAGATCCCGACGAGGGTGTCCTTCTTGGGAAAGCGCCGCTCGCCTTGCCCCAGCTCGAGCTCGCTGCGAACGAGGTTCATCATGTCCGCCGCATCCGATTGGTCCATGACCGTGAAGCGGGGTTGCAAGCCGACGCCTCGCCCATAGATCCGAAGCAGTCGGTTCCCGACCGAGTGGAACGTACCGCCCCACACCCGAGCCGCTGCGTCCGCTCCCGGAAGCTTCTGCGCACGCGCCAGCATCTCGCGCGCCGCCCTTCGGGTGAAGGTGAGAAGGAGGATCCGCTCGGGGGCAACACCGGAGGCGGTGAGATGGGCCACTCGGGCCGCGAGCGTCTTCGTCTTCCCGCTGCCCGCTCCTGCGATGACCAACAGGGGGCCGTCGCCGTGGGTCGCGGCGGTGCGTTGAGGATCGTTCAGGTCTTCGAACATACGTTCGTGAGCTTATAGAGCGAGGCCGCTCCCGGGCCGGATTCCACCTCCTATCGTCTAGTTCGCTCACTGGCCACCGACACGGTGGGCAGGGCGGGAGAGAACGGGCCCGGCTATGCCCGCTTCTTCGCCCGCGCCCTCGGTGTGGCAGCAGCCTGAAGGGCCGGGTGATCCCCGTGGTCCTCGAGCAGCTTCAAGACGCTAACGCGGGTTGCCTCGACAAGGGTCTTTCGATCGAAGTGACGCATCGCGTTCGTTCCCAGCGCCTTCAGCTCCTCGACCCAGGGCCGGATCACGAAGACCGCTATCCCCTTCTCCCGCGCCGCCCTTACTTCCTTCGCGAGAGGCCGTGCGAAGAAAGATCGCGTGAGCATCGGCGCCCAGGCCTTCGGGTCTCGGATCACAAGGTTCCCTTCGTTCCTGTAGCCGAGGGGGGCGATGCAGATGATCGAGTTGCAGCCGTCCCGGGCGGCCAGGTCGAGGGACGTGGCACTGCTGGCGCCCCCGTCCACGTACTGCTTGCCCTCCAGCCGCACAGGAGGGAAGACGCCGGGTATCGAGGTGGACGCGAGAACCGCCTCCGGCAGCGGGACCTTGGGCTCCCCGTCCCGGCCGAACGGCACCCGCTTTCCACCGTAGAGGTCGGTGGCGCAGATGTAGAGGCCCTCCCGAGGCCATTCCTCCGGGAGGTCGTCGTAGAGGCGAGCCCTCGTCTCGGCGGTCGAGTACATGCCGGACGGGAAGGCCCTGCGGAAACGGGCGTTCGGCGCCCGGCCCCTGGTTGCCTTCTGCAAGATTCCTCGCGACGAGGCGAGCGCAAAGCTCGAGCCGATCATCCGTTGCACTCGCTGCCGCCGGTCGGCCCACAGGGGCGTGAACATCCCGGCCACCTCGGCCCGCTGCCCGTCCTCGTCGTGAGGGGATCTCGGGTGGAGGCCGCCCGCGTAGTCGAAGAAGTCCTGGGGGGTCCAGCCGGCGGCGAGATAGCTCGCCTTGATGGCTCCGGCGCTCGTCCCTACGAGGAGATCCGAGCCGACAACGTCGACCCCGTGCTCGTCAAGGGCCTTGAGGGCACCGGCGTGGTAGGCCATGCCCACCAGCCCTCCGCCGCCGAGCACGAGTCCTCTCATGCCCCAACATTACCCAGAACAGCCGCGCGACTCCGGTACGCGAAGAGGGCCCCCGAAGGGCCAAGGGCGCTTGTCGTCGACCGTCACTGTGACCGAGATCCCCTGAACCCAACTCCGCGAGGTACGGCCTCTGCAGCTAAAAAAGCGGCGCTCCCGCCGAACGAGACCGCACGTAGGCTCACGGCATGAACCTGGCGCATCCGATCGATCGCGGAGGGGCTCCCCATTCACCCATAGAGTGGCGCTTCCGGGAGCGCTCGCACTGTTTCTCGTCGCGCTCGTGGGGCGGCAGGCCTGGTCCCCCCGGCCGGGCGACGAGCCCGGATCGATGGATTCCTCGTGGTCGGACCGCCCGTCTCGCCTGCGCTGGGTTACCCGCGGCCTCTCTCTCGTCCCGTTCCTCATCGTGATCGCCGCCGCTAGAACCGGCTCCGCGAGGGAGCTCGAGAACATCGCCCCGGCCCTCATCGTGGGTGCAGCCTGGCCACTCTTACCTACGTTCACTAGCGCGCTGGGGCTCCGGCCCCGGCGATGGGCCGACCCATGGGACACGGGAGCCCGCCTCCTCCGGGCCGGCGACGACTCTGAGCCGAGTGCACACACGTGTGGTTCGGCAGCTGGAACCCGCCGGCCGGCGTCGAGGCGCTCCTCAGTGTGATCGCCGGAGCGGTCCTCTTCGGCGCCTTCCGGGTGACCGCCTCGGGCGGGTTCCTGGATGATCCGGACACGGGCCCCCTGATGCGAGCGGCAGGTGCCGTCGTCTGCGGGCTCGGCGGGGGCCTTCATCTTCTGGCGATCGGGCGGTGGGTCGCCGTTCGGGGGAGGCGGATCGATCGTCGTGGCGACGGCCCCTGCCGTCGCCAGCCTGGTGCTGGCGGGAGCATGGCCCGCGGACGACTCTTCACGAGCCTTCACGTCCTCTTCGTCGGGCACCTCGCAGGAGCCATCCTGGTGAGGCGAGGCGCCCTCCTGGGGCTCCTCCTTATCGGTGGGGTCGTCTCCGTCGCGCAGATCTGGCAGTGGTGGTGGGCCCCTGCTCCGCTGCACCCACCCGGCCCCGCAGCCGCGGTGACGATGCTGACCACGGCGGTGACAGCCGGACTTGGCGGTCGGGGAGCGGGCCATAGCCTTGCCTTCGCCTCCAGCGCGGCGGGTCGGGTCTCAGTGGGCTGCTCCAACGACTACCTCGACAGGCACAGGGACCGGGCCTGGAAGCGCAGCGACAAGCCGCTCGCCCAGGGGCCGTCCCCGCCCGGTCGGTGGTGTTGACGGCGGCTCTGGCGGCGGCGTGCCCGCTCCTCGCTCCCCCTCGGTCTTCGGGCGACGTTGGTGATGACCTGCGGGGTCGCATCGGCGTGGCTTACAACCTGGGGCTGAAGGGGACCCTCCCTCAGCCCGTTGCCCTATGTCGTCTCCCTTCTCGCTGCTCCCCGTCTTCGCATGGGAGGTCGCGAGATCAGCCCTGCGCCCGGTGGGTCGTCGTCGGCGGCGGCCTGCTCGGCTTCGCCAGACATCTGACGAACACGATCCCCGACCTCGAGCAGGATGCCGCGACCGGCGTCCGGGGTCTGCCCCACCGGCTCGGCCCCCGCAGTTCCCTCCTTCTCGCATGCGCGCTGCTCGCTGCGGTATTGGCGATCGTGGCTGTGGAGACAGGTGTCGGCGCCGGCCCTCCTGAGCTACGGGACCTCTTCGGCCTGGTCGCGGCGCTCTGATCATCGAGACCGGCCGGGCGGGGATCTCAGGCCGGCATCGCAGGGGCTGGCACCTGACGATCGGGGCGATCGTCGCGGTCGTGGCGACGCTCCTGTCCCCGCCTCCTTTCTGACCCGGTTAAGGAACCTCCTCCCGGGTACTTAGGAGACATGCACATAGTCGTGACGGGGGCCACGGGGAACGTCGGAACGAGCACTCTCGAGGCGCTGTCCGCCGACGCCCGGGTCACCGCCATCACCGGCCTCGGCGCCGCAAGCCCGACCTGGAGATCCCGAAGGTGACCTGGCACGAAGCAGACGTCGTTACCAGCGACCTCGCGCCGGTCTTCGACGGAGCGAGTGCCGTGATCCATCTTGCCTGGCTGATCCAGCCCTCCCGCAGGTTAGGGGATCTATGGCGCACGAACGTGCTCGGTAGCCGGCGGGTTTTCGAGGCGGCCGCCGCGGCCAAGGTGGGAGCGCTCGTCTACGCATCCTCGATCGGCGCCTACTCACCGCCCCGGACAAACGGGTGGTGGACGAGACCTGGCCCACCGGCGGCATCCCCACGTCGTTCTACTCACGCCACAAGGCCGAGACCGAGAGGCTGCTGGACCTGGTCGAGTCGAACAACCCGGACATGAGGATCGTGCGGATGCGGCCTGCCCTCATCTTCAAGAGGGATCCGCGCCCGGGGATCCGAGCGCCTGTTCGCCGGGCCCTTCCTACCGACCTTCATGCTGCGACGCAAGCTGATCCCCTTCGTTCCCGACGCACCCGGCCTGAAGACGCAGGTGCTCCATACGGACGACGCCGGCGAGGCCTACCGGCTTGCGGCGCTCGGCGACGTGCACGGAGCGTTCAACCTCGCGGCCGAGCCGTTCGTGACCCCCGCAGAGAGGTGGCCCGTATACTGGGTGCGAGGACGATCCGCGTAGGCCCGAAGCTTCTTCGTGCGAGGCGCCACCGCCACTTGGCGGATGCACCTGCAGCCCTCTCCCCCCGGCTGGGTCGACCTCGCTCTCCAGAGTCCGCTCCTCGACGCGACCCGAGCGCGGACCGAGCTCGGGTGGGCCCCAAGCACTCTTCCCCTCGATGCTGTGAAGAGCTCCTCGACGGCGGAGAGAGGAGCCGGCATCGAGACACCGCCGTTGGACGCCGGGACATCGGGCCCCCTGCGCTCGAAAGAGATATCGACCGGCGTCGGCCGGAAATAGGCCGGACTAAACCTGCTCCGCTAGACCTAACGGCAAACGCTCCGCTAGCAACCCGCCGATCAGATCTGCGTACTGGATCAGGTGCCGGGGGCCGAGGAAGTGGTCGCGGACCCGTTCCTTGGCGTTAGCCCCATGCTCCGAGCCTCGGCATCGTCGGCGAGCAAACCGGCGACGGCGCGACCATAAGCCTCGAGTCTCTGGGGTCGTCCAGCAAGAGCCCAGAGGTCCGGTGCTCGATCTGGTCCTGGATGCCGCCCACGCGGCTCGCCACCACCGGCCGCGCCTTTCCACATCCCTCGGACACCGTGAGCCCGAATCCTTCCGCGAGACTCTTCTGCACCACGACGCTCGCATGCGTCTGCAACGCGTTCACGATGGCTGCGTTCTCCTCGCCGTCATCCATGGGAAGGGATGCCAGATGCACCCGGCCCCTCACGTGCACGGGCAACCCACGCCAAGCCTCAAGGGATTCCTTGACGACCTCCGCCCCCTCGGGATCGTCGGCGACCGCCTCGACCGAGGGACCCGCCACCACGAGATGAGCTTGCGGTTGGAGCGACAGGTAGCGGCGCGCGAACCCTTCGATGACCCCAACCGGGTCTTTCAACCTGTCCCAGCGCGACACCTGAACCACCAGCGGATCGGCGAAGGACAGTAGGTCACCTCCATCGATGTAACTGGCGGTACGCACCACCTTCGAGACCGACCCGTCCTCGCGCATGAACTCCGCCGTCTCGTCGGAGCCTTCAGCGATCAACCCCGCGACCGAAAGGATCGCGCGGACGGCATGATCCTCCAGATGCTGGTTCTTGGGCGAGAACGCGTCGATCGATGGGGCGATGATTCGGACCCTGGCTTTATCGAGCCCGCTCCACACGAAGCGGTCACGCGAGAAGATCAAAGCGTCGGCACCCGAGACGAACGGCCGGAGGAAGTCCCACGCGAGCTCCGCTTCTTCGTTCGCTTCGTCGATCCCGACGTGACACCGCCAGATGACCGTCGCCCCGCTTGCTTTCAAAGGGACCACGAGCCCGGCCGGCTGAGGGTCGTGCACGATGACCACGTCCTCCGGGCCGACGAGATCCAGCATCTCCCCTACGTGGTCCTCGGTGGCCGCGCGATAGATCTCCTTTTGCTCCGGTCCCAAACCGATCCCATCGCCGGACGCGCCGTGGAGCAGGTTGTGGATCCTCTTCGTAAGCTTGAAGAAGTCCGGGTTGCCGCCGATGACGAGCCACCGTGCGTCCACCCCGGCACCCCTTGCGTACGCAAGCAGCGAGCGGAGCATCTCAGCCACGCCCCCTCCGTGGGCCGTTGAGTTCACGTTCCAGACGGCCCGCCCCTCGAGGAAAGACGCGGCTCTGCCCATGGCCCCGCGGAGGGCTTCGTAGCGCTCTGGAGCAAGGACCTCCTCGAAGCGCTCCGGTTGAAGGGTGCCGGTATAAACCTCTGTTACCGCCATGGCTCGTTTCCCGTCACTCCCGAAATGGTGGTGTGTCCTGACAGTGATCTCCAGAGGACCGCGAAACTAACTGGTAAGCGGGCACCCTTCCTCGCAGTGACGACCAGGGCGACTGGCACTCGCGCTTCTGAACCACCCCGCAGGTTCAGGAAAGGCTCCCGGAGATCCTCCGGAGCCTTTTCCGCTGTTCCCTCCTAGCTCATGCGTACGGGCCGCGGCGGCCGAGGGCGGCTGCACCCCGGCGGGCTGCGTATCGGGCGGCCGCCGGGAGGTTGGCGCCGCCTCCCAGGGCGAGCGTCAGGCCCGCCGCGAAGCAGTCCCCCGCCCCATACTTGTCGGCGACCGGACCTCCCAGCGGAACGGCATCGAACCTGCCCTGTCCATCGGGCGTTGTGAAGGTCCCGCCATCAGCCCCGTCGGTCATGACGATCGCTCGGGGCTGGGGGTCGAGCAGCCCCAGGTCGTGCACTTCCGAGGGGTCGGCGGCGCTGCCGACGACGGCGTCCAAAACCACGCGGGCGGACAGCAGAAGCGGGTAGACGCGTGTGGTCGCGACGAGGACGCGCGCTCGCCTGGCCTCATGGAGGGCTCCCTCGCCGCCGGCCGTGAAGTAGACCGCGTCGACCGCGTCGAGCAGCTCCCATGGCAGGTCATCGGACGCCTCGGGTTGCAACCGCGCCCCGATCACGGTGATCGTTCTCTCGCCTTCGCTGTCGACGTATGTGACCGCCCTCCTCGTAGGAGCCGGCCTGAACGCGACATGGACGTCGAGCCCCCTTGCCCGAAGTCGTTCCACCGCCCTGTGGCCGAGCTCGTCGTCTCCCACCGAGGTGAAGAAAGAGGTGGGCCGGGAGGAGAGAGAACCGAGCTCGACCGCGGCAACCGCTCCCCCTCCCGCAGCTTCGGCCCAATACTCGGTTGCCGGCACGATGTCCCCTGGTCGAGGGAGCCGCTCGACACGAAGGAAATCAACCCACTCGATGTGCCCGACGGCCGCTGCCGTCACGCCGGTCACAGCAAAGCCGCCATCTTCCAAGATGCCTTACATTCTGCACGTCTCGTGGAGAGGGGCAATGGGTGAGAGAGCGGTCCGGCACCCGTACGGGCCCCAGGCACGAGGAAGGGACCCCTTGCGCGCTTTGATAGTGGAACAGGGCGACAGCAGAGGAGCGGTCGCCGCATCGCGGGCCCTTCGAGCGGCAGGATGGGGTGTGGGCAACGGCTCGCCGTCGGGGCGCTCGTTGGCGGGCTCCTCCAAAGCTATCGACCGAACCCACGTCGTCCCCCCTGCGAACCTATCCCTCGATCGCTTCATCGATGCGGTTGCCGGGGCGGTCCGTGCCGGCGAGTACGACCTGGTCTTCGGTGCCGGCGAGGCCGAGGCTCTGGCTCTGTCACTGCGCCGCGAGGACGTGGGGGCCGTCGTTCCCCATCCACCTCACGAGGTGATGAGGCGGGCGCTAGACACAGCCATCATGGCAGAGACGGCAGCATCCTGCGGCCTCGCGTCCCCGCGGACCCTCGAGCCGCGGAGGCCATGGCTGCGCAGCGGGTGATCGTCAAAGCCGACTGCGCGTCCCCTCAAGTCCGGGGGGGGCCCCCAGGGTCGACACGAACGTCATTCCGGCGAACCGGCTCGAGGAGAAGCTGGAAGAGCTCCGCAGGCTTGGAGCGGACCCGCTTATCCAGGAGATGGTCACAGGCCCTCTGGTGGCGCTGTCGGCCGTCGTCTCGAGGGATGGACGGATCCTCGCGGCGTCCCAACAGAGGGCGGAGGCGATCTGGCCGCCGGGGGCAGGGGCCAGCTGCCGCCGGTGAGCGTGCTGATCGACAACGCCCTCATCGAGCGGGCCCGGCGGTTGTTCGCCCGACTCGCCTGGATCGGGCTGGCGGAATTGCAGTTCCTCCAAGATGCCGACGGGCGTCTCTATCTCATCGATCTCAACGGACGGTTCTATGGTTCGATGGCACTCGCGATCTCGGCGGGAGCAAGCCTGCCGGCCGTGTGGGCTGCGGACGCGATCGGGCTCCGCCCCGAGCCACAGTTCGCACGGCCGGGCCGGCGCTATCAATGGTTGGAGGGCGACCTGCGTCTGGCGTGGGCCGGCCGGGTCGCCACAAGGCGCTGTGGGCAGGCCTCCGCTACGCTCCGGGCGCTACCCATAGCATCCTTCGCCGAGGAGACCTCGGCCCCGCCCCTCACGGCGTTGGCGCGCGCCTCAGGCGGGCGAGAGGCCGTCCTCAAGCCAGAGTGGGCGGTGACGGTTTCGAACCGCCGACCCCTCGGGTGTAAACCGAGTGCTCTACCGCTGAGCTAACCGCCCTTACCTCCCAATGTAGCCGCTCTCCTCAGCGCCTCCAGTAGGGTCTGCCGCGTGAGCGACGTGAGCGACGAAAGAGATCCCCAGGACGAGCTGGAGCAGCTCCTGGACGAGGTCGGCTACGAGCTCACCCTGGCACGCAGCGCGGGCCTCGGCTCGCCGAGGCAGATGAGGGAAGCGGTTCGACGGGCGCAGCAACGTCTCGCGAGCGCAGACGCCCTCGCCGCCGAAGCTTCTATCCCGAAGGAGTAGGGGCGGCTACCTGATGACGCGTCGGCCGAAGACGATCTGGTCGTGCCAGTAGGAGCCCGGGCCGACCTCGGCCAGGCTGATCCCAGCCCTCGATCCTGACGAGTGGATCATCCACCCCCGCCCCAGGTAGATGCCTGCGTGATAGACGGATGAAACCTTTGCGTCGCGGCCCCCGGAAGCGAAGAAGATGAGGTCCGCGGCCTTCAGCTCGGAGAAGCCAAGCCGGTCCCGGGTGGCCCGCGCCATCTCCGACGAAGACCGCTCCGGAAGCGACCAACCTTCGTAATCTCTGCCGGTGGGGTCCCACCCCGCGGACGACCGGCGAAGGACGTACCAGGCGAAGCCCGAGCAATCGAGGCCCCCGTGCGCCTGGGCGCCGTAAGGATACGAAGCGGGCGTCTTGTCTGCCCACTCGCCGCCGTACACGTACGGGGTCCCCACGAGCGACACGGCGAACTTCACCACTTTCCGACGCTTCCTGTCGAAGTTGCCGAGGCTGAAGGAGCCGAGAGCGTCTCCGGCCCAGGTCGAGGGGGCCGTCTTCGCCTTCCACACCGCGTAGAGGATGTCCGCTTGAGGCATCACCTCGTCGGCCGAGGACTCCCTCGCCTCCTCGGAGGTTGGCCTGTCATGGCGGAGGCCGAGCTCGCGGGCGAGCACCTCGCTGCCGAAGCTCTTGCGGGGCTCGGGGCTCCAGCCGTCCGGGCTCCTCTCCTCCCTCAGATGCCGCGCCGTCCCTCCGTAGCCGAGCTTTTTCACGAGGCTGCGCGAGACCTCCTTCGTCGTCACGTAGCCTCCGGTGCGCCGGTAACCGCCCCCGAAGGCCCTCCTCATGAGCCTCTTGAAGGCGTCACGGGTCATGGGCTTCTCGGCGTTGAAATCGGCCCGGTCGTAATAACCGTTGTCGTCGAGGTAGGACACCGCCGGCTTGACCCAGTCGGGGACTTCCCCGCCCGCAACGGCCGGAAGGGGCACGGAAGCGAGCATCAGGATCGAGCTCAGCAAGGTGCCCACGGCGCGACGAGGAGTCATGAAGAAATCATCGACCCTGCCCCAAGGCCGCTTGACCAAAGGGGACGCCCCGTACGGGTACATCTTTTCCCTCACCCGGGGGAGGGTACTTCGAGACGAAGGGAGCACCAGTGACGGAGCCGAGCTTCACCCTGGGGGTGGAAGAGGAGTACCAGATCGTCGACCCGGAGTCGCGCGAGCTCGTGCCGGTTTCCCCGGATCTGGTCCCGGCCGCCCGGGCGTCGGCCGGTGATGCCGTCCAGCCCGAGCTGTACAGATCCCAGGTGGAGATAGGGACACCGGTGGCGCGCTCGCTCGAGGAGGTGCGACGGGATCTAAAGGCCCTGAGGGGAAGGGTTATGGGGGCGGCAGAAGCGAAGGGGCACCGCATAGCGGCGGCCGGGACCCACCCGTTCTCTCATTGGAGCGCGCAGGAGATCTCCCCCAAGGACCGGTACGAGGGGCTGCTGGACGACTTCCAGCAGCTGGCGAAGGAGCAGATCATCTTCGGCTGCCACGTGCACGTGGGCATCGAGGACCCCGAGGAAGCGATCCTCACGATGGACCGGACGAGGGCCTCGGTCGCCCCCATCCTCGCTCTCGCCGCCAACTCCCCCTTCTGGCTGGGCCGAGACTCGGGCTACGCCAGCTTCGGGAGGGAGATGTGGCGCAGGTGGCCGATGGCCGGGGTACCTCCCCGCTTCGGCTCTCGCGAATCATATGACCGGCTGATCGAGGTCCTGGTCTCGGCTGGAGCCATCAAGGACGCCACGAAGATCTACTGGGACATCCGCCCCTCGGCCCGCTACAGCACCATCGAGTTCCGCGTCACCGACGTCTGCATGGAGGTGGACGAGGCGGTGATGCTCGCCGGCCTCTTCAGGGCCCTTGCGAAGACATGCCATCGGGCCGCCGTCGACGAAGAGGAAGAGCTGGACGTCCCGCCACAGCTGCTCGCCGCGGCCAACTGGAGGGCCAGCCGGTTCGGCCTAGAGGGGGAGCTGGTGGATCTCGATGGCGGTGAGCTGACGCCCGCCCCTCGGCTCGTCAGGGCTCTTCTCGCGAGGCTGAGGCCGGCCCTCGAGCAGGACGAGGCCTGGGATGAGGTGGAGGGGCTCGTCGAACGCACGCTCCGGGACGGGAACGGGGCGATGCGGCAGAGGACAGCGTTCCAGCGGGCGGGGCGGCTCGAGGACGTGGTCGACCTCGTGGTCGACGCGACGAGGGGCGAGCGAAATAGCCGTCACGGGTAGGCTGCCCGGGCCGCCAAACGACCAAGGAAGGAGACGAGCATGGGCAAGTACACGCTCCCCGAGCTCCCGTACGACTATTCGGCCCTCGAGCCCCACATCGATGCCCGCACGATGGAGATCCATCACACGAAGCACCACCAGACCTACGTCGACAAGCTCAACGCAGCGCTGGAGGGCCACGACGACCTGTCGGGTCAGTCGGTCGACGACCTGCTGCGGAACTTCAATCAGGTCCCGGACGACATCAAGGGCCCGGTCCGCAACCACGGCGGAGGCCACTCGAACCACTCGCTCTTCTGGCAGGTCATGGGGCCGGGGGGCGGGGGCGAGCCGTCCGGTGCCATCGCGTCGGCGATCTCGGAGGGCTTCGGCTCGTTCAATGATTTCAAGGACAAGTTCAGCGCCGCCGCCACCAACCACTTCGGAAGCGGCTGGGCCTGGTTGGTCAAGCACGAGGGGCACCTCGATGTCATCAGCCTTCCGAACCAGGACTCCCCGCTGATGGAAGGCCGCACGCCCGTTCTGGGTCTCGACGTGTGGGAGCACGGTTACTACCTGAAGTACCAGAACAAGAGGCCCGATTACATCGCGGCTTGGTGGAACACGATCAACTGGGATGAAGTGAGTCGCAGGTTCGAGGCTGACAGCTAGCTCCACCCGAACGCGAGAAGAGGCCGGACCCAAGGGTCCGGCCTCTTCTTAGTTCTAGCTGGTGAAGTGGGTCAGATCTTCTTGTAGAAGGTGATCTTGATCGTCCCCGTGGTGGGGGTGGACGGGGTCCCGTCCTCGCAGGTGCCGGGGTAGAAGCTCACTCGAACCGGAGCGGCTGCCTGGAGCGGGATCGGGTTTGCGTGACCCCGGCAGTACTCGCCGTAGCCGTCGCCCACGCCGTCACCGTCGATGTCGCCCTGGCTGATGAACCCAGCCACCGCTCCCCCGGTTGCGTCCGTGATCTCTACCTTCACGAACTTCTCGCCGGCCGCAGGGGCGACCTCGATGCACTCGAAGTTGGTCGGGTCGGCGAAGGGGCAGAACCCGCCGCCCGCGCCGAGAACCGTAGCTCCGATACCGGGGGCCGCGTACTCCACGCTGACGGTGCGGGGCTTCGCCTTCTTCTTCTTCTTAGCGTCTGCGGGAGCAGCCGCGAAAGCACCAGCGATAAGACCGACCATGATCATCACTACCAAGCTCTTCTTCACCTTCGGGCTCCTCTCGGATGACGTTTCTTTCTTGGGCTAGTTGTTCGCCCGCCGCATGACCAATCCCTGCAACCCAAAACGGACATTAAGGACGGCCTGACTCCCAGTGGCATCTTTGTGCCACGCACACAACGAGCGGGACCCGAGGAGCTGCGGGTCGCTTTCCGCAAGGACGCGAAATAGGTCCTGCACCACAACCCGGACGGACTCCAGGCGCGCAAAAGGGCCGGATCCCAGGGATCCGGCCCTTTGGAACCTCTGGCAGAACCGCTACTTGACGCTCAGCTGAACCGAGGAGGCGTGGTCGGCAGAGTCGTACAACACCCGCACCTGAGCGGGACTGGGAGCGTCGGCGATCCTGAGCTGCATCGAGGGAGCCGAACACCTTGAAGGCCATCCCCGTCACCGGCCATTGACTCGCCTCGACCGCCCTGGTCCCCTCCTTCCCTTTTCCATGGTTTCTGTAGGAATAAATGGGCGTCAGCGGGGTTTTTGTCTCCGGGAACCAAGATTTACCCCCCTTTACAGCGGCAGGGATTTCCGTACCATGTATAGAAACAGTCCTTCCACGACAAAAGCGGTTGCAGCGTGGCCGCATGCCCCCGGAGCGGCGCTCTAGGGCCTTCTGCAGAGAAAGAGGTTGGTGAGCTGATGGCGCAGGCGACGACGTCCTACGGATCCGCGCGCGAAGAAGCAGCGCATGAGGATCTCGTACGACAGTACCTCCGTGAGATCGGCCAGTATCCGCTGCTGACCGACGTACAGGAGGTCGAGCTGGCGCGCGAGATCGAGGAAGGCGAGAAGGCCCAGGAGAAGCTCGACAGCGCGAAGAAGCTCTCCGACAAGCAGCGTGTCGAGCTTCAGATGAAGGCGCGGACGGGCCGTGCCGCCAAGCGACGCTTCATCCAGTCGAACCTCCGCCTCGTGGTCTCGATCGCCAAGAAGTACTCGGCCGCCGGCCTCCCCCTGCTCGACCTCATCCAGGAGGGAAACCTCGGCCTAATGCGAGCGGTCGAGAAGTTCGACTACCAGCGAGGCTTCAAGTTCTCCACGTACGCCACCTGGTGGATCAGGCAGGCCATCACCCGCGCTATCGCGGACAAGGCCCGCACGATCCGCATCCCCGTTCACATGGTCGAGACGCTGTACCGCGTCCGCAAGGTTCAGTCAGAGCTCCTCGAGAAGCTCGGCAGAGAGCCCACGATCGACGAGATCGCCGAAGGCTCCGACCTCACCCCCGAGAAGGTTCGCGAGGCCTTCCGGGTCCTTCCCGAGCCCGTGTCGCTACACGAGCCGGTGGGAGACGAAGACGCCGAGCTCGGTGACTTCATCGAGGACGAGGACGTCGAAGGGCCCTTCCAGGCAGCGGCGGTCGCCCTGCGGCAGGAGGACCTCTGGGACATGCTCGGTGGGCTTTCGGACCGCGAGCGCAGGGTGCTAGCTCTGAGGTTCGGGCTCGTCACCGGTGAACCCCGCACGCTCGAGGAAGTCGGAAAGGAATTCAACCTCACCCGGGAGCGCATCCGTCAGATCGAAGCGAAGGCTCTTTCCAAGCTTCGTCATCCGAGCACGCCGGGCAAGCTCCGGGACATGGTGACGATCTAGCCCCGACCATCCTTCCGTGGCCTGGGTGGAGAGCTTCCGGGATCAGGCGATGGATCGTCCGGTAGCCTAGGCAGATGGTTTCCACCATCGTTCTAGCCGTCTGCGACGTCCATCGGATACCGGAGACCGCTCAAACCGTGGCCGACCTCGAAGAGGTCAGCGAGGTCTACTCCGTCGCTGGGGACTACGACCTCGTGATCATGGTGCGGGTGCGTAACCACGACGACCTCGCCCGTGTCGTCTCCGAGGGGATCGCCAAGATCGAGGGCATCGAGCGCACCCAGACCCTCGTCGCCTTCAAGGTCTACTCCCGCCACGACGTGGAGTCCTTGTTCTCCGTCGGATTCGAAGAGGGCTAGGCCCGGCGCGTGGACGCGCTCGTTGCGCACTACGCGGAGCTCGGCCTCAAGGGCCGTAACCGCGGCTACTTCGAAAAGACCCTCGAAAGGAACCTCAAGGCCGCGATCCGCGGCACCGGGTACAAGAGCGTCCGGGGGGGCCTCGGCCGGATAGTGGTGGACTTCGAGCCCGGTTCGGACGTCCTGGAGGCCGCGGCACGGGCCGCGAGTGTTCGGCGTCGCCTACGTGGGGCCCGGCCGCCGGGTAGAGCCATCGTTAGAGGCCATCGCAAGGGCGGCCCTGGAGCTGCTCGACCACGAGCACTTCTCATCCTTCCGCATAGAGGCCCGCCGCGCCTACACGAACTTCCCGCACACGTCCCAGGAGATCAACGAGAAGGTCGGCCACATCGTGAAGGAGGCAACCGGCGCCGAGGTGAAGCTGCGGGGGTCCGGCGCAACGGTGTGGGTCGAGCTGTTCGCGGGGGCCGGGCTCGTCTACTGCCGAAAGCTTGAGGGGGTCGGCGGCCTTCCCACCGGCACGTCCGCGAAGATGCTGGCCCTTCTATCGGGGGGGATCGACTCACCGGTAGCGGCGTGGCGGATGGCTCGCCGGGGAGCCGACGTGGAGCTGCTCCACTTCCATAGCCGCCCCTACACCGACGCCTCCTCCACCAAGCAGGCGCGGGCATTGGGCGAGATCCTCGCCCGTTACCAGAACAGGGCCTGGTTCCACGTCGTGCCGCTCGCGGATGCGCAGAAGGAGATAACCGCGGAGGCTCCGCCGGGCCTGCGGACCGTCCTCTACAGACGCACGATGGCTCGCATCGCAGAGGGTCTTGCCGACGAGCGGGGGGCCAAGGCGCTGGTTACCGGGGACTCGCTGGGGCAGGTCGCCTCGCAGACTTTCGGGAACATGGCCGTGGTCGACGAGGTGATGGAGGCGCTGCCGATCCTTCGGCCTCTCGTCGGCATGGACAAGCAGGAGATCATCGACGACGCCAAGCGCATCGGCAGCTACGAGGTGTCGATCCGCAAGTACCAGGACACCTGCGTCCTGTTCGACTCCCGCTCGCCCGCCACGCACGTGAAACCCGCCGAGGCGGCTCGGGCCGAGATGGATGTCGACATCGCCCGGCTCGTCAAGAGCGCTCTCGCCGAGGCGTCCTCGGAAGAGCTGGTTCTTCCTCCGGCTACAGCTTCCGCTTGACGGCAGGCCCGACGGCCGACGCGATCTTCTTCGCCGCCTGGAACTTCCCTCCCAGGCTCGGCGCTGACAACAGCTCTGCCATCCCTCGCAACGTGGCGCCCGAAGCCTCGTCGTAGGGGTACCACCACAACCTTTTCATCTTCGGCATCATGTTGTTCGTCACGTGGACCGGGGAGAGGAACTCCCGCAGCCCCAACTCACCCGAGAGCCTGCCGTAGCCGGACTCCCCCACACCACCCCAGGGAGTCCAAGCCGCGCCTGCTGCGATGGCATGGTCGTTGACGGAGACCGTGCCCGCCCTTATCCCCGCTGCGAGTCTGCGGCCCTTGGCCCTGTCCTTCGTCCACACGGACGCGGTGAGGTTGAAGCCCTCTTCGTTCACCCGCCGTATCGCCTCGACCTCGTCTTGGACCCGGACGATCGGAAGGATCGGGCCGAAGGTCTCCTCGCTCGTGAGCGCCATCTCCTCGGTGACACCCGTTAGCACGGTGGGCGCGTACCAGAGGCTCCCGTCGGGGTTGCGCTCGCCCGCGTCGGGGCCACCGGCCAGGAGCTCGGCCCCATGCCCTAGCGCGTCTTCCACGTGCCGCTTCACGACCTCGAACTGACGCTCGTTAGTGAGCGAGCCGACGTCGGCATCTAGGCCCTGACGCAGCTGTCCCAGCTTCGACAGCAGGCGCTCCTGGAATTCGTCGGCCACGGAGTCCACAACGAAGGCCCGCTCGATAGAGGCGCATGTCTGGCCGGTGTTGAGAAGCGCCCCCCACAGCACCCCGGAAGAGGCAACGTCGAGGTCGGCGTCGCTGCAGACGATGGCCGGGTCCTTTCCTCCCAGCTCCATCACCACCGGCGTCAGGTGCTCGGCGGCGGCCGCGGCGATCCTCTTGCCGGTGCCGGGAGAGCCTATGAAGCAGATCTTGTCGCAGGGAGCATCGACCAGTGCGGCCCCCACATCGCCCGCACCCTGCACCACGGTCACAACCCCCGGCGGCAGAGGCTCGAGCACGTCCCTGATCAACTCTCCGGTACGAGGGGTGACCTCGGAAGGCTTCAGCACAACGGTGTTCCCCGCGAAGAGCGCCGGAGCGATCGCCATGAAGGTGAGGAAGAAGGGGTAGTTCCAGGGAGTGATGCAACCGACGACGCCGAAGGGTCGCCATTCGACGCTGGAGGTGATGCCGAGGAGCGGGCCCCACATCCCGCCGATGCGTTCGGTCTTCAGGTGCTTCGCCGCCGTCTTCTCGTAGTACAGGAGGGTCAGCACGCTCGGGAGGACGTCCGCGGTGAGCGCCTCTGCGGCCGGCTTCCCGCACTCCTCGGAGACGGTCTTCACGATGTCATCGATGCGAGCGTTGATCCTGTAGCGGACCTCGCGCAGCATCCGGGCGCGTCCCTCCGGGGGGATCGCTGCCCACTCCGGAGCAACCTTGCGGGCTCTGGCGACCGCATCCTTGACGTCGGCCGGAGAGTTCGCCTGCACCTCGCCGAGGACCTCGCCGGTGGCGGGGCTGAACGAGCGGAGCATGACCGGCCCTTCAGCCTGGGTCGGCTTCTTCTTGCCCTTGGTCGGCATCTGGAGCCTCCTCGATCGTGTTTCGGGCGGAGCGGGGGCCTAGGTTACCCGGCGCGAAAAAAGGGGGCCGGTTGCCCGGCCCCCTTGGCGATCTTCGTTTGACGACTACTTCTCGATCGGCCCCCCAACGAGGCTGCCGTACTCGGTCCAGGAGCCGTCGTAATTCTTGACGTTCTCGAACCCGAGGAGCTCCTTCAGCACGAACCACGAGTGCGACGAGCGCTCGCCGATGCGGCAGTAGGTCACGACATCCTTATCCGGGGTGATGCCCTCGCCTTCGTAAAGGGCACGCAGCTCGTCTGCAGACTTGAAGGTCCCGTCCTCGCGAGCGGCCTTCGCCCACGTCACGTTCGCGGCGCCGGGGATGTGACCCGGCAGCTGCGCCTGCTCCTGTGGCAGGTGCGGCGGGGCGAGCAGCTCACCGCGGAACTCCTCGGGAGACCGGACGTCCACCCAGGCACCCTCGGAGCCGGACACCCGGCTCAGCACGTCGTCACGGAAGATCCGGTGATCCGGCTTCTCCGGCCCGAGCTCGTACGTCGTGGGGGCCCTGTCGGCCACGTCCTGCGTGAGGGGGCGGCTCTCGAGCTCCCACTTCTTCCGCCCACCGTTCAGGATCTTGACCTTGTCCGCTCCCCGGTACTTCAGCAGCCAGTAGGCGTAGGTAGCGAACCAGTTGTTGTTGCTGCCGTAGAGCACGATCGTCTGATCGTCCGAGATGCCCTTCTCCCCCAACAGCCGGGCCAGACCCTCCCGAGACACGAAGTCACGGTTCGGGAGGCTCCGGAGCTCGGTCGACCAGTTGATCGGGATCGCGTTCTCGATGTGTCCCTTCTCGTAGGCGTTGAAATCCTCATCTACCTCGACGATCGCGAGATCGTCATCTGCGACGCGCTGCTCGAGCCAATCGGTCTCGACGAGCACGTCCTCGTTCACGTAACCAGCCACTTCTCCTCCTCTACTCGGTCGTTTCTCGGCGTTCGATCAACTCGTGGATGCGCGCCACCTGGCGCTGGGCATCGCCAAGGATGCGCTCGAGGGCGCGGACCTCCGCGGCGAGGTCGGAGTCGGCCCTGCGGGGCTCCTGTGGCGCTTCGACCCCGGCCTCGGCCAGGGCGCCGGACTCGCCTTCCCAGGTGAAGTACACCTTCGCCGGCCGGCCCTTTTCGCGCCTGCGGGTCTCGGTCC